>NZ_CP117466.1:692500-992500 GCF_028621715.1 Paracoccus marcusii | reverse complement strand
GGTCGGTGCGGACGGGCGCGGGTCGGGCGTGGCCACGCGCGCGGGCATCCGGCGCCAGGGCTGGGATTACGGCCAGACCGCGCTGGTCGCGGCCATCGACCATGCTCTGCCCCATCAGGACATCGCGCATCAGTATTTCATGGCGACCGGGCCGCTGGCGATCCTGCCCCTGCCCGGCAACCGCAGCAACATCGTCTGGTCGGAAACCACCGCGAACGCCGCGGCCATCGCCGCCCTGGACGACGCCGCCTTCCTGGCGGTCCTGCGGCCGCGCTTTGGCGATTTCCTGGGCGATCTGTCGCTGGCGGGGCCGCGCTTCAGCTATCCACTGTCGCTGTCCCTGGCCGAACGCTATGTCGCCGACCGCGTGGCGCTGGTGGGGGACGCGGCGCATGGGGTCCATCCCATCGCGGGCCAGGGCCTGAACCTGGGCCTGCGCGACGTAGCCGCCCTGGCCGAGGTGCTGGTCGATGCCGCCCGGCGCGGCGAGGATATCGGCAGCACGCTGGTGCTGGAGCGGTATCAGGCGTGGCGCAGACCGGATGCGACGACGCTGGCACTGGGCATGGACGGGGTGAACCGACTGTTCGCGACCGACAATCCGGCCGTGGCCGGGCTGCGCGGCGCGGGCATGGGCGTGGTCGATGCACTGCCGGGACTGCGGCGCGGCTTCATGCGGCAGGCGGCGGGGCTGTCCGTGTCGCCGATGCCGCGGATGCTGGCGGGTCAGGCGCTTTAACCTTCCCCGGGCGGCGGTTTCGCGCCATAGGCTCTGCGCAGCATCGGGGGACGCCATGACGCTTGAACGCTTTCTGCAGGACCTGGACCGCGACATCCGCAAGGCTGCCGATTGGGGCAAAGTCGCCGACTATATCCCCGAACTGGCCGGCGTCGCCCCCGATCAGTTCGGCATCGCCGTGGCCCTGGCGGACGGACAGGTGCTGACCGCCGGGCAGGCGGATCGGGGATTTTCCATCCAATCGGTCAGCAAGGTGTTCGCGCTGGCCTGCGTGCTGGGCCGCATCGGCGAACAGTTGTGGCTGCGCGTGGGGCGCGAGCCGTCGGGCGACCGGTTCGATTCGATCCTGCTCTTGGAACAGGAGAAGGGCCGGCCCCGGAACCCGTTCATCAACGCGGGCGCCATTGTGGTCACCGACCAGCTGCTGACCGGACGCAGCCCCCAGCAGACCCTGGCCGAGATCCTGGGCTTCGTGCGCGCGGCGGCGGAGGATGACGACATCCACATCGACAAGGCCGTCGCCCGGTCCGAGGCGCGGACCGGATACCGCAACGCGGCGCTGGCGCATTACCTGCGCAGCTTCGGCAATCTGCGCAATCCGCCGGATCATGTCATCGGCACCTATGTCCACCAATGCGCGATCGAGATGTCCTGCATCCAGCTGGCCCGCGCGGGCCGGGTGATCGCCGGGCTGGACTGCGCGCCGCCCCTGCTGGCCCCGGTGAAACAGCGGCGCATCAACGCGCTGATGATGACCTGCGGGCAATATGACGGGTCGGGCAATTTCGCCTTCCGCGTGGGCATGCCCGCCAAGTCCGGCGTGGGGGGTGGGCTGCTGGTCATCGCGCCGGGCAAGGCGTCGATCGCGATCTGGTCGCCGGGGCTGGACGGATGGGGCAATTCGCAGATGGGCACGCTGGCCGCCGAACGGCTGGCCGAATTCACCGGCTGGTCGGTCTTCGGCTGACGCCTCAGGCCACCATCTGCACCGCCTGCGCCAGATCGGCGCGCAGTTCGGCCAAGGCCGCAGGCGCGCGGTCGGGCGGCAGGCGCAGGATCAGGCTGGGATGCCAGGTGATCAGGACGGGGCCGCCGTCGCGCGCCGGTTCGACCAGACCGCGGCGCGGCGTCAGCGGCTTGCGGTTGCCGGTCAGCGCGAAGGCCGCCGTCGCCCCCAGGGCCACGGTCAGGCGCGGCGCGACCATGCGGCGTTCCAGGTTCAACCACCAACGACACTGATCGACATGGTCGCGGTCGGGCGTCTGGTGCAGGCGGCGCTTGCCGCGCGGGGTGAAACGGAAATGCTTGACCGCATTGGTCATCCAGGCGCGGTCGGGGGCCAGCCCGGCCTCGGCCATGGTCCGGTGCAGAAGCTGGCCCGCGGGGCCCACGAAGGGCAGGCCCGCCAGATCCTCCTGATCGCCCGGCGCTTCGCCCACCAGCATCAGGCGGGCGGCAGGATCACCCTGCCCCCAGACGGTCTGGGTGGCCGCATGACACAGCTCGCACCGGGTGCAGCGGGCGGCCTGGGACGCGGCCTGCTCCAGCGTGTCGGGGATGCTGTCGTCGGGCTGCTGGCGCAGGCGGGCGGTGATCTTGGGCGCAAAGGCCGGCGCATCGGTCGCACCCGCGTCGCGCATGGCCTGAACCCGGCGCGGCGCATCGGCCAGCATGTCGGGGATCAGCCGGGTTTCGGGCAGGTTCTTCCAGTATTTCTTGGGCATCTCGGACCGCATTGCATTGGTCTTGATGCGCGCGGGGTTGAAGATGTTGGCAAAATAGGTCTGCCACAGGTCATGGCTTGCATCGTCGGGCAGATCGGGGCGCGGGGCCGGGTCGTCATAGGCGATGGTGTCGCCGTCGAACCGGGCAGTGCCTTCGGGCGTGGCGATCAGCCAGTCCATGTCGGCGAACCGCTTGGCAAAGAACGGCGTCCCGGCCTCCAGGATCGGGTGTTCGGGTTCGAACCACGCACCAAAGGCCCGGCGCGGCCCGTCCGAGGGCAGTTCGTGAAACCGGACAAAGGCGTGCATTTTGTGGATGTCGCGGCGCACCGATTTCGCCATGCGCGACAGGCGGTCCATCATTGGATCGGCGGGATTGGACAGAAAGCGCCGATCGCCCTGCGCCCGCATCAGTGTCCCGTACAGCAGCGACCAGCGTTCCGGGTCCGAATGGCTGGCGACCTGACGGGCCAGCTGCAGGAACTGCTGCGTGGCGATCACCGGATGATCGCCCGGCGGCGGGGCCGGGTCGGCGCCGAACAGGTCGGGGGGCGTGTCAGGGTCGGCCCAGGTCACGCCCTCCATCGGGACGCGTGCGCTGGCCAGATCGCGGGCGGCCTGACGCCAGGCGTCAAAGCGTCCGAACCGCGGCAGCGTGACCCGGATCATCCGAACAGGGACAGCTGTTCGGGCGGCGGCGCAAAGCGCGCCCGCAGGCCGGCGCTGTCGGTCAGTGCGCCCGGCGTCCAGTCGGGCAGCGTGACGAAGGGCTGGGCCTTGGACATGATCGCGCCCATGCGCAAAAGGTCCGCGTATCGCAGCACGCCGTTCCGGCGCGCGGTCAGGATGCGACCCACGGTCTTGGTGCCGAAGCCCGGCACGCGCAGCAGCATCTCGCGCGGGGCGCGGGCGACATCGACGGGGAACTGCGCCCGGTTGGCCAGCGCCCAGGCCAGCTTGGGGTCGATCGCCAGGTCCAGGTTGCCCGACGGATGCGCCGACCCGATCTCTGTCGCGTCAAAGCCGTAAAATCGCATAAGCCAATCGGCCTGATACAGGCGATGTTCGCGCATCAGCGGCGGCTTGATCAGCGGCAGCATGGCGGACGCGTCGGGGATCGGGCTGAAGGCCGAGTAATAGACACGCTTCAGCTGATACCCCGAATAGAGATTGGCCGACGTGTTCAGGATGTCGACGTCGGTGGCCTGATCCGCGCCGACGATCATCTGCGTGGACTGCCCGGCGGGGGCGAAGCGCGGCGGGCGCTTGCCCGTATGGCTTCGGTCCTTGGCGGCCTCGCGGCCAAGGCGCACGTCGGCCATGGTGGCGCGGATCGTCTCGGGGCGTTTTTCTGGGGCAAGGTGGCGCAGGCTGGCATCCTGAGGCAGTTCGACATTCACCGACAGGCGGTCCGCGAACAGCCCTGCCTGCGCCACCAGGTCGGGCGAGGCGTCGGGGATCGTCTTGAGGTGGATGTAGCCCTTGAACCCGTGCTCGATCCGCAGCATGCGCGCGATGCGGACCATGTCGCCCATCGTCTGGTCCGGGCTGCGGATGATGCCCGACGACAGGAACAGCCCCTCGATCATGTTGCGGCGATAGAATTCCAGCGTCAGCCGGACCACCTCCTCCGGAGAGAACCGGGCACGTTCGACATTGCTGCTGACGCGGTTGATGCAATAGGCGCAATCATAGATGCAGAAATTCGTCATCAGGATCTTCAGCAGGCTGATGCAGCGCCCGTCCGGCGTATAGGCATGACAGATCCCCGTGCCCCCGGCCGAGCCGATGCCCCCCGACCGCGAATCGCGTCGCGTCGTTCCGCTGGACGCACAGGAGGCGTCGTATTTCGCGGCGTCCGACAGGATCGCCAGCTTGTCCTGCAAGGTGCGCTGTGCCATGCCGGGAAAGATATGTTCCCCATGTGTTCTTCACAAGGTGTCTGGCATGAAACAAATGATGGGGAACCGTCACGGACGCGCGATGGTTGGCTGCGCGTTCATCCGCCAGACGTGATGTGCATCGCAACAGCGAAAGGATATGATCGGGACCATGAACATACGCACCCTCGCCCTTGCGCCCGCCCTTCTTGTCGCCATGGCCTTTCCGGCCTTGGCCGAACGTATCCCGCTGTCCGAGATCTCGCGCTATCTCAACAGCCTGACCACGGTCACGTCCGAGTTCACGCAGATCAACCCGGATGGCACGGTATCGACGGGGACCGTCTATATCCAGCGTCCCGGCCGGGTGCGGTTCGAATACGACAACGACCCGACACTGGTTCTGGCATCGGGCGGCAACGTGGCGATCTTCGACGGCAAGTCGAACGGCGGCCCGCAGCAGTATCCCTTGTCCCAGACGCCGCTGTCGATCATCCTGGATGCCAACGTGAACCTGGGCCGCCAAGGCATGGTCACCGGTCACAGCGAACAGAACAACGGCACCGTCGTCACCGCGCAGGACCCGCAGCGGCCGCAGAACGGCACCATCCAGATGGTGTTCACCGCGCCGACAGAGCTGCGCCAGTGGGTCGTCACAGACGATACCGGCCAGAAGACCACCGTGATCCTTGGAGAGATGTCAAAGGGCGGAACGATCCCTGCCTCGCGCTTTTCGATCCAGTCCGAGGTGCAGCGCCGCTGACCGGCGGCGATTGCATCCTGACAATTGCGTGATTGACGCGCCCCCATGCCGGGGGCAACGCTGCGGCCGACCCCATCCAAGGCCGCAGCCATGCCCCATTCCCGCATCCTGACACCCGTGCTGATCGGCGGATCGCTGATCCTGCTGATCAACTTTGCACTGCGCGCCAGCTTTGGCGTGTTCCAGATTCCCATCGCACAGGATTTCGGCTGGCCGCGGGCCGAGTTCTCGCTGGCCATCGCGATCCAGAACCTGGCCTGGGGCATCGGCCAGCCGATCTTCGGCGCGATGGCGGAACGATGGGGCGACCGGTGGGCGATCATCGTCGGCGCGATCCTCTACAGCTCCGGCCTGATCCTGACCGCCTTCGCCACGACCCCGGCCAGCATCCAGCTGCTGGAGATCATCGTGGGCTTTGGCATCGCGGGCACCGGGTTCGGGGTGATCCTGGCCGTGGTCGGCCGGGCCGCCAGCGACGACAACCGCAGCCTGGCCCTGGGCATCGCCACCGCCGCCGGATCGGCGGGACAGGTCTTCGGCGCACCCCTGGCCGAAGGGCTGCTGGCCTTCTATCCGTGGCAGTCGGTCTTCATCATCTTCGGCGTGATCGTCCTGTCGACGATGCTGTTCCTGCCGATGCTGGGGGACGGCAGGCCCGCGACCCCGTCGCAGCTGGAGGACAGCATGGGCACCGTGCTGCGGCGCGCGTTCCGCGACCCGTCCTTCATGATGATCTTTGCGGGGTTCTTCTCCTGCGGCTATCAGCTGGGCTTCATCACCGCGCATTTCCCCGCGATGATCACCGAGATGTGCGGCCCCATCGACCCTGCCGGCATGCTGGCGGGCCTGGGCATCACCACCACGTCGGCGCTTGGGGCGATCGCCATCTCGTTGATCGGGCTGGCGAATATCGGCGGGGCGATCCTCGCGGGATATCTGGGCAAGCGCTACACCAAGAAATACCTGCTGGCGGGCATCTACACGCTGCGCACCATCGCCGCCGCGGCCTTCATCCTGACGCCGATGACGCCTGCCACGGTGGTCGTGTTCTCGCTGGTCATGGGGGGGCTGTGGCTGGCCACGGTGCCGCTGACCTCGGGTCTGGTCGCCTATATCTATGGGCTGCGCTACATGGGGACGCTTTACGGGTTCGTGTTCCTGTCTCACCAGCTGGGATCGTTCATGGGGGTCTGGCTGGGGGGCAAGCTGTACGACGCGTCGGGCGACTATTTCCTGGTCTGGTGGATCGGCGTGGGCATCGGGGCCTTCAGCGCCCTGATCCACCTGCCCGTCCGCGAGGCGCCCTATCGCATCCCCGCGCCCGCCATCTGACCACGCGGCGCAGACCACCGGACCGTCATTTGACCCGGCGGCGCGCGCGGCCTAGCTATGTTGCGCGCGACCAAAGGACAGATCATGCAGCCCACCCACACGCCTCACGACCACGCCATCGCCGTCCGCTATCAGCAGGCCTCGGCCGAGGTGCGCGCCCTGCAGCGGCAATGCTATGCGCTGGCAACCCTGCGCCTGCGTGCCGCCGTTGACCAGGCAGGCGGCGGCGCCGGGCTGGCGGTCCTCAGCGACATCGACGAGACGATCCTGGACAACAGCGCCGTCATGGCGGCCGCGATGCACAACGAGGGGATGTTCCAGAACATCGACACCTGGCTGCTGTGGGAGCGCGAGGGCAACCCCCACCTGATCCCCGGCGCGGCCGAGTTCTTTGCGCTGGCCGACAGCCTGGGCGTCACGATCTTCTACGTCTCGGACCGATTCGAGGAGAACAAGCTGGCCACCATCGCGACCCTGTCGCGTCTCGGCCTGCCGCAGGTCTGCGCCGAACAGGTCCTGCTGTTCGGTCCGCCCAAGGCCGCCCGCCGCGCGCAGGTCGAGGACGGGCACCGTATCGTGCTGCAGCTGGGCGACACGCTGCACGATTTCCATGGCGCCTTCGCCGGGGCAGCGCTGGAGGATCAGCACCGCCTGACCGAAGACCACGCCGACCGCTTCGGCCAGGACTGGATCGTCTTTCCCAACGCCGCCCATGGCACCTGGATGGAGGCCGAGCTGCGCCCCTGGCAGCGCGACTAGGGCCGCAGCCGCCGCGCCACACGCGACACCGCCCGCAGCGGCGCCGTCACGCGCCACGAGGTGCTGGCCAGCAGCTCCGCCTCGCGGGTCGCACCCCAGCGCTGCGCGGCATCGCGTTCGGCACGGGCCGTGGCCAGGTCCTCGCGCAGCCGCGCGCCTTCGGCGGCCATCGCCTCGGCTTCGGCGTTCAGGCGGTCGCGCTCCCTGCGGCGTTCGGCGGTGACACGTTCCACGCGTTCGGCAAGGTCGTCCAGCCGGTCCGCCATGGCGTTCGGGTCGTCCAGTGCGATGGCCAGCCGCAGGCGCTCCTGCATCTCGCGTTCGCGCTGTTCGGTCAGCTGTCGCAACTGGACCGACGCGACGTGCTGGCGCCGCTCCATGACCTCAAGACGCTCTGCCTGTTCGGCGATCTGGGCGTCACGGCGGTCGGCCTCCTGCCCGGCACGGCTCAGGTCCCGGTGCGCCTGGGTCAGGTCCGCCGTCAGGCTTTCGACCCGGCCCGACAGATGTGCCACCTGACGGGCACGATGCACGGTCCGCAGGGCCAATCCGTCGAACAGCGGCCCGCTGGCATCCAGCGCCGACCGCAGGCGGTCAAGGCGATCGTGATCCTGCGACGATTCTCCCTCATCGACCCATGCGCCCAGGACCTGCTGCAACTCTGCCGCCACCGGAGGCAGGGGCTGGCCGTCGGGACCGGTCGCCGATGCGCCGCGGAAATGCTGCAGGTCACGGCTGAGGAAATCGTCCACCGCGGCACCGGCCTGATCCGGGCCCCGCGGCCAGTCCAGGTCCAGCGCGTCGGCGATATGGCGGGCCACGGCGCGCCAGTCGTCCATCAGCGCCTCGAAGCTGGTGAAGCAGCGCGGCAGTGCGCGACTGCCGGCCTCGGCGTCCAGGACGTGGCGCGACCACAGCACCAGCCCGAACTCGGGCTCGTACTCCGCCCACCGGGCCAGCGACGCGGCGACGTCCCACGCGGCACGGTGCGTGTGCACGATCCGGACCTGCGCACCGAAGCGGTCCAACGCGGCAGTCCAGAACGGCAGCAGGCGGCAGATCCGCGGGTCCTTCATGACGAACAGCGCCGCATCGCCGTAATCCGCCCGCAGCACCTCGACGGCCTCGTCCAGCAGGGTGGCCGCCTCGGGGGTGTCGAACCATGCGGCGGGAAAGCGGCGCGGGTCCCACCAGGTGAAGCCAGCCTGCGCCAGCAGACGGTCGTTTAGCCCGGTGATGCGGTTCGATTCGAAGAACCCCTTGGCGTTCATGTCCGAGGGCGCCATCAGGTCCTGCGGAAGTGCCGCACCCAGATGCCCCAGCACACCCGCCAACGCCGAAGTTCCCGACCTGTGCATGCCCAGCACGATCAGGGCGGTTCTGACCGGCGGCACGGTCAGGTCGGTCTGCGGGCTGGTCGAGGTCATCTGATGCGTCTCCGGTCGGGGTCAGAGGCAGCGCGCCCCTCCTCCCAAAGGGGGTCGGTCTGCCTGGCGGGCAGGGACCGACTGTCTGCGTGACGGTCTCCTGCCCATCGCAAATGCCTGCAAGGCGTTCAAGAGAAAGTTACTTCTCCTTGGCCTTGTGTGAAGCCTCAAGCGTCGCAACCCGAGCGCGTAGCGCTATCAGTTCATCATTCAGGCCGAAGACAAGACGCAAAAGATATTGGTCCATTGCCCAAGGCGTGGGATGCTCAACTGGCCGGGGAGGCGTAGTGAAGTCCAGTTCTGGCTGCCCGTTTCGTGCAAGATGCTCGTTCAAGGTTGCGATATCATCTCTGCGATCATCCAAAAGCGTCTTCAATGCATCCTGACTGGGAAACAACTTGTCGATGGTCGACAAAGGTTGTTCAATCCCAGCATCACGCCGAAGAAGATTAGCCACCTTGTCGTACTCTGAGGGGCGCATTGAAATGGGATGCTTGCTGTTGAAAACAGCCTGCGCCGCAATCTCCACTGCAGACGGAGATACGTTCTCATTAATAGGCCGTACCCCTGCGATTTGATTATTAACCAGAAAATGTTCGACAACATCGCCTATGGCGTCGAAGTTGAACACCTTCACCTTGTCGGAAAAAGCATCGTGCCACGGCTTTATGTCGTCAGCAAACCGTATCGATCGTCCTCCGAAAACCGGCATCCAGCTCTCGAAATCACGAACCCTGCCGTCGTATGACTTATGCTTTAGGCCCCACTGCGAATAGGCGCTGATCGCCCACTTGTCGTGACGGCGGACGTAGCATTGTATTTCGATCTCGTGCCCACTCTCGGCGATCTTCTGCAACGCCGGGAGCACCATCCCCGAGCGGGGTGCCAGCCATTCGTTGCTCCAAATCGCCTTGGTGACGCCGTCACGATCGCATTGTGACAGCGCCTCCGACAAAGCGGCGAACATCTCGCCGTTAGCGGTGAGAGGATCGCGGGCATTGGCGAAGAAGATGTCAGAGCCAGACCGCTTCTGCCAATCATGGCGGTTCAACCCTCCACCATGCTCCAGCATAAGTCCAAGATAGGCTATTCCCTGATCAGCAAGAATATCGCGCCCTGAAAGAAGGGTCTCTTGGATGGAACTGGACCCAGTTTTGCCGTGACCAATATGAACGATCAGCTTGACCATGACGTCTCCTGCTTAAGTGTGGTCCAAGGCTTGTCCGCAGATCCCACACACATATTCGTTTGAACGAAGGCGCGGCGCCGGGTCAGACCCGCTCCTCATCATCCTTGTGCAGAAACACCGAATCCAGCCCCATCCGCGCGGCGATGGCGGGCCACAGGCGCTCGATCAGGTGGTACTCGGTGCCGTCGGTCGGGATCGGTTCATTGGGCCAGGGGTGGTCCTCTCCGAACAGGTCCAGCATCTGCCGGGCGACATCGGCTTTGGTCCAGAACATGTTGCCCACCGGGAACAGCAGCGGGTTCTGCGGCATCGGTCCCGGAAAGCGGTCCGCGATGCCCGCCAGCAGACGCCGCGAATCGTCCCAGGGCACGAAATGCGGCTCGAACGGCGCGACCAGGCCCACGTCGGGGTCGGCGATCCGGCGGACGGCCCAGGACAGCATGTTCTGGTCGCCCAGCAGGATGCGATGCAGGAAACGCCGCCAGACATCGCCGTGCGAGGTCGTCTGGACCGACTTCTTCTGATGCAGGTGGCACCAGATGCGATCGTCGCCCGCCAGGCCGTCGCGCCCGAACAGCCGCAGGAAGGGCAGGATGTCCCGGCCCTGGTTGGGCACCAGCTGCGTCTGGATGGTCAGGCCGCGGTCGGCGCCCATCTGGCGGATCCGGTCGGCCTTGGCTTCGGTATCGGTGGTCACGACGATGCGCGAGGCCCGTGCGAAGGCCGCCTGATCGCGCAGGTCGTCATCCAGATCGTCGATGTAGAACGCATGGACGTGGATGGCAAAGTCCGCCACCCCAGCATCGTCCGGCGCGATGGCCCGATACTCCTCCAGGCGCAGGCGGCGGTGCACCCAGTTGTCGGATGCGGCGACGGTCGTGCGCGCGTCGTCCACGTCGCGCCACAGCAACCGGCGGCCATAGCGGAACAGCTTCTCGCGTTCCTGCCGGCGCAGGGGGCGGTCGGCCTCGGACTTGGTGAACAGCAGCGGGATGTCGATCCGGCTTTCGCCGAGGACGAAGTTGCGCTGCTGCACCAGGCGGTCGTGCAAGGCGCCGCGCATGCGGTGGAACAGTCGCGGCCCATCGTCATCGGCGGCGGGCAGGTCCTGGTCCGGCGTTCCCGTCTTGCGGGGCAGCGCCAGCAGGGCCCGGACCGCGGCGGCCGGGTCGGCATAGGGGGTGCGCGTGATCCGGTCGGATCCGCGATACCGGTCGTCGGCAAAGCCCGTGGCTCCGTCGAAGCAGACCATCGTCTGGCCGCGCCGCACCGCGTCGAAGACCACGTTCGGCAGCGGGTCCAGCCGCGAGGACAGGAACATCGAATCCGCAGCGTCCATCACGTCCAGATACAGCGGCCCCGCCGGCAGCATGAACAGGTTGCCGTCCGGCCGGTTCGCGCCGACTTGGCGGAGGTGATAGTCGAACCAGACGCCGAACCCCATGTCCTGGTGGTTCCGGCCGTCGCCGATCCAGACGAACACGGTGTCGGGGTCCGCATTGGCGCAGATCTGCGCCGCCTGCACGAAGATGTCGGTGCCCTTGCGCCACTGGACATGGCCCGCGCCGCAGACGATGCGCGCATCCGCCAGATCACGGCCCAGGGCCGCGGAAATCCTGCGCCGCGCCTCGACCCGGCGCCGTTCGGTGACCTGCCCGTCGATCAGCGGGTGCTGGGGAATGATGGTGCTGTCAGTCGCGGTGTCGAAGTCGACATCCGCAAGGCGCCCCTGCCAGCTGTCACGGACATGTTCGGAGGAGAAGATCAGCAGATCCGCAAAGGCCGCCATGTACAGGGACTTCCATGACGGGAACGTATAGTCCGAATATTCATGGATATAGGCCGCGAACGGCACCTGCTGTGCGACCAGCGGATGGATGAACGGCGCGCATTCGACGGAATTCAGGATCGCATGGTCGATCCGGCGGAACACGTCGGCGTTCAGGTAGGGCATCTCGCGCAGCGGGTTCTGGGTCACCAGCGCGCCGCAGCAGTGCGGCAGGAACTGGTCCAGCAGGTCCCCGCCGCGCAGGGCGGCGACCGCAACGTTGTGGGTCCGGCTTGCCTCGCGGACAAGATCGCGCCCGACGACGGGCGCGCCGGTGCGCGACATCTCGTGGACGCAGATCAGGACGGTGGGCAGTTCGGGCCGGAACACCTGCTGGCCCCGGTGCAGTCCCTTGCGCAGATCCGAAAGGGTGCGGCGCCCACCCTCGACCGATCCGAAGCGCAGATAATGCATCAACGGGTTCATCCCCGCCGCCTCGATGTCGGGATACCATTCCAGATAGGCCGACATCGAAAAGTCCGAGATGGCCGCATCGACCGGAGCGCCCAGCAGGATCGCCTCGAACGCCAAGTGCAGGGCATCGGGATGCCCGGCGTCGATCGCCGCGCGAATGCCCGGGTCCGTGACCAGCCTGTCCAGGGCACCGTCGATATGGGGCGCCTGTCGGCGCAGGAGACTGTAATATGTACCGTTGCGGCCTTCGGCCTTTCCGCAGTCGACGAAATGGCGCAGCAGCGCGGCATCGTCACCGTCGATCTCGGGATAGGTGCGGGCGTAGAATGCCGGGTCGAAGCGAAAATCAGGGCGTCGGTCCGCGATCCCGGCGCGACCGACAATGGCCGTCCAGATGTCGTTCAGTTGTGGCATTCAGGCTCCTGCAAAGGCGGCGGCAAGAAAGGCAAAGCGCCGGTCGTCCGACATCGACCGGCCACAGAGATCGCGTGACAGCGACATCAGCAGCGGACTGCTGGCAATGATCGGCGCAATGCGGAATGCGGTCACGGTTCCGTCCGCTTGCGCCGACCAGGCGACGGGGGCATCGCCGGAAAAGGCAGTCTGTTCGTCCTGCGGTTGACGATAGCGCAGGGCGCACAGATGTTCGGCGAGAAGCCGCTGACAGAGGCAGGCGCAGTCGGCCAACATCTGAAAGGCAGATGGCCGGGGGGTCAGGTGGGTAAAGCGCAGAACGGTCCCGCCGACCCGACCCGGCCCGGGGTGCAAGGCGGCGGCATCGAATGCTCCCACCGGCCCGGCAAGCACAAGGAAGTCGTTTTCTTTCAAAAGCTCGGCAGACAATGCCTGTGCCTGCTGGCTTGCCTTAGCGTGTAGGATCAACACTATGCCTGCTCCCTCGGGGTGACCTGTTCCGCCGACGCGGTGCTGTCCAAAGACCCGGATTGCGGTGACCGTACAGGGCTTATGGCCAGCCCTGCAGTTGTTTGCAATGCAGCATGTTTCCGGTATGGGTGATCGTGCCAAGGCCACGTTGCGCCGCGCATGTCAGTCACGATCAGCCCGCGTTTCGACGGAATACCGCGACAATAACGGATTATCATTCATGAACCGAACCCTAGTGATCGGCGGCTGCGGCTTCATCGGATCTCATATCGTCGACGCGCTTGTCGCACGCGGACACAACGTCCGTGTGCTGGACATGAAACCTGAAGCCTTCCGCCCCCCCCTGCCCGGGGTGGAATACGTCAAGGGCAGCTTCTCATCCGAGGATGTCCTGAAGGTTGCCCTGCGCGATGTCGATTCAGTGATCCACAGCGCCAGCACGACGGTGCCCGCGACCTCCAACCTGAACCCTTGCGCCGACATCGAGGGCAACCTGATCGCGACCGTCCGGCTGCTGCACGCGATGCGGGCCCGCAACATCCACAAGCTGGTGTTCCTGTCGTCGGGCGGCACCGTCTATGGCGTGCCCCAGTGCGAGGAGGTGCCCGAAAGCCACCCCCTGCAGCCGATCAGCTCCTACGGGATCGTCAAGGTCGCCATCGAGAACTATCTGCACATGGAGCGCAAACTGCATGGGCTGGATTTCGTCGCCTTGCGGGCCTCGAATCCCTATGGCCCGCGCCAGGGTCATGCCGGCCTGCAGGGCATCATCGGCACCTATCTGTGGAAGATCGCCCGCGGCGAACAGATCGAGGTATGGGGCGACGGCAGCGTCATCCGCGACTTCATCGACGTCCGCGACCTTGCGGCGCTGTCGGCGATCGCCCTGGAATCGCCGATCAACGGTTGCTTCAATGCCGGTTCGGGCGAAGGCGCGTCGGTCAAGCGCATCGTCGAGCTGACGGCACAGATCACCGGGCGGGATCTGTCGCCGCTCTATCGACCCGGCCGCGGCTTCGACGTGCCCAGGATCATCCTGGACATCGCGCGCATTCGAAAGGCGGTCGGATGGAACCCCACCATCCCGCTGGAGCAGGGCATGCGCGACAGCTGGGACTGGATCTGTCAGCAGCAGCAGGTTTCAGCCGTCGCCTAGGCGGCGGCCTGTTGGCCTGCACTTCCCGGCACGCTATAGCATCGGCCAAAGCATGACGGACTGTCGACCATGCGCAAAGGCGGGGCGGGGCAATGAGAATTCTTCTGGTGGGTGCGGGACTGTCCGGTGCCGTGATCGGGCGGGAGCTGGCCGAGGCCGGGCATGACTGCCGCATCATCGACGCGCGCCCCCATATCGCCGGCAACTGCCATACCGAACGCGATGCTGACACCGGCGTCATGATGCATGTCTATGGCCCGCACATCTTCCATACCGACGACGAGGGCGTGTGGGATTACGTCAACCGCTTCGCGCGCTTCATGCCGTTCCAGAACCGGGTCAAGACGACCGCGCAGGGCCGGGTCTATTCGCTGCCGGTGAACCTGCTGACGATCAACCAGTTCTTCGGCACCACCCTGCGCCCCGAGGAGGCGCGCGCCTTCATCGACTCCAAGGCCGACACGACCATCACCGATCCGCAGAGCTTCGAGGAGCAGGCCCTGCGGTTCGTGGGCCCGGAACTCTACGAGGCCTTCTTCAAGGGCTACACCGAAAAGCAGTGGGGCTGTTCGCCGACCGAACTGCCGGCGTCGATCCTCAAGCGGCTGCCGGTGCGGTTCAACTATGACGACAACTACTTCTTCCACCGTTTCCAGGGGATGCCGCAGGACGGCTATACCGCGATGGTTGCGGCCATCCTGGACCATCCGCGGATCACGGTAGAACTGGGCACCGAATACAGCGCCGAGATGGCGGCAGAGGCCGATCACGTCTTCTGGTCGGGGCCGCTGGACGGATACTTCGACTACCGCTTGGGTCGCCTTGGCTATCGGACGCTGGATTTCGAACGCTTCAGCCATGACGGCGACTATCAGGGCTGTGCGGTGATGAACTACGGCGACCGCGACGTGCCCTATACCCGCATCACCGAGCACAAGCACTTCAGTCCCTGGGAGAGCCACCAGGGGTCCGTCTGCTATCGCGAATACTCCCGCGCGGCAGAGCCGGGCGACACGCCCTATTACCCGATCCGCCTGGTCGAGGAGAAATCCCTGCTGGAGCAGTATGTCGACCTGGCCCACGACACCCCCGGCGTGACCTTCGTGGGCCGCCTCGGCACGTATCGCTATCTGGACATGGACGTGACGATCAGAGAGGCGCTAGACACGGCAAATCAGTTCAACACGCATCAAGGCCAAGGCCGGCCAATGCCCGCAATGGTCGGATTCTGATCATATCGCAGGTCACTAGAGGCGCACCATGCATCGTATCAAGCTGAACCCGCGCATCCGACACCTTATGGACGATTCCAACATTCACCCCAATCTGGGGTGGGACAGCATCAAGGCAATCGCGTTCGACAACACGCTGCAGGTATCGGTGTGGTCGCGTCACTCAAAACCGGGACCGAACGTAGTCGCCCTGTCTTCCCTAGGATACATGAGTTACACGAACTCTCCTGCCGTACGCATTAAAACCGGTGCGTATTGCTCGATCGCGCCGGGATCGGCCGTCATGGGGGATGCCCACCCCATCGATCGCGTGACGACACACCCGCTAACCTATGGAAAATTCTATCAGGAAGCTGCCCGAAAGCTTGGTGCGGTATCCATGAACATGGTGTCACCCTTTCAAGGCAGACCGGCACCGGTGATACTTGGCGACGACGTGTGGATCGGTGGAAACGTCACCTTCGCTGGTGGGGTCAGGATCGGTACGGGCGCCGTTGTGGCAGCGAGAAGCGTGGTCACCAAGGATATACCGCCCTATGCCATCGCCGGCGGCGTGCCCGCGCGCATCCTGAGATACCGGTTCCCGGATGATGTAATCACAGCCCTGCAGGAAACGCGCTGGTGGGATTACCAGCTAAATGACATCGCGCAGTTCGATTTCAACGATCCTATGACGTTTTGCGCCACGTTTATGGAAAAGCGGGACACCATCGCGCCGCGTCGGGACAAGTACGTAACGGCAGCGGAACTGCTTGCATTGGCCTGAGCGGTTCTAGGCCGCAGGTATTTCTAGGTTGGCTAGCCACTCACGCTCCGCATCGGTCAACCGTGATCGACCGCCTATGGCACGCAGGCCAGCCAACGCAGCCCGCGCGGCTTCGAGTTCGGGCACGGGCCGCAGCAACGCCATGTCTTCCAGATCTGGATAAAAACGATTTACACCTGATAACGTCGACAGGTCATCAGCGACGGGTCGGAACCGCTCGACCATCATGTCACGCATAGTCTGACCGAACACCTCCACCTCCCTGTCCGCGACGTGGTCAACTTCCTCGCGCATCGCTATCAGCCAAGCAACCATAGACCGCGCCGATTCTTGCGGCAGTTGATGCAGCGCAAGCCGCGCGATCTCGGCGAAGGCCGAAGGCACGGACGGGTTCATCATTCCAGGCATGACCGCCATGTCAGGGATGGGAATTCCTGTTCGTGACATGAAATCGACTACGGATCCTCCACTTTTCTGGATATCCGAGAAATTGCGCAGTACGAGTTCGGCCCCTTCGAACCCCCCTTCAAGCCAGCCGCGAACCAACTTTGCTTGTTGGAAATGCGCAGTCTCTAGATAGGCATTCAGCGCCCCGGCGCGCAGAGGAAGCATCTTCTCGCCGAATTTCAGCCGCTGGCGGTGCCACGATGACAGATAATCATCGGGTCGACGCAGGCTGCAGTACAATTTGACGTCATGGGACCGAAACCGGTTATGAATCCGTTTTACGCTTTTCCGCTCCTTGGTCATTCCTAGAAGGGCAAAGACCTCAGAGCACAGGACCATTGTCTCGGGCTGGATAGCATCCAACTGGTTCTTGATCATTTCGAACATCTGCAGGCCCGAAGGGGCATGCGGATAGTAGGGAGGGACGCCGTGGCCATCCTCCTCGTTCTTCAACCTCAGGGCCAGTGCATTATGAGGTTCGATCACGTTCAACGTCTGTCCGCGGAGGTCTTCGTCACGTCCGGTAAGGCTGAGACGAATTGCACGGGCCGCGGCCTGTGATTCGACACCGGGATAGAGAACACCCTTGCGCAGCAATGCAAGCCAGTTGCGGGCAAAGTAGTGCTGAATGGATGTCGATCCGGTCTTGAAATGACCGATGAACATAATGGTTTTCATCTGGAACTGCTTTTGCCAACAGAGGGTGTCATTCGAATGCCATCAAACGCGCTCAATGGCCGGGCGAAACCCCAAGCCTTTGATGATCGCGCCATAGATCTGGCGGCGCAGGGATGAGGGCACGTCGCCGCGGCGCATCTGCCCCCGGACCCCATAGGCATAGGCCAGCACGCCCATCAGGCCCATCTCGCGCCGGCGCCATGAGGTTTCGTTGCGGGCTCCGTACTTGAACTTCCACAGGCTCTTGTCGTCGACCAAGCCGAAGTTCACGCCTCTGTTGTCGGGCGTGTCGTGGACCACGACGCTTTCGGGCACGAAGATACCCGGATAGCTGCGCGCGATGCGGCGGGTGTATTCGGCATCGTCGAACCAGATGAAGTAATCCGCGATCGGCAGGCCGTGTTCGCTGACGGCCCAGCGCGGGATCATCACCGACACGAAGGACGCGCTGTCCACCAGCGCCCAGGCACTGCCCGGCCGCACGAAGCGTGCCCAGTCCCACACCGTGCGCGGACAGTTCATCTCGCACAGCGATCCGTCGATCCACTCGACCCGCGAACAGGCAAAGCTGGGGCGCCAGCCGTTATCGGCCTGGAAACTCGTCAGGGCCCGATGCAGGGATTGCAGGGCGTCCGGTCGGGGATAGGCGTCGTCGTCCGACACCCAGAAATACTGCGCGCCCATCTGGTAGGCTGCCTTGATCCCGGCATGAAACCCCCCCGCCCCGCCGACATTCGCCGGCAGCCGCAGGTGGCGGATGGTCGGGTCGGCGTCGGCCCGCGCCTGCACCAGCGCCGCGGTGTCGTCGGTCGAGGCATTGTCCACGACCAGCACGATGTCGGGGCGCATAGTCTGCGCCGCCAGCGCGTCAAGCACCGCCATCAGCTTGCCCGAGCGGTTGAAGGTGACGATGACCGCAGCCGTCTTGTTCAGGACGCTCATGCCGCGTCCCTCTGGGCCAGACGGCGATAGACGGGCATCAGCACCTCCTCGGCGGTCGGATCGGCGGTCAGACGCGTCCACGCAGCCTGCAGGGCGTCCTTGTGGCGCGCCAGGGTGCCTGCATCGCGCCACATCGCGTCGACTGCGGCCACGGTGCCCGCCACGGCCGCACGCGGCGCCAGCGGCACCAGCAGGCCGTCGGGCAGCACCTCGTCCTGGGATCCGACGCGGGTCGAGATGGGGATGCAGCCATGGGCCACGGCCTCGTAGCAGACCAGCGCCAGACCCTCGTTGTTCGAGGGAAGAAGCAGGATGTCGGACCGTTCCAGCAATGCCGGGATGTCGGTATTGCCGGGCAGCAGGTCGACCTTGGACGACAGACCGTGCTTGCGCAGAAGACGCGTCAGCGTGCCGTCATAGGGACCTTCGCCGACGATGGTTGCGGTCAACGTGACGCCGTTCCGCCCGGCCCAGGCATTCAGCGCGCGCAGGGCCTCGACCACCACGACCGGACGCTTCTGATAGAACAGCCGCCCGATGAAGCAGGCATGCAGCGTTTTCTGTCCCGCCTGCAGGCGCAGCGGCGGCAGCGCATCGTTGTTCTTGCGGTCCAGCATGCGGCCCAGGACGACCTTGCCCGCCGGGGCATGGAAGCGGTCGCGGAAATAGCGGACCAGTTCTCCGCTGATGACATGCTGCATATCCAGATAGTTGGACCACACGCCCGAGATCCGCGGATAGCCGCCATTCGCGTGTTCGACGATATGCGTGCTGTCGATCGTCTGCACCCACGGCATGTGCATGCGAAGCATGGTCAGGCTTTCGTACAGCGGCGTGCAATGGTGGATGTGCACGGCGCGGATGTTTTCCGCCATCGCCAGCCGCTGGACATAGCGCGGCCACAGGTGGTGCGGCAGATAGCGATCCAGCCGGATGAAGGTCAGGTCCGGATGGTCGGGCAGCTTGTCCGCCAGCCGCTGCACGGCCGGAACCGACGCCACGACGAACACCCGCAGCCCGGCCGCCAGCGCCCAGCGCATGGTGTCGAAGCCCAGCTTCTCGGCGCCGCCCATCTCCAGCCAGTGCATGCCGATCAGGATGGCGGGACGCTTGTCGCTGTCGGGCGCCACGGGCGCGGGCAACAGGGCCGAGCCGTCGCCCAGGGGCATGGCCGTCTGGTCCGTGCGTCGGTCGGCCTGCCGCTTGCGAGCCATCTCGGCACCATAGCGCACCTGTTCGTACCACAGCGGGCTGGCCCGGAACAGCGCGCCCAGACCGCGCATGGGCCTCCAGGGCGAATCGATCTGCTTGATCTCTCCGGGCAGGGGCAGGCGCGGGATGGCCAGGCGGATGGTCACCTGCGGCGCGCCGTCATAGGCGCCCGGCCGGGTCAGGGTGCCCAAATAATCCGCACCCAGGTCCTGGGGACGCGGATTGTGCGGACCCTCGATCACCTCGGGGGCGGCCCAGATCGGGTTGTTGCCCTGCGACAGGACGAAGAACAGCTGCTGCGTGGGAAACAGCAGCTCATAGATCGAACGGGCCTCGGCGATGCCGGCGGTCAGATGGGCCACCAGCGCAGGATCTGCGGGCGTGTGCGAGGCAAGGTCGGACATGGGCGAGGTCAATCCGTCTGTCGGGAGGAAGGGTCAGTCGATCAGACGCAGCAGATAGGCCCCATAATCGTTCTTGGCAAACTTTGCCGCACGCGCGCGCAGCTGGTCAGGCGAGATCCAGCCGGCCTCGAAGGCGATCTCCTCGGGGCAGCCGGTCTGCAGACCCTGGCGGTTCTCCAGCGTGCGCACGAAGTTGCCTGCATCCAGCAGGCTGGCATGGGTGCCGGTGTCCAGCCAGGCAAAGCCGCGGCCCATGCGTTCGACGGTCAGCGACCCGTCATGCAGATAGCTTTCCAGAAGGGTCGTGATCTCCAGCTCTCCGCGATCGGAGGGCTGGACGGCGCGAGCCCGTTCCGGCGCGGTGCCGTCCAGGAAATAGAGCCCCGTCACGGCATAATCCGACGGCGGCACGATGGGCTTTTCGACGATGGCGCGGGCCCGCATCTGGTCGTCGAAATCGACGACGCCATAGCGTTCGGGGTCCGACACGCGATAGCCGAAGACCGTGCCGCCCCCGTCGCGCGCATCTGCTGACGCCAGCAGTTCCGGCAGGCCGTGCCCGAAGAAGATGTTGTCGCCCAGCACCATCGCGGACGGTGCGCCCGCCAGGAAGTCCTCGGCCAGGATATAGGCCTGCGCCAGGCCGTCGGGGCTGGGCTGCACGATATAGGTGAAGCTGATTCCCCACTGGCTGCCGTCGTCCAGCAGGCGGCGGAACTGATCCTGATCCTCGGGGGTGGTGATAATCGCGATCTCGCGGATGCCGGCAAGCATCAGGACGCTGATCGGATAGAAGATCATCGGCTTGTCGTAAAGCGGCAGCAGCTGCTTGGACACGCCCATGGTGATCGGATACAGCCGGGTGCCCGATCCGCCGGCCAGAATGATGCCCTTGCGCTGTGTCATGCCTTGTCCTTCAATTGATCCAGAACGCGGGCCAGCCCGGCCCGCCAGTCGGGACGCGCGATCCCGAGATCCCGCGCGATGCGTCCGCAATCCAGCCGCGAATTCAGCGGGCGCGCGGCGGGCGTCGGATAGTCGGATGACGGGATGTCCGCCACCTGCGCAGCCAAGCCCGCCTGCGCCATGATCTGGCGCGCGAAATCGGCCCAGGAGGCGTCGGGTGTGCCCGCGAAATGATAGATCCCGCCCGTGGTGTCGGGCCTGTCGCGCATCACGCGGATCATCCGCAGGCAGGCGGCCGCGATGTCGGCGGCAGGCGTCGGCCCACCGATCTGGTCGGCCACCACGGTCAGGCGGTCGCGTTCCGCGCCAAGGCGCAGCATCGTCTTGACGAAATTCGCGCCATGGGCGGAGAACACCCAGGAGGTCCGCATCACGGCCCAGGCTCCGCCCGCGGCGGCCACGCCCTGCTCTCCGGTCAGCTTGGTCGCGCCATAGACGCCCAAGGGCGCCGTGGGCGCATCCTCGGCCCGCGACCCGTCGCCCGAGCCGTCAAAGACATAGTCGGTCGAGATGTGCAGGAACGGGATTCCCAGATCCGCGCAGGCCTGCGCCATCGCGGCGGGCGCCTCGGCATTGACCAGGCGGGCGGTCTCGGCATCCGTCTCGGCCCGGTCCACGGCGGTGTAGGCGGCGGCATTGATGACCGCACGCGGACGCGCCGCGCGGATCAGGGCGGCGCAGGCGGCGGGATCGGTCAGGTCCGCCCTGTCGCGGCCCACAAAAGTCGCATCGGGCGCCAGCGCGGCCAGTTCCCGCGCGACCTGGCCGGTCCGGCCAAAGACCAGCAGGCCCTGCATCAGGCCGTCCCCAGACGCTTGCCCACGCCGTCACGGTCCAGCAGCGGCTGCCACCAGTCGCGATTGGCCAGATACCATTCGACGGTGCGGCGCAGCCCCTCCTCGACCGTCACGGACGGGCGCCAGCCCAGTTCCGTGCGGATGCGGGTCGGGTCGATTGCATAGCGGCGGTCATGGCCCGGACGGTCGGTCACGAAGGTGATCAGGTCCGCATGCGGCGCGCCCGCGGGGTGCAGCTCGTCCATATGGGCACAGATGGTGCGGACCAGGTCGATGTTGGTGGCCTCGTTCTCTCCGCCGATATTGTAGCTGCGGTTCAACTGGCCCTTTTCCAGGACCAGCAGAAGCGCATCGGCGTGATCCTCGACATAGAGCCAGTCGCGGATGTTGCCACCGTCGCCATAGACCGGGATCGGCTGGCCCGACAGCGCCTTGAGGATCACCACAGGCACCAGCTTTTCGGGGAAATGATAGGGGCCGTAATTGTTCGAACAGTTCGTCAGCACGACCGGCAGGCCATAGGTTTCGGCCCACGCGCGGACCAGATGGTCGGACCCTGCCTTGCTGGCCGAATAGGGGCTGCGCGGGTCATAGGGCGTGGTTTCGGTGAACTGCCCCGTCTCGCCCAGCGACCCGAAGACCTCGTCGGTCGAGATGTGGTGAAAGCGAAAGCTGTCGGGGCGCCCTTGGGCCGTCCAATAGGCGCGCGCAGCCTCCAGCATGTTGAACGTGCCGATCACGTTCGTCTCCACGAAGGCCGCAGGGCCGTCGATGGACCGGTCCACATGGCTCTCCGCGGCCAGGTGCATGATCGCGTCGGGGCGGTGCTGCGCCAGGATGCGGTCCAGCGCCGCGCGGTCGCGGATGTCGGCCTGCTCGAACGCGTAGC
The DNA here is from genome assembly GCF_028621715.1 of Paracoccus marcusii. NCBI lineage: Bacteria > Pseudomonadati > Pseudomonadota > Alphaproteobacteria > Rhodobacterales > Paracoccaceae > Paracoccus > Paracoccus marcusii. The sequence goes on along the minus strand of NZ_CP117466.1, from coordinate 970,071 downwards.
GGTCGGACTGCGCGGCCTCGGCCACGTTCTCCAGGTTCGCGGCATAGGTCAGCGCGTCCAGGTTCACGACATGATGCCCACGTGCGATCGCCAGACGAACGACGGCAGAGCCGATGAATCCGGCGCCGCCGGTGATCAGGATCTTCATGCCTGCTCCTCAAAGACGAAGGGCGATTTCAACTCTGCCAGCGGCTGCGCATTCCGATCCTTGTCGGACAGCAGCGGATCGGTGACGTCCCAGTCGATGCCGACGCTGTTCCAGGCCACCGCCCCGTCCGACGCGCGGTCGTAATGGGCCGTGCACTTGTAGACGATCTCGGTATCGGGTTCGCGGGTGACGAAGCCGTGAAGGAAGCCTGCAGGAATCCACAGCTGGCGGCCGTTCTCGAAGCTCAGCTCGGTCCCGAACCATTGGCCATAGGTCGGGCTGCCCACGCGCACGTCCACCGCCACGTCGAACAGCCGGCCACGCCCGCAGCGCACCAGCTTGCCCTGCGCGAAGGGGGGCGACTGATAATGCAGACCCCGCAGCGTGCCGGTCTGCGCGGACATCGAATGGTTGTCCTGCACGAACTCGGGCAGCACGACACCGGCATCGGCCAGCGTCCTGCGATTCCAGCTTTCCGAGAAGAAGCCGCGCGCATCGCCATGACGGGCCGGCGTCAGCAGCAGCACTCCGGGCAGCGGGGTTGTTTCGATCTGCATCTTTGCCTCGGGCGGTTGTCCTGCACGATGTCTAGGGGCATCGACGCGCCTTGTCAGCCCCGTCCGGCACGGAAAACCAGCATGGGTGGCGGTTGCTGCACAAATGCCCTTCGTGGTATCGCGCGGTCGGACCCGGCCGCAGCCTGCCGGCAGATGACATGATCGGCACGCCATGGCCCATACCCGACCCTCGATCGCCGCCGTGGTGGTCACGCACAACCGGCTGGACAAGCTGACTGTCACGGTCGCGCGCCTGCTGGACCAGCCGGTCGATCACGTGATCGTGGTCGACAATGCCTCGACCGACGGGACCGAAGACTGGCTTTCGGCGCTGGACGACCCGCGCCTGCGCGTCCATCGCAGCGCCACGAACCAAGGCGGGGCGGGCGGGTTTTCCGTCGGCATGCAGCTTGCGCGAGACGAGGCGCAGGCCGACTGGACCGTGGTCATGGACGATGACGGTCGCCCCGCGCCCGGCGCCATCGACGCCTTCCGGGCGATGGATCTGTCGGAATGGGACGCGATCGGCGCCGCGGTGCATCACCCCGACGGCCGCATCTGCGAGATGAACCGCCCCTATCGCAACCCGTTCTGGAATCCGGGGGCCTTCCTGCGCACCCTGGCGCGGATGCCCCTGGGCCGCGGCCGTGCCGGGTTCCACCTGGGCGACGGTGATTACGGAACCGGGTCACCGGTCGTGCCGGTGGACATGAGCAGCTTCGTCGGCCTGTTCCTGTCGCGCGCGGCGCTGCAGCGGGCCGGGCTGCCCGACCCGCGCCTGTTCATCTATGGCGACGACCAGCTGTACACGCTGCAGATGCGCCGTGCCGGACTGCGCATCGGGTTCGCGCCGCAGGTGCGGTTCGATCACGACACCACGGCCCTGCAGGCGCAGGGTGGTGTCGTGCTGCGGCCGATGTGGAAGGTGTTCTACATGTATCGCAATGCGCTGATGGCCTATCGGGTGGCGGCGGGACCGTGGTTCTGGCCGCTGGTCCCGGTGCTGCTGCGCAAGTGGCGGCGCAAGGCCGCGGATTACGGACCGGACGCCGCCTTGTTCCGAACCATCCTGGATCAGGCAGTGCGCGACGGGCTTGCGGGCCGGATGGACCGCAGCCATGACGACATCCTGCGACTGTCGCGCAGCGACGCGCCTTAGTCCAGCTGGCCGGCGATGGCACGGCCCAGCGTGAAGATGCGCTGTTCCAAAATCACCGGCGTCTCGCACACATAGGTCAGCGACTGCTGGCGTTCGGTGAAGATACGCTGATCCCAGTCCAGGGCCTTTTCCTCGGCGTCGATGGCGTCGAAATCGGGGGCCTCGGCGGCCTCCATTTCGGCCATGCGGGCGCGGCGTTCCTCGATCCGTTCGGACAGGTCCACCTGCGACCGGCCATAGCGCGCGATGCCCGCGATCAGCGCGCTGCGGTCGCTGTCGATCCGGTCGAAGATCGCCTGCATCAGTGCGACCAGATGCGTGTCTGGGGCCTCGGCTCCGAATTCGGCGATCTCCGTCTCGGCCTCCTCGATCGGCAGGCGGCGCTGTTCCAGGCGTTCGGCCAGGCGGGCGATGTCGGGATCGCGGGCAAGGGCCAGCGTCTCGTCGTCCGGGATGGGGCCGGTCCAGACCTGGCCCATCGACAGATGCGGCTGCTTGCGCTGGATGCAGGGCCAGTCGGGATCGGTCCCCGCCGCGCCGAAGGCGGGACCGGCCAGCAGCGCCAGGGCCAGGGTGATGCGGATCATGCGGGACCTCCTTTCCGCCGGGCCCACAGGCCCTTTTGCGGATCATACATGAAGACCGCCGCGCCGAAGAACCCCGCCAAACATCCTAGGACCACCGCCAGGGCGGTCCAGTTCACCTGCATGTACAGCGCAAACCGGATCAGCTCGACCGCGTGGGTGAAGGGATTGACGGCGCAGATGTCGTGCAACAGCGGGCTGCTTTCGCGCATCCGCCACAGCGGGTACAGCGCGGACGAGGCAAAGAACATCGGGAAGATCACGAAGTTCATGACGCCCGCGAAATTCTCCAGCTGGCGGATCGCGCTGGACAGGAACAGACCCATCGCGCCCAGCATCAGCCCCGACAGGATCAGCGCCGGGATCACGGTGACATAGCCCCAGACGGGCGGGCGGATGCCCCACCAATACGCGATGGCCAGGAAGGTGAAGACCTGGATGATCGACACGATCACCCCCGCGATCAGCTTGGATCCCAGCAGGTACCAACGCGGAAACGGGCTGACCAGCAGCGTGCGCATGGCCCCGGTCTCTCGGTCGTAGACCATCGACAACGACGACTGCATGCCGTTGAAGAGCTGGATCATCGCGACCAGGCCGGGGGTCACGTAGACCTCGTACAGGACATAGGTCTGATAGGGCGGCGTGATCGACAGACCCAGCACGGCGCGGAACCCGGCGGCAAAGATGAACAGCCAGACCAGCGGGCGCACCAGTGCCGCCAGGAAGCGCCCGCGCTGGTTGACGAAGCGCAGCGTCTCGCGGCGCGCGATGCCCAGAAAGGCGGTCAGCCAGCCGCGGGGGCGGTCGGTGGGTGCGGTCATGGCGCGACTCCGGTCAGGTCCAGGAAGGCGCGCGTCAGCCCGTGCGGCCCGGCGATGTCGGCGGCGCGACCCTGGCGCAGCACCCGGCCGCGATGCAGGATCACCAGGTCGTCGGCGGGGTCGATCTCGTCCATGATATGGGTGGCCCACAGGGCGGACACGCCATCGCGGGCGATCAGGCGGCGGGTCAGGGCCAGCACCTCGGCCCGGGACTTCACGTCCAGGCCCACCGTCGCCTCGTCCAGCAGCAGCAGGTCGGGGCTGTGGATCAGGGCGCGCGCGATCTCGGCGCGGCGCGACTGGCCGCCGGACAGGGCGGTGACGCGGGTGTCGGCCTTGTCGGCCAGATCGACCTGGCCCAGGACCTGTTCGATGCGTGGCCTCGCCAGTCTGCCGGGTATCCCGTGCAGGCTGGCGTGATAGATCAGGTTCTGGCGGATCGTCAGGTCGGCATCCATCGCGCGGCTTTGAAAGACCACGCCCAGACGGGCCAGCGCCTGCGACGGTTCGCGCCGCAGGTCGTGCCCCGCCACGCGGATCATCCCCGACCGGTTGTTGTAGAGCCGCGTCACAAGCGAGAACAGCGTGGTCTTGCCCGCGCCGTTCACCCCCAGAAGGGCGGTGAATCCGCCGCGCGGCACCGTCAGCGACACGTCGTCCAGCGCCTGCACGGCACCGAAATTGTGGCTGACACGGTCGATCTGCAACGCGGCGGTCAATGAACCCTACTGGATGTTGAAGACGGCTTGCAGACTGTCGCCCGAAGAACCCGGCACTGACAAGGTGTATCGACCGGGCAGCACCGCGACGAAGCTGAGGACCGCCGTGCCGTCGGCATCGAATTCGATGCTGTGCACGCCCATCGGCCGGATCTCGGTGTCGCCGATGACGATCTCGTTGATCCAGATCGCGCGGAAGAAGTCGCCGCCCGACAGGGCCAGCTCCTGGCTGCCGTCGGCCACGATGTTGATGCGATAGTAGCCGCCCGACTTGATCGTGTATTCGCCGCCTGCGACGGGCTGGCCGGATGCCAGCGTCAGGGGCGCCAGGTCGGTACGGTTCTCCCGCGCCAGAAGGCCCGAGAAGCCGTAATCAAACATGCCGGTCGCGTCATAGGTCCCCTCGGACGGAGCCTCCTCCTCCTCGTCGTCATCATCCTCGTCCGCCTCGACGGCCTCGCCCGATTGGGTGCCCGCCTCGGCAGGTTCGCCCACAACGGCATCGCCGCCGGGTGCCTGCTCGGCAGAGGCGTCGGAGGCCGCGGCATCCTGGGCGGTGGCGGGCACCGCCAGGATCAGGGCCAAGGCGGCACCGGACATCAGTTTCGTCAGCGTGGTCATGGAATCTCTCCTCCTCAGGATATGCAGGGATGCCGGATCAGTCCGGGGCGACGACGACACCCCAGGGCTGCTGCCCCACGGGAACCGAGCGGACGACCTCGTTGGCGGCCACGTCGATGATCGACACGTCGTTGGAATTGCCGTTGGTGGTATAGAGGTATTTCTCGTCCGGGCTGAAGGCCAGCTGCCAGACCCGCTGCCCGACCAGCAGGTAATCGGTCACCTCGTCGGTGGTGGCGTCGATCACGGCAACCCGGTTGGCCGGCCCCAAGGCCACGAACAGCTTGGACCCGTCGGATGTCACGCGGGCGCCGACCGGCTGGATCGCCTCGGGCAGGACGCCGGGGATGTCGAAACTGATCTTCTTGGTGATCGTCTGCGTGGCCGGGTCGATCACGCTGACCGTGCCGCCGATCTCGGACGTCACGTACAGCTTGGTTCCGTCGGCGGTGTACTGGGCAAAGCGCGGGCGGCTGTCGACCAGCACGTTGGCGGTGATCTGGAACGTCTCGGTGTCGATGAAATGCGCCATGTTCGTCGTTTCCGACGTGTTGATCACGACCTTGCCATCGGGGCTGACGCCCATGCCCTCGGGCTCGACGCCGACCGGCACCTCGGCCAGCATCTGGTGGGTCTTGGTGTCGACCACGGTGACGATGTTGTCGTCCTCGTTGGCGATGAACAGCGGGTTGCCCGACGGATGCAGCACGAACAGCTCCGGGTCTGGACCCGACGGCAGGGTGTGCATCTCCTCCATCGTCTCGGAGTTGAAGACGCGCACCAGGTTATCGTCCGACGCGCAGACATACAGCTCGGTCCCGTCGGGGCTGATGGTGATGCCGCGGGGGCGGTTGCCCACGGGATAGGTCCCGATGACCTCGAACGTCTCTCCGTCCAGGACGGTGACGTCGTTGCTGCGCTCGTTGGTGACGAAGACGCGGTTCGCCAGGGCGGGTCCGGCGGCAAGCATCAGCGCAAGCCCGGTGGTGGCACTCAGAAGATGTCGCATGCGGCCTCTCAGAATTGGCATTGGGTTTCGGGGCGGTCGACGCCCAGCGTGTCCAGCTGGCTGGTCTGATGCAGGTACTGGTCCTGCGGGCTGACCGAGGTGGTCAGCACGCCGGTGGTCAGCAGGATGGGTTGGCGCACCTGGTGGTCCCAGTCGCGCACCGTCAGGGCCTGGCCCTTGAACCCCGCGACGTCGAAATCGGGGGACAGGATGAACTCCTTCAGCGCGGCGGGGTCGCCGGAATTGGTGCGGGTCGCCGCCTCTCCGACGATGCGCAGCGACAGCCAGGTCTGGTAATCCTCCTCGCGGATCGGGCGGGCGGCCAGCTTCTCGAAGCGGTTCTGGAACTGGGTGCCGCCCCAGGCCTCCATCGCCGGGTGCCAGCTGCGCGGAACCAGCCCGGCGGATCCCGCCACCGGGCGCGCGTCCCAGGTCAGATAGGGCAGATAGGCGGCGAAGACGTCCGCCTCGTCCGCGGCAATGACCACATCATGGTCCGCGGCGCGCTGCGTAAAGACGGGCATCTGCGCCTGGACCTGCACATGGCCGCTGTCGGTGCGGCGCGCGCCGCCGGTATCGGTGTATTCGCGTTCCTCGACGATCTGGGCGCCGAACTTGGCGGCGCTGGTGCGCCAGGCCTGGGCCAGGGCTTGGTCCTCGGGGTGGCTGCCGTGGATCAGGAACCAGCGGGGCCAGTTCTTCCACATCAGGAACTGCGTCATGGCGTCGGTCAGCATCGCGCGGCTTGGCGCGACGTGGATCGTGTTGAACCGGCAATCGGTCCCGCGCAGGTTGTCGCCGCGCGCCATCGCATTGAAGACCATCGCCCGGTCCCCCGCCTGATCGGCCAGGGCCAGGGTCGTCGCGTCATCGGCCAGAAGCACGATGAACTGCACCCCCTCGTCCAGCAAGCGTGCCATCTCGGCCTCGGCGGTCTCGGGGGTGGCAGCCACCTCCTCGGCCTCGAAGTCCTGGCCCATGAAGCGGCCGGTGGTGTCGTTGTCCTCGATCGCCAGGCGCGCGCCTGCAAAACCCAGATCGGCGGGCATCAGGTCCAGCCGCGAGATCGGCGGCAGGCCAGGGTCGTCGACCCGCAGCACGGCCGTGCGGATCTGCACCGGGTCCGGGGTCTGGGCCGCGACGGGCTGGGCCAGTGCCACGGCACCAGCCAAAAGTCCCATGATTCCTTTGAACATTTCGTCTCTCCCTGCAGGCATGGTGGGGGGTGATCCGGGATGCGGCAAGCCGGTTATTGTTCCCGTTTCGTCCGGGAACTTTTTCCCTCAACCCAAAGTCGGGGGCGGCTGCACCTTTTGTCTTAATGGACGCCTGTCCGACCCCGGCGCATGGTCGGGGAATGACCCGTTTCGGCCTGATATCGACCTTGCTGCTGGCCCCCATGGCCGCCCTTGCCCAGCCGGCACCGCCCCCGGGGACCGCGACCTGGTTCGGCCTGCATTACATCGACACCTCGACCGAGGGAGCCATCAACGGCGTCCGCGCGGACGAGACCGCGCGCATCGCCATGGTCGAGGATTTCATCGCCGAAGACCTGACCGGACGCGGCTTTGCCCTGACCCCGCCCCCGGCCGAGGCGGTGGCGGGCATCCTGAACCCGGTCCGGTCGAACGGCGCCGATACCAAGATCGCCCGCGGGATGGGATCGGACTATGCCATCGCCGGAGAGGTGCAGAAGGTCTCCAACCTGATCCAGTCGGTCAATCTGACCCTGCGCGATACCGAAACCGGAGAGACCGTGCGCGCCGGATCGGTCGAGATCCGCGGCAACACCGATGACGCGTTCCGGCGCGGCTACAGCTATCTGCTGAGAAATGTGATCTTTCGGGAGGAACGGAAGGAATGAGGACGACGACAGTTCTGGCGGGCGCGCTTGGTGCGGTGCTGGCCCTGACGGGGATGGCGGGGGCGCATGGCCCGTCGCGCCTGAAGACGGAAAAGACCGTGACGCTGGATGCCACCCCCGCCGAGGTATGGGAGGTGATCGGCCGCTTCGACGACATGAGCTGGCATCCGGTGGTCGCATCGACCGCGATGACGCCCGAGGGCGCGGCAGCGGACGTTCCCGACGAATCAACCCGCGTGCTGACACTGAACGGCGACGGGGCGCCCACCATCACCGAACAGCTGATGGCCATCGACAACGACAAGATGATGTACAAGTACATGATCACCGAGGTCGACACGGCGGTCCTGCCGGTGACCAACTACTCCTCGACGCTGCAGGTCAGCGACAAGGACGGCAAGGCCGAGGTCCTGTGGAAGGGCGGCTTCTATCGCGGTTTCCCGAACAACGAACCCCCGGCCGAACTGAACGACGATGCCGCCATCGCAGCGGTCGACGGCGTCTATCAGGCCGGGCTGGACGCCCTGGCGGAACGCTTTGGCCGCGTCGAATAGGTGCGGGGCGCGTTCTTGGCGCTGCTGCTGACAGGGTCCCCGGTCTTGGCCGGGGATCTTGCGTTCGTGACCTCGCAGAACGCCGATGCGTTGTCGGTGATCGACCTGGGGACGGGCGCGATCATTGCGACGGCCGACATTCCAGATGCCCCTGCGCCTGTAGCCTATGACCCGCAGGTCGGACGCGTCTATGTCATTGCCGCCGACAGCGGACGCCTGCACGTGTTGGACGAAGACGCCTTGCCCTTGGCCCATCGGGACCTGGGCGCCGGGGCCTTCGGATTGGCCGCGGCGGGCGATGGCGGGGTCTTCGTCACCGACTGGTACGGTGCGCGGCTGACCCGGCTGGACGCCGACCTGCAGCCGGTCTGGAGCGCGCCAACCGGCGACGCGCCGGCAGGCGTGGCGACCGACGGTATGGGCCTGGTGGCGACGGCCGATCGTGATTCGGATCAGGTCAGCATATTCGACGCCGGAACCGGGGCGCTGCTGCATCGCGTGGCGACGGCCGGGGCGCATCCCTTCGGCGTGACCTTCCATGACGGACAGCTGTTTTCGGCCGATGTACAAGGGGATGTGGTGTCGGTCATCGATCCTGTCGCGGGGCTGCTGACGGGCCAGGTGCCAACCGGCAGCCATCCCTATGCCGTCGCCTTTGCCGGGGGGCGGGGTTTCGTCACCGACCAGTATGACGGCACCGTCACCGTGTTCGACGCAGCCACGCTGGACCCGGTGACGACCGTCACCATGGGCGATTATCCCGAAGGAATCGCGACCCTGCCCGACGGCAGCGGCGTCGCGGTCGCGAACTGGGATTCGGACACGCTTACGATTCTGGACGCCAAGACGCTGGTGGTGACGCACAGCATCGACGTGCCGTCAGGTCCCCGCGCCTTCGGCAGCTTTACGGGGCGACAGGCTCCACGGTGACCAGCGGCTGGCCGGCCTGTTCCCAGGCATCCGTACCGCCGGGGAACCAGATCACCGGGTCAAAGCCCCATTCGACCGCCCGCCGCGCGGCGTTCCAGCTCATCCAGCAGTCGGACCGGCAAAAGATCACCACGGGGCGATCGGGATCGCCGGCCTTGGCGCGGGTCAGGCCGTCGCGCAGGCGCGCTTCCTCGGCAGGGGACAGGGCTTCGTACCCGGTGTCCCACAGCCATTCGGCGCCGGGAATCGAGCGGTGGGGCGGCTCGTTCCAGATCGTCCCCTCTGGAAGGCCCGCGGGCTTGGCCTTGGGCCGCGGCAGCACGTCCAGAAACGCCGCCTGCCCCTGCAGGGCGATGGCCTGACCCACGTCGATGACCTGCGCCCCGGCCAGCGTTGCAGGAACCGGAGAGCGGTAGGGTTCGCCGTGATAGGTGTCGGGCTCGGGCACGGTTTCGGCCCGCGCCGCGGGTGCCAGCAGCAGCGCCAGCGTCAGCAGCCGGATCACGGCAGCACTTCCTTGCCATAGTCGTCGACCAGCGGCACCCCGGCATCGTGCAGGATCTGGTTGATGCCGTCCTGATTGCGACGGATCAAGCTGTTCAGCTCGCGCTTCCATTCCTGCTCCTCGGGGCGCACGCCCATGGTGATGCGGAAGAACAGGCGCGGCGACGCCTCCTCGTGCAGCAGGGGCGTGAATTGCAGGTCGGGGTCGTCCTTGACGCGCGGTCCGGCCAACGGGCCCCACAGCACGGCGGCGCCCGTCGCACCGCTGCGAACATCCTCCAGCAGATCGCCCATCGGATCCTCGACCCGGCGGTCGACGAACAGGTCCGCGCCGCGCATGTTGGGCGCCAGACCCGCCCGCGCAAGATGCGTGGCAGGCGGCGTGCCCGCCACGACGCCGATGCCGACCGCCTTCAGCGCCGGGTCGCTGAGGCGGTCAACCTTGGCCAACGAACCGTCCCTGCGCGTCACGATGCCATAGACCGAGGTATAGTAGTGGTTGGTGTTCTGGACCAGTTCGTCCCCTTGGGCATAACCGATCACCACGTCGCAGTTGCCCTCCCGCAGGGTGCGTTGCACGAACCCCATGCCCGACGGGAACCAGAAATAGGTCACCGGCAGTCCAAGCTGCTGGCCGAAGAACTCGGCCAGCTTGTTCTCGAACCCGCTGCCGTCGCGGCTGGACATCGGCGCATTCGCGGGGTCGGCGCAGACCCGAAACTGGGTGGTGGAGCGCAGATCCGCCACCTGGGCCGCGGCCGGGGTGGACAGCACCCCCACCGCCAGCACCAGCCCGGCAAGGCGTCCTAGGGCCGTCAACTGGACATGCAGGAATCTTCCTGCGCGGTATACTCTTCTGACTTGTCGGCGCGTTCCGCCGGACGACCGCGACCGATCTCGCCGGTGCCATGCGCCAGCAGATAGACATAGATGTCGTCGATATAGCACCAGACGTTCTTGTTGGTGCCGAAGGCGGGCATGACTGAGTTCGTGCCCTGCCGGCCCGACGCCACGGTCTGCATGAAGTCGTAATAATCCATGCGCAGCACCGATTCCTTCAACGCAGGGGCGTAGGTCGACCCCTCGCCGTCAGGACCGTGGCAGACATGGCATTCCGCGTGATAGCGGCGGAAACCGTTGAAGGTCGCGAAATCGACGACGCCATCCTCGACCTTGAAGGTCGGAATGCCCTCGTCATTGCGCCAGCGGCCGTCCAGCTCCTCGACCGGGGTCATGTCCTGGCCGTTGGGCAGGACATGGGCGCCTGCCGCTGCGGTCTCGGTCCCTTCGGCGGCTGCGTCGGCTGCAGGTTCGGCGGCTGCGGCATTGGCGGGGGCCTCTGCCGCGGCATCACCCGACACGGCGGCGGCCGCACCAGCGCCCGCGTCCGCCGGGGGCGTCGTTTCGGTCTGCGCCCAAGCCATGCCGGCCAAGGACGCGCCCAGGACCAGCGCCGTGAGGCTGGTGATGGCTTTCATGTCGGAAGTCCTCCCAAAGTCGTCTGTCTCCTCAGACGGTTCCGCCCCAGTCTAGTGCTGGGGCGGCGCCGTCATAGGTCACGCTTGCGTATGCGGAACGAAAGTATGAGACGCCCCGCGGCCGGCAGATCAGTCCGGCAGTTCGAACACGGTCAGCTGACCGCCCAGTTCGGTATAGTCGCTGAGGGCCGCATAGCCGCCCACGGCACCCAGACCGTCATTGGGATTGGTCAGACCGGCCGCCAGACCGATGCCCGCCCATCCGCCGACACCCGACAGAACCGCGACATACTGCTTGCCGTTGTTCTCGTAGGTCATGGTGTTGCCGATGATGCCCGACGGCGTCTTGAAGCTGTAGAGCTCCTCGCCCGTCTCGGCGTCGACAGCCTTCAGGTAGCCTTCCAGCGTGCCGTAGAAGACCACGTCGCCCGCGGTCGCCAGGGCGCCCGACCAGACCGAGAACTGCTCGGGCAGCGACCACTTGATCTCGCCGGCGACGGCGTCCCAGGCGATGAAGTTGCCCATGCCGCCATGGCTTTCGGGGGCCGGATACATCGACAGCGTCGCGCCGACATAGGGCTGACCCGCGGTATAGGCGACGCGGAAGGGTTCATAGTCCATGCAGACGTGGTTGGTCGGCACATAGAACAGGCCGGTCTTCGGCGAATAGGACGCCGGCTGCTGGTCCTTGGATCCCAGCGCCGCCGGGCAGACGCCGGTGGTGTTGGTGTCCTCGCCGTTCTGGGCGGTCGAGTATTCCGACACGACCAGCGGACGGCCGTAGGTCTCGGAGTCCTTGTTCATGTCGACTTCGGTCGCCCAGTTGACGGCCGGGTCGAACTTTTCGGCCACCAGCAGTTCGCCCGTCTCGCGGTCCAGCGTGTAGCCGAAGCCGTTGCGGTCGAAGTTCACCAGCAGCTTGCGCATCTGGCCGTCGATTTCCTTGTCGACCAGGATGTTCTCGTTCACGCCGTCATAGTCCCATTCGTCATGGGGCGTCTTCTGGTAGAACCACTTGGCCATGCCGGTATCGGCGTCGCGGGCCATGATGGTCATGGACCAGCGGTTGTCGCCGGGACGCTGCGACGGGTTCCAGGTCGACGGGTTGCCGGTGCCGTAATAGATCAGGTTCAGGTCCGGGTCATAGGAATACCAGCCCCAGGTCGAACCGCCGCCGATCTTCCACTGATCGCCTTCCCAGCTGTTCAGCGAGCTGTCGGCACCGATGGGCTTGCCCAGGTGCATGGTGGTTTCCGGATCGACAAGCATCTCCTCGTCGGGACCGGTCGAATAGGCCTTCCAGACCTCGGACCCGTCGGCCAGGCTGTAGGCGGTGACGCGGCCGCGCACGCCGTATTCGCCGCCCGACACGCCCACGATCACCTTGTCGCCCACGGGCAGCACGGTCGCGGTGTTCGTCTCGCCGATGGCCGGATCGCCGGTCTTGACCGACCACTTGACCTCGCCGGTCTTGGCGTCAAGCGCCACCAGCGTCGTGTCGGCCTGGTGCGACAGGATCAGTCCGTCTGCATAGGCCGGACCGCGATAGACGGTGTCGCAGCACATGACCGCGATGACTTCGGGGTCCTGCTGGGGCGTATAGCGCCACAGGATCTTGCCGTTGTCGTTCAGGTCCAGCGCGAAGATGTTGTTCGGAAAGGGCGTGTGGACATACATCACATTGTCCACGACCAGCGGCCCGCCCTCGTGTCCGCGCAGCACGCCGGTCGAGAAGGTCCAGGCGACGCGCAGATCGCCGACGTTCTCACGGGTGATCTGGTCCAGTTCGGAATACCGGGTGTTGGCATAGTCGCCGGTCTGGATGGCCCATTGTCCGGCCTCGGCGGTCTCGGTCAGGACGCTTTCATTCGCGTAAGCCGATGCGCCGGTCAAAAGCAGCGCGACAGCCGCGCTGTTCAAGAGATGTTTCATCGAGTGCTCCTCCGCTCCCTGGATAAGCGCCGCGGATTTCCTCCCCCCGCGGCATTCCATGTCCAAGTAGTTGGTCGGGCACCCCCTTGCGTCAATCGCGGCCCCTGCCCTTTGCCCCTAAAGTCTTATGGGAAAACGGCAGGGGCATCGGGAATGTTCGGCAATCGGTTCAGGTCAGCCGTTCGGCATGCCAGAAGACATGGTCGGCCATGAAGCTCTGGACGAAGAAGTAGCTGTGGTCATAGCCCGGATGCATGCGGAACTGACCGGGCTGGCGGCGTGCCATCATCGCATGGGCCAACGATTCGGGACGCAGCAGGTCCAGGAACTGGTCGTTGGCGCCCTGGTCGATCAGCACCTCTCCGGGATAGCCCTTCTCGGTCATCAGCAGCGTCGCATCATGGGCCCGCCACGTGGCGCGATCCTCGCCCAGATAGGCCGTGAACTGCTTGCGACCCCAGTCCGATTCCGTCGGGTTCGCGATCGGAGAGAAGGCCGACACCGACTTGTAGCGGTCTGGATGGGTCATCGCGATGGTCAGCGCGCCGTGCCCGCCCATCGAATGGCCGGTGATGCCCATCGCATCGCGGTCGATGGCGAAATTGTCGGATACCAGTTCGGGCAGTTCATGGACGATATAGTGCCACATCTGGAAATGCGGCTTCCACGGGTCCTGCGTGGCGTTCACGTAAAAGCCCGCACCCTGGCCCAGGTCATAGGCCTCGTCGTTGGCCACACCCTCGCCACGGGGCGAGGTGTCGGGAAAGATGATGGCGATGCCGGCCTCGTCGCACCACTGCTGGGCGGCGGCCTTGGTCATCGCGTTCTCGTGGTTGCAGGTCAGGCCGGACAGGTACCACAGAACCGGTACGCGCCCGTGCAGCGCCATCTCCGGCAGGTAGACGGCAAAGGTCATGTCGGTGCCGGTGGCCTGCGACTTGTGGCGATAGACGCCTTGGGTGCCGCCGAAGCTGCGGGTTTCGGACAGGGTCTCAAGGCTCATCGGGCTCTCCCTTCAGGGTGTGGAACATGACCAGCCCATCGACCGGTCCAAGCTGGGGATGACGAAACGCCCCCGGCAGCCGGCCGACAATGGAAAATCCGGCCTTCTGCCACAAATGGACGGCATCGGCATTGGTCGACACCACGAAATTGAACTGCATCGCGGCGAATCCCTGCGCGGCGGCCCATGATTTGGCATGTTCGACCAGCCCGCGGGCGACGCCCCGGCCCCGCGCGTCCGGATGGGTCGCAAAGGACGCGTTGGCGACATGCGACCCGCCTGCGGGGCGGTTCGCGCCCACATGGCTGGTCCCCAGGATGCGGCCGTCCAGCACCGCGACGAAGGCCGTGAAGGGATGCCCGAACCAGTCGGCGATCGCCTCGGGGCGGGTGATGTCGCGGGGGATGCAATAGGTCTCACCGGCACGATAGACGGGCTCCAGGATGGCCCAGATCGCATCGTGATCGGCGGGGGTGGCCGGGCGGATGGTCAATCCGCCCCCTGCCGTCATTTCAGGTCGTCCGCGCTGCGGATCACCTGGCCCAGCAGGCCGTAATCCAGCGCCTCCTGCGTGTTCAGCCAGAAATCGCGCTGCGTGTCCTTCTCGATCCGCTCGACCTTCTGACCGGTCGCCTCGGCGAAGATCTGGTTCAGGCGATCGCGCATCAGACGCACCTGTTCCGCCTGGATCATCATGTCCGAGGACGTGCCGCCGATCCCGCCCGAGGGCTGGTGGATCAGGAAGCGGGTGTTGGGCAGGCAGTAGCGGTTTTCCTTCTTCGCCGCGACGAAGATCAGCGCGCCGGCGCTGGCGACCCAGCCCGACCCGATGGTGCGCACGGTGGGACGGATGAACTTGACCACGTCGTGGATCATGTCGCCCGATTCCACATGCCCGCCGGGGGACGAGATCAGCATGTTGATCGGCTTGTCGCTTTCCTCGGCCAGGGCCAGAAGGTGGGCCACGGTGCGCTGCGCCAGCTTGTCGTTGATGGCGCCGGCGACGATCACCGTGCGCGACTTGAAGTACAGCTTGCCGATCTTGTCGCCTTCGGGCAGGCCCAGCCCGCCCTCTTCCTTGTGGCGGCGGTCGTCTTCTTGCGGTTCGTCGTCGTCATCGTCCAGCCACTGGTGACGCATCGGCCTGCTCCTTGTTCTCTCTCATGGCGACGGCGGGACCGGGGCCCCGCCGTTCTTTTACCTAAGCAGCCATGAAGGATCAGTAAAGGACGACCGAGCGGATCGATTCACCGTGATGCATCAGATCGAAGCCCTTGTTGATGTCGTCGAGCGGCATCGTGTGGGTGATCATCGGGTCGATCTCGATCTTGCCGTCCATGTACCAGTCGACGATCTTGGGCACGTCGGTCCGCCCGCGCGCGCCACCGAAGGCCGTGCCCTTCCAGACCCGGCCGGTGACCAGCTGGAACGGGCGGGTGCTGATCTCGGCGCCCGCCGCGGCCACGCCGATGATCACCGACACGCCCCAGCCCCGGTGGGTGCATTCCAGCGCGTCGCGCATCACCTTGGTGCTGCCGGTCGCGTCAAAGCTGTAATCGGCGCCACCGATCTGGTCGAAGGGGGTCTTGGTCATCTCGACGATGTGCTGGACGATGCCGCCGTCGATTTCCTTGGGATTGACGAAATGCGTCATGCCGAAGCGTTCGGCCATCTCGCGGCGGTCGTTATTCAGATCGACGCCGATGATCATGTCAGCGCCCGCCAGCCGCAGGCCCTGCACGACGTTCAGGCCGATGCCGCCCAGGCCAAAGACCACCGCCTTGGCGCCGATCTCGACCTTGGCAGTATTGATGACCGCGCCGATGCCGGTGGTCACGCCGCAGCCGATATAGCAGATCTTGTCGAAGGGCGCGTCGTCGCGGACCTTGGCGACCGCGATCTCGGGCAGGACCGTGTGGTTGGCGAAGGTCGAGCAGCCCATGTAGTGATAGATCGGCGTGCCATCCAGCATGCTGAAGCGGGTCGTGCCGTCGGGCATCAGGCCCTTGCCCTGGGTCGCGCGGATCTTGGTGCACAGGTTCGTCTTGCCCGACAGGCAGGACGCGCATTCGCGGCATTCGGGCGTGTAGAGCGGGATGACGTGATCGCCGACCTTCAGCGAGGTGACGCCGGGGCCGACCTCGACCACGACGCCCGCGCCCTCATGGCCCAGGATGGCGGGGAAGATGCCTTCCGGGTCGTCGCCCGAACGGGTGAATTCGTCGGTATGGCAGATACCGGTGGCCTTGATTTCGATCATGACCTCGCCGGCCTTGGGGCCTTCCAGGTTGACCTCCATCACTTCCAGCGGTTTGCCGGCCTCTAGGGCCACGGCGGCACGGGTTCTCATGACTATTCTCCTGTTCCCTCACGGGCTTGTCGGTCGGGCGTTTCAGTCAGGTCTAAGGGGCCGACAAGCGGCCCCTTGAATGTTCTTCCAGTCTAATGCGCATCCCCGTCAAGCGGGCAGCGCACCGGAGCGCTTGGCGATGCTGGTGGCGATCGCGTCCATCAGCGGCGGGGACAGCGCGTCATAGGGCTCCAGCCCCAGTTCGCGCAGGCGCGAGCGGATGCCGTCCATGCGGCTTGGTTCGACCCCCGATTCGATGACGGAGCTGACGAATGCCGCGAATTCCGGCGCCGACCAACCCTGTTCCCCCGACAGTTCGGTATGCACGAAGTCCAGCCCGTAGAACGGATGGTCCTTGTTCTCGATCCGGCCGTACATGTGCACGCCGCACTCGCGGCAGCGGTGGCGCTGGATGGCGGCACCAGCGTCCACGACCTCCAGCTTGTCGGCGCCCTCCAGGACCTCGACGGAATCGCGGGACACCACGGCGATCTGGCTGAACACCGCATCGTCGGGTTTCCAGCACTTGGTGCAGCCGCAGACATGGTTGTGGGCGGTCTGCGCGCTGACCCGGACCTTGACCGGGTTGGTCGCGCAGTGACACGTCAGGACCCCGCCCGAGAAGCCCGGGCTGCCTTTCGCGATGCCGTGATCGACGGCAGGGTGGATATGCACCCCCTGAGTGCTGGTCATCATCCCCTCCTCTGGCTGACCGGTGTGACCAAGCGTCGCGCCATCGGGAACATTCGACAAGTCAGCGGAAGGTAGCAGCCCGACCCGCGGACCGGGCTGCGAATCGGTCAGCTGGCGGGGGTCGAGGACACGCCGACCTTGGCCGGGCGCAGCAGGCGGTCGTGCAGCATGAAGCCGTTATCCATCACCTGGATGATGTGGCCCGCGACGGTGCCGGGGACCGCGGCCTCGAACATCGCCTCGTGGTGGGTGGGGTCGAACTTGTCGCCGGCCTCGGGGCGGATGATGGTCACGCCGTGCTTGGTGAACACGTTGGACAGCTCGCGCAGGGTCAGTTCGACCCCCTCGATCAGGGCGGCGGCGGCGGTGCGCTGCTCCTCTCCCGCGGCGTCCAGCGCGCGGGTCAGGGCGTCATGCACGGGCAGCAGGTCGCGTGCCAGGCGCGATCCGCCGTAATTCTCGGCGTCGCGGCGGTCCTTGTCGGCCCGCTTGCGCGAGTTTTCGGCATCGGCCAGCGCGCGCATCCACTTGTCGCGCAGCTCGTCGCGCTCGGCGGTCAGCTGGGCCAGCGCGTCATCGGGCTCTGCCAGGGGGTCATCCATGAATTCGTCCATGGGCTGTTCGTTCTGCTCGGTCATTTCACTTCATCCTTTCCGGCCGGACAGCACCCGCCCGACCAGCTGCGCGGTATAATCGACGATCGGCACGATCCGGCCGTAATTCAGCCGGGTCGGCCCGATGACACCCACCGCACCCACAATTTTCCGGTCGGCATTCATATAGGGTGAAACCACCAGAGCGGAACCCGAAAGTGAAAAAAGCTTGTTCTCGGAGCCGATGAAAATGCGCACGCCCTCGCCCCGTTCGGTCAGTTCCAGGAATTCGACGATGTCGCGCTTGCGTTCCAGGTCGTCGAACAGCACGCGGATGCGGTCCAGGTCGGCGGCCTCGCGGTCCAGCAGGTTCGCGCGTCCCCGCACGATCAGGCGCGGGTCGGTGGCCTCGGCCCCCCACAGCGCGATGCCCGATTCCACCAACTCTGCCGCCAGCACGTCCAGTTCGCGCCTGCGGGCGTTGATCTGCTGGGACAGATGGCCGCGCAGTTCGGCCAATGTCTTGCCCTCGGCCATGGCGTTCAGGAAATTGCCGGCCTCGCGCATCGATGATGGGGTCTGGCCGGGCGGCGGGGTAAAGATGCGGTTCTCGACATGGCCGTCGGCAAAGACCAGAACCACCAGCGCCCGATCCGGCCCCAGGCTGACGAATTCGATGTGACGGATCGGCGCTTCGTGCTTGGGCATCAGGACCAGCGACGCGCCGCGCGTGATCGAGGACAGCGCCGTGCTGACGCGGTCCAGCAGCACCCCGGTCTCGGGGTCGTCATTGCCAAGCGTCTCGTCGATGGCGGCACGGTCGGTCGAATTGACGGCGTCGATTTCCATCATGCCGTCGACGAACAGGCGCAGGCCCATCTGCGACGGCAGGCGCCCTGCGGATGCATGCGGGCTGTCCAGCAGGCCCATGAATTCCAGGTCCTGCATCACGTTTCGGATGGTCGCGGCGCTGACCTTTTCGGACAGCGCGCGGGTCAGGGTGCGAGAGCCCACAGGCTCTCCGGTCTCCAGATAGGATTCGACGACCCGGCGAAAAACCTCGCGGGACCGGTCGTTCATCTCGTGCAGCAGCGATTCCTGGTTCATGCGCCCCGTCTTGTGACCCCCGGTGGGGTTGCGTGATGGTGCCCCCGGACGGTATGGGCATCCTAACCTCACGAAAAGGAACAGTCATGCGCCCGTCCGGCCGGAATCTAGCCCAAATGCGTCCGATTTCAATTGAAACCGGGGTGATGCGCCACGCCGAGGGGTCCTGTCTGATCCGGTGCGGCGACACGCATGTCCTGTGCACCGCCACCATCGAGGACAACCCGCCGCGTTTCCTGAAGGGCACCGGCCTGGGCTGGGTCACGGCCGAATACGGCATGCTGCCACGCGCCACGAACACGCGCAACCGCCGCGAGGCAGCCCAGGGCAAGCAGTCGGGCCGCACGCAGGAGATCCAGCGCCTGATCGGCCGCAGCCTGCGCGCGGGCATCGACCGCAGCGCCTTGGGCGAACGCCAGATCAGCATCGACTGCGACGTGATCCAAGCGGACGGCGGCACGCGCTGTGCGTCCATCACCGGGGGCTGGGTGGCGCTGCGGCTGGCGGTGAACAAGCTGCTGAAGGCCGGCGCGATCTCCAGCGACCCGATCCTGGACCACGTGGCGGCCGTCAGCTGCGGCATCTATGCGGGCCAGCCGCTTCTGGACCTGGACTATGCCGAGGACAGCGAGGCCGGGACCGACGGCAACTTCGTGCTGACCGGTGCGGGCCGCCTGATCGAGGTGCAGATGTCGGCCGAAGGCGCGACCTTCTCGCGCGACGAGATGGGACGTCTGCTGGACCTGGCCGAGGCCGGGATGGCCGATCTGGTCGCCGCGCAGAAGGCGGCCATGGCATGAGGCAGTTCACCGACAAGCGGCTGCTGGTCGCCACGCACAACGCCGGCAAGCTGGACGAGATGCGCGCCCTGCTGGCGCCCTATGGCGTCGAGGTGGTCGGTGCGGCCCAGCTGGGTCTGGCCGAACCCGCCGAAACCGAAGACAGCTTCGTCGGCAATGCCCGCATCAAGGCACGCGCCGCGATGCAGGCGACCGGCCTGCCCGTCCTGTCGGACGACAGCGGCATCTGCGTCGATGCCTTGGGCGGTGCGCCGGGTGTCCAGACCGCGGACTGGGCCGAAACGCCCCAGGGCCGCGATTTCGCCATGGCCATGGAGCGCACCTGGCGCGAATTGGAGGCCGTGGACGCCCCTGCCCCGCGTCGCGCGCAGTTCCGCTGCACGCTGGTGCTGATGTGGCCCGACGGCCACGAGGAGGTGTTCGAGGTCGTTCTGCCGGGCCAGGTCGTCTGGCCGCCGCGCGGGGCCGAGGGTCACGGCTATGACCCGATCTTCCAGCCCGACGGACACCCCGTCACCCTTGGAGAGATGCCCGCCAAGACCAAGAACAGCCTCAGCCATCGCGCCCGCGCCGTGTCGCGCATGATCGAGGCCTGCTTTGCATAGGCTGACCACCGGATCGCCCTTCGAGGCGCGGCTGGCCTACAGCCGCGCCGTGGTCAAGGGCGACTGGTGCTTCGTGTCGGGTGTCACCGGCTACGACTATGCCGACATGACCATGCCGGAGGATGCCTGCCAGCAGGCGCGCAACTGTTTCACGACGATCTTCTTGGTGCTGGAGCAGGCGGGCTTTGCGCCTGCCGACATCGTTCGGGTGCAGTACACGATCACCGATGCCGCGCTGGTCGACGTCATCGCCCCCGCCCTGTCCGATGCACTTGGCGACATCCGGCCCGCCGCCACGATGGTGGTCGCGGGCCTGATCCGGCCCGAGATGCGCGTCGAGATCGAAGTCACGGCGTTCTGCGGATGACGGTCGCGGGCGAGGATTGGCGTGCCGGGGGGTTCGGCCTTTATGTGCATTGGCCCTTCTGCGCGGCCAAGTGCCCCTATTGCGATTTCAACAGCCATGTCGTGGCCCATGTCGATCAGCGCCGATGGGCCGACGCCCTGTCCGCCGAGATCGCGCGCCTTGCCGCCGAAACGCCGGACCGGCATCTGGGCAGTATCTTCTTTGGCGGCGGTACCCCATCGCTGATGCTGCCCGAGACGGTCGATGCGGTGATCCGCGCCGCCCAGGCCGGGTGGGGCTTTGCCAACGATATCGAGATATCGCTGGAAGCCAATCCGACCAGCGTCGAAAAGGGCCGCTTTCGCGGATTTGCCGATGCGGGTGTGAACCGCCTGTCGATGGGGATACAGGCACTGAACGACACCGATCTGCACCGGCTTGGCCGCATGCATTCCGTGGCCGAGGCGCGCACGGCATTCGACGTCGCGCGCAGCGTCTTCGACAGGGTCAGTTTCGACCTGATCTATGCCAGACAGGGCCAGGATCGCACCGCTTGGCGGGCGGAACTGCGCGAGGCGCTGTCCATGGCCGTGGATCATCTGTCGTTGTATCAGCTGACGATCGAGCCCGGCACGGCGTTTGGCGCACGGGCCGAGGCGGGCAAGCTGCGCGACCTGCCCGATGACGACCTGTCGGCCGACATGTATTTCGACACCCAGGACCTGTGCGAGGCTGCCGGCATGGGATGCTATGAGATTTCGAACCACGCCCGCCCCGGCGCGCAGAGCCGTCACAATCTGGTCTATTGGCGCCAGGGGGACTGGGCGGCCGTCGGTCCCGGTGCGCATGGACGGCTGACCCTGCCCAACGGACGCATGGCGACCGAGGCGCATCGCATGCCCGGAGCCTGGCTTCAGGCGGTGGAAACCACCGGAACCGGAGAGGTGCCGCGCGACGCCATTCCCGCACATGAGCAGGCGACCGAGTACCTGTTGATGTCCCTGCGCCTGACCGAAGGCCTGGACGAAGCGCGCTATGCGGCCTTGTCCGGCAAGCCGCTGGAGGAGCATGCGGTGACGTCACTGATCGACATGGGGATGATCGACCGCCGTGATGGGCGCATCCGGGCAACCGCGCAGGGCCGGCCGGTGCTGAACGCGATTCTACGCGAACTGGCGGCCTGACCGATGCGGCGGCGGATGTGGTTGGTCTTGGGATGGCTGTTTGCCTTGTGCGGGATCATCGGTGTCGCCTTGCCGGTGGTGCCGACGGTCCCCTTCCTTCTGGTGGCCGCGTGGGCCTTTGCACGATCCTCTCCGACATTGGAGCGCCGGATCCTGGATCACCCCACCTACGGACCACCCGTGCGTGCGTGGCAGGAACGTGGTGTCGTCGGGCGCTTGGCCAAGATTTGGGCCATCACCGCAATGAGCTCCGGGGTCGGCATTTCGTGGTGGGTGGGGATGCCGCCTTGGGTCGTCGCAACTCAGGCGGCGATCTGTGGGCTGGTCGCGCTGTTTCTGGTAACGCGACCCAGCCAATAATCAGAATTTAGCCTTAACTGCCTTACCATATACTATATATGGTCAGCGATTGCCTCCAAGAAGCTGGCACAGCTGATCCAGCTGGTCCAGATCCCGATAGGTGATCGTCAACTGCCCCCCGTCTGCACCGCCATGTGAAATCTGCACGCGCATCTTCAGATGAGCACCCAGATCTGCCTCCAGCGCCTTGGTATCGGCATCCTTTGCAGCGCTTCGCGAGGCCTTGCGCGGCTTTTCACCGCCGTCCTGCGACAGCTTTCGCACCATGTCTTCGGTATCACGGACCGACAGGCCTTTTTCACTGACCGTACGGGCCAACTGCGCGGCGTTGGGAGCCGTGATCAAGGCGCGGGCGTGCCCCGCACTGAGCTTGCCGTCCTTGACCATATCCTGGACAGAATCGGGTAATGACAACAGCCTAAGAAGGTTTGCGATGTGACTGCGGCTCTTGTTCAGCGCTTCGGCCAATTTTTCCTGCGTATGACCGAAACGGTCCATCAGTTGCCGGAACGATGCCGCTTCTTCGATCGCATTCAGGTCGGCACGCTGAATGTTCTCGATAATGGCGACTTCAAGAACCTCGGTATCCGACATGTCGCGGATGATGACCGGCATCTCATGCAGTTGCGCCATTTGGCCCGCACGCCAGCGCCGTTCGCCCGCGACGATCTGATAGAGATCCTTGTCCTGTGGGTGGGGACGCACGATAAGGGGCTGAAGCACACCGCGCTGCCGCAAGGAGGCGGCAAGCTCCTGTAACGCATCCGGATCAAAGGTCCGACGCGGCTGGTCAGGATTAGCGGTGATCTGCTCGATCGGGAGCATCATGCGGTCTCGCGATTGCGCGGGACCTGCGCTGTCGCCAAGGTCCATGTCGGCCATCAATGCGGACAGACCCCGGCCAAGGCCACGTTTCGCAATCTTGCTGTCCGACATCACGCAATCTCCGGGATCAGTTTCAGGCGCGCCGTGAATTCGGTCGCGAATTGACGATAGGCGTGGCTGCCCTTTGACGACGGATCATAGATCAATACCGGCTGCGCATGTGACGGGGCCTCGGACACGCGAACGTTTCTGGGAATGACCGTGGGATAGACAAGATCGCCAAGCGTCTCACGCGCGTCTGCCTCCACCTGCTGCGACAAGTTGTTCCGATAATCGGACATCGTAAGAAGAATGCCATTGATGCGGAGCTTGGGATTGGCGCCCTGGCGGACCTGCTTTACCGTACCCAGCAACTGCGACAAACCTTCCAAGGCATAGAATTCCGCCTGAAGCGGAACAAGAACACTGGACGCCGCGACCATCGCATTAACCGTCAACAGACCCAAGGCCGGAGGACAGTCGATCAGCACGATCGTTCCATGTGGTGCATCAGATAGCTGGCGTTCCAAAAGACGTGTGCGATCAGCAACTTGGGACAGTTGTACATCGGCAGACGCAAGATCGGATGTCGATGGGACAACCCGCAGGTTCGGAACCGCAGTGTCGACGGCTACAGTCATGAGATCCGCATCGCCGGTTAAAAGGTCATAGACCGTGAAATCACGGTCTTCGGTCCCAATCCCCAGTCCCGTTGACGCGTTTCCTTGAGGGTCCAAGTCAACAAGTATTGTCGGATAGCCTGCTTGCGCCAGGGCAGCACCCAAGTTAACAGCGGTCGTCGTCTTGCCAACGCCGCCCTTTTGGTTCGCGATTGCCACAATATGCTGTTCAGGCATGCGAGACTCCGGTAATTTTCAGGATGGCTGCGTCTGGATCTGTTTTACTTGGAAAGCTGGTAACGTCAAATCGCCATTCCTTCCTTGCTTTGTTGCATTCCGCCTTCCACGAACGGCCTTTCAGGAATATTGCGGTGCCCTCCGGGTTCATGTGCCTTCGCACCATCGGAAGAAGGACCGACAACGGAGCAAGCGCGCGAGCAGAAACAAAGTTTGCGGCGAGTGGGGGAACATTTTCTATACGACCTGTCAGGATCGATACATTTTGCAACGATAGCTCTCGAATGACTGTGCGCAAAAACGCCGACTTCCGCTGATCGCTTTCAACTAAGGACACTGTCAGCGGGGCCTTCTGAGCATATATAGAGACAACTATTCCAGGAAGTCCACCGCCGCTTCCAAGGTCCACCCAATTCCCTTCCGGAAATTGTACGTGATCGAAGATCTGAATGCTGTCCTGAATATGTCTTGAGTTGAACTCCGGAAGTGTCGAAGGCGCAACCAAGTTTATTTTCGCATTCCATTTCCGAACGAGAGCTTCGTATGCGATAAGCCTCTCATGTGTTTCACGTGAAACAATCATGCAGTACGACGCACGCTTGTCTTCGAAGCGACGATCAATAGCGTCAAAGCGGCTGGCGTCATTCCTTCAATCTTTGAAGCCTCGAACACCGTCTTAGGTCGACGATCCGAAAGCTTTCCACGCAATTCAGACGAGAGACCACCCAAGCCGCTGTAGTCAATATCAGGGTCGAGAGATGTAGCCTCATTAGCTCTGATTAATTCAGCATCTTTGTTTTGCCGACCAGTATATTGCTCGTACAAAGCATCGTTCCGCAGCTGCACCAATGTTTCACTGGAGATAGCAGCCAGTTCAGGAACAATATCCGCGAGTTTGTCCGGATTGATATCGCTATTACCGAGCAAGCTAAAGACAGTCCTTCTTTGGCCGTCCCTTGAGACGTGGAATCCGGCATTGCTCAGATCATTTGATGATAAGAAAACAGAACTAAGACGATCGCGTGCGTTAGTGTATTTTGATTGACGCGCCTGAAACGACACAGACCGTTCATTCGAAATGCACCCTATCTCTATTGCCATCGGGGTAAGACGTTGATCTGCATTGTCCGCCCGCAAGGTCAATCTGAACTCGGCGCGGGATGTAAACATGCGATAAGGTTCTGTCACGCCTCTAGTGACCAGATCATCGATCATCACACCGATATAGCTGTTTGTCCGACTAAAGGTCACAGGTGCCTTGTCCGCCGCCTTAAGCGCGGCATTCAAGCCAGCAACGAGTCCTTGGGCCGCTGCTTCCTCGTATCCTGTCGTTCCGTTAATTTGACCTGCCAAGAACAGGCCTCGAACTGATCTGACTGCGAGCGTCGTATCTAGGGACGTAGGGTCGATATAATCATACTCGACCGCATACCCCGGCTGAGTGATCTCCGCGTTCTCCATCCCCCGGATTGACCGAACATAAGCTAGCTGCACATCCTCAGGAAGAGAAGTTGAAATGCCGTTCGGGTAAACGATGTCGCTATCCAATCCTTCCGGCTCCAGAAATATCTGATGGGAATCTTTGTCGGCAAAGCGAATTATTTTGTCCTCGATCGAGGGGCAATATCTGGGTCCGCGACCACTGATGTGACCGCCATACATCGCAGATTTCTGAATATTCTCGTTGATGATCCGATGTGTCGTCGCATTTGTATGTGTGATCTTGCAATCGATTTGCTGAACTAATGACACGGCAGGAAGATAAGAGAAGGTGACCGGCTTTTCGTCACCTGGTTGAGATTCCAGACTATCCCAATCGATCGACGATTTTCTGATCCGCGGCGGCGTTCCAGTTTTCAGCCGACCCACTGGCAGGGCAAACTTGGCAAGGCTCTCACCAAGCCTGCTTGCCGCCCTATCCCCCCAACGACCGGCAGGACGGCTGACGTCGCCAATATGTATCATGCCATTGAGGAACGTGCCTGTTGTCAAGACAACCGATTTAGCACGTACGTCTCTTCCGTCGGATAAGCTTACTCCTTCGACAACATTTGCATCGCCAAGAAATTCAACAGCCTCGCCGAACACGACATCAACGCCAACGTAGCTGGAAATAAGCTCCCAAGCGGCGGCGCGATAAAGATCTCTATCCATCTGAGCCCTAGGCCCTTGAACCGCAGGCCCCTTGCGACGATTCAGAAGTCTAAACTGGATACCTGCTTGATCAGCCAGCCGTCCCATCACACCGTCCATCGCGTCAACTTCGCGGACCAGATGACCTTTACCAAGTCCACCGATAGCAGGATTGCAGGATAACGTACCGATGTCCTCGCGGCGCATGGTGACCAGGGCTACAATTGCACCAAGGCGCGCTGCAGCGGTAGCTGCTTCCAAGCCTGCATGCCCCCCCCCGATGACTGCGACGTCGTAATGTTTCACGTGAAACAACTCCTACTTGCCGATGCAAAACGAGGAAAATATAACATCAAGATAGTCGTCCGCACCGATTCTTCCAAGCAGACGATCTAACGATGCTGCAGATAGGCGAAGCTTCTCCGCAATAAGTTCTGCGGGCAATTCCCCCAGGCCTTTAACTGCCTCAAGTGCGGTAATGATTTCTAAACGCTGCCGCTCATGACTGATCAGACCTGCAGAAGAAACACGGTTTCTCAATATTTCACCGATTATACCAAGCATTTTGTCAATACCCTGCCCGGTCACTGCGGATAGTGTCAGATCGGCGTCACTTTCATGGATGTCAGCATGGCTGACCGCAATGACGTCATCAGGGTGCCAAAGTTCTTGGACGATATCCCCGTCACGCGAAAGATGGATACGCAGATCAGCACTTTTCGCGCGATTCAATGCACGGTCTATCCCGATCCTCTCAACAGCATCGTCGGATTCCCGCAAACCTGCCGTATCAAGAAAAGTCACGGGCAACCCGTTCAGATCGAATTTTAGCTCGATCACATCTCTCGTCGTTCCCTCCCGATCAGATACGATCGCCACATCTCTCTGGGCCAACCGGTTCAGGAGACTCGATTTTCCGGCATTTGGCGGTCCGATGATAGCGACTTCGAACCCCATCCTGATCCGTTCGGCCGACGAAAATCCCGCCAATTCGCGCTGCAGCGCTTGGCGCAGTTCAGCGATTGCTTCGAAAACTCGATTTGGAACTTCATCAGGAACGTCTTCGTCCGCGAAATCAACACTGACCTCGACCAAAGCGCCAGCTTCGATCAGAAGTTGCCGCCATTCCAACGCCTTTTGGGCCAGCTCGCCGCTCGCAGTGCGCAAGGCCAACTTACGCTGAGCCTCCGTCTCTGCTGCAAGGAGATCACCCAGCCCCTCGATTTCGGCAAGATCCATCCGGCCGTTCAGAAAGGACCGCCGTGTGAACTCACCGGCTTCCGCTGGTCTGGCACCCATGGACAACAGCGCGGACCCCACCCGTCGTGAAATCACAGGTGCACCATGCAGATGCAGTTCTGCCACTTCGTCGCCGGTAAAACTCTGACCCTCTGGGAACCACATTGCCAGAACCTGGTCGATTGGCTCGTCGTCGTGCCTCAAGGTCCGAAAATACGCATGACGCGCGTCGGGCATTTGGCCGACAAGACGCTCGGCAGTCAGCCGAGCATTCGTGCCGCTCAGTCTGATGACAGAAACTCCCCCCCGCCCGGGCGGGGTGGCTTCTGCAAAGATCAGGTCCATGGCTGCCTCGTCAGGCGTTCATCGAGTCGAAGAACTCGGCGTTGCTCTTGGTCTGTTTCATCTTGGAAATCAGGAACTCAACGGCGTCAGTCGTGCCCATCGGATTCAGGATGCGACGCAGCAGATAAGTCTTCTGCAGGTCCTTGCTGTCGACCAGCAGTTCCTCTTTCCGCGTACCGGATTTCAGGATGTCCATGGCCGGGAAGACGCGCTTGTCCGCAACCTTGCGGTCCAGAACGATCTCGCTGTTGCCCGTACCTTTGAACTCCTCGAAGATCACTTCGTCCATACGCGATCCGGTGTCGATCAGCGCCGTGGCGATGATCGTCAGACTTCCACCTTCCTCGATATTGCGTGCGGCACCGAAGAACCGCTTGGGCCGCTGCAATGCATTCGCATCGACACCACCGGTCAGCACCTTGCCCGAGCTTGGGACAACGGTGTTGAACGCTCTACCAAGTCTTGTGATAGAGTCCAAAAGAATCACAACATCTCGTTTATGCTCGACCAGACGCTTTGCCTTTTCGATGACCATCTCGGACACCGCAACGTGGCGGCTGGCCGGTTCATCGAAGGTCGAGGACACGACCTCGCCTCGCACGCTGCGCTGCATGTCGGTCACTTCCTCGGGGCGCTCGTCGATCAGCAGGACGATCAGATAGCATTCCGGATGGTTCTTCTCGATCGAATGGGCGATGTTCTGCAGCAGAACCGTCTTGCCCGTCCGCGGCGGTGCCACGATCAGCGACCGCTGACCCTTGCCGATCGGCGCCACCAGATCGATGATCCGGGCACTGCGATCCTTCATGGTTGGATCCTCGATCTCCATGTTCAGGCGTTCGTCCGGGTAAAGCGGCGTCAGGTTGTCGAATGCGACCTTGTGACGGGCCTTTTCCGGCTCCTCAAAGTTGATCTTCTCGACCTTCGTCAGCGCAAAATACCGTTCGTTGTCGCCAGGCGCACGGATGACGCCGTCCACCGTGTCGCCCGTGCGCAGCGAGTGCTGACGGATCATGTCGGGGCTGACATAGATGTCGTCCGGTCCGGGCAGATAGTTCGCCTCGGTCGACCGCAGAAAGCCGAAGCCGTCCTGGACGACCTCCAGCACGCCTTCGCCGCCGATCTCCCAGCCCTCCTCGGCATGCTCCTTGAGGATCGAGAACATCATCTCGCCCTTGCGCATGGTCGAGGCGTTCTCGATCTCCCACTCCTCGGCCATCGACAGCAGGTCGGCGGGGCTCTTTGCCTTGAGGTCGGACAGATTCAGGCGTTCTTCGGTCATTCTGATGCAAACTTTCGGCCGCGCGACGTATCGGACGGAGCAGACAGGTGTACAAGGGAATCCCGTACCGGACGGCCGGGGTTGGGGCGCAGATAAGGCCGCGCCGGTCACGAGTCAATCTTTTCGATCAGAACTTGACGATCACGGCGGTCACGATCCCGACCATCAGCAGGGTCGGCACCTCGTTCATCATCCGATAGGACCGCCCGGCACGGGCCATTCCGGCCGACAGATGCCGTCGTTCACGCGCGCACCACATGTGAAACACGCTCATCGCGATCACGCAGGCCGCCTTGACCCACGGCCAGGTCATGTCCCAGCTGACGATGCCCGGCGTCATCACAAGGGCCAACCCGCTGATCCACGTGGCGATCATCGCCGGGTTCATGATCAGCCGCAGCAGCTTCTGTTCCATGATCATGAAGCTTGCGACCGGTTCGGCCGATTCCCTACGGCGTTCGGCGTGATAGACGAACAGCCTGGGCAGGTAGAACAGGCCCGCCATCCACGAAATGACGGCCATGACGTGGAACGCCTTCACGTAGGGATAAATCAGGGCCAGTCCGTCGATCATCGCGAAACCTCTCTTCGGTCTTCTCTTAAATAAGAAAGATAAAGAAAGGAATGTTGTTGAAGTAGGGCCTGTGGATAGCAGGAATTGGACTCTGTTCACCGGGATTTCCTCAGAATCGGGCGTTGTGGACAAGCATGTGCGAAAGCGGCAAGCCGACCTGAAAACCGTTTGTAAACAAAGTGATCATATGTGGATAACTTTGCGGATAATGATTTGGCCGCTGATTCCTCCACAGGCCGCCCGATCGGGACGCCCGATTCGTCCCCCTGTGGAAAACGCCCTGCTGTTTCTGTTTTGTTCCAAGGGCAAATCAGGACAGGCAGGGGATTGACGCGGGTTGCCACCAACCCCGGCACCGATTCCTCCGAGGATTTGTCCACAGCGTGCCTGCCCGATCCGCCACGGATATACCGCCAGATGCCGACAGGGGCTTTCGCCACGCCGTCCGTGTGCCTAGTCTGCACAGAAAGACGCCATGTGATGATCAAGCCGATGCAAGACGACCTGCCCGCCAGCCAGATCACCCACGCGCCCCTGGCCGGCGTGATCGGCATGCCCATCGCGCATTCGCGCTCTCCGCGCCTGCACGGACATTGGTTGGCCCGCTATGGCCTGCCCGGCCATTACGTGCCGATCCCGGTAATGCCCGAACATCTGGCCGAGGTTCTGCGCATCCTGCCGCGTGCCGGTTTCGTCGGCGCCAATGTCACCATTCCCCACAAGGAGGCGGTCCTGACGCTGGCCGACACGGTCACGGACCGCGCGGCCCTGATCGGTGCCGCCAACACGCTGATCTTTCGCCCCGACGGCAAGATCCATGCCGACAATACCGACGGCTATGGCTTCATCGCGAACCTGCGGCAGAACGAACCCGACTGGCAGCCCGATCTGGGCCCCGCCGCGGTGATCGGTGCGGGGGGTGCGGCACGCGCGGTGGTCGCATCCCTGCTGGACAGCGGCGTCAAGGAGTTGCGCATCGCCAACCGGACGCGGCTGCGGGCGGAACAGATCAAGGCAGAGTTCGGGGCGCGGCTGGTCGTCTATGACTGGGCCCAGGTCGGCAACATGCTGGAAGGCGCATCCACCGTCGTCAACGCCACCTCGCTTGGGATGGATGGAAAACAGCCGCTGCGGGTGCCACTGGACGCGCTGTCGCCCGGCGCCTTGGTCACAGACCTGGTCTATACCCCGCTGATGACCCCCTTCCTGAGCGAGGCGCAGGCCCGCGGATGCCGCGTGGTCGATGGTCTGGGAATGCTGCTGCACCAGGCGGCCCCAGGCTTTGAACGCTGGTTCGGCCAGCGCCCCGATGTCGACGACGAGGCGCGGCGGGTCGCGCTGGAATGACCTTTCGTCTTGGCCTGACCGGCAGCATCGGCATGGGCAAATCGACCACGGCACAGATGTTCCGCGATCTTGGTCACCCGGTCTGGGACGCGGATCAGGCCGTCCATCGTCTGTATGCCCCGGGCGGATCGGCCGTGGCGCCGGTCGCCGCCGCCTTTCCCACGGCCTTGGTTCA
This sequence comes from Paracoccus marcusii, assembly GCF_028621715.1. NCBI lineage: Bacteria > Pseudomonadati > Pseudomonadota > Alphaproteobacteria > Rhodobacterales > Paracoccaceae > Paracoccus > Paracoccus marcusii. The sequence continues at coordinate 939,331 of NZ_CP117466.1, read as the reverse complement.
GGGCGGAATCGACCGGGGCGCGCTGAGGACCGCACTTGCCGCCGACCCTGCCGCACTGGCGCGGCTGGAGGGGATCGTCCACCCCCTGGTCGCACGGGACAGGCAGGATTTCCTGGCGCGACATGTGGGCGCACCCCTGGTTGTCCTGGACATCCCCCTGCTGTTCGAAAGCGCGCATCCCCCCGATCTGGACGGGGTCGCGGTGGTGTCGACCAATTCTGCCACTCAGGCGGCCCGCGTGCTTGCGCGTCCGGGCATGACGCGCGATACGCTGGCCATGATCCTGGCGCGCCAGATGCCCGACGCGGACAAGCGTGCGCGCGCCGACTGGATCATTCCGACCGACAGCCTGGATGGCGCCCGTGCCGCCGTCGCCCGCATCGTGAACGAGGTTGCCCCCCATGCGTGAGATCGTCCTGGACACCGAAACCACCGGCTTCGATGCCGAGGGTGCCGACCGCATCGTCGAGATCGGCGCGCTGGAGCTGATGAACCACCTGCCCACCGGGCGCACCTTCCACGTCTACATCAACCCCGAACGGTCGATGCCCAAGGAGGCGTTCGACGTCCACGGCCTGGGCGACGACTTTCTGCGCGACAAGCCGAAATTCGCAGCGATCGTCAATGATTTCATGGACTTCATCGCCGACGACGCCAAGCTGGTGATCCACAATGCCAGCTTCGACATGAAATTCCTGAACGCCGAACTGAAACGCGCGGGGCACAAGCCGCTGCCATGGTCGCGGGCGCTGGACACGCTGATGCTGGCACGCGAGAAGTTTCCCGGATCGCCCGCGACGCTGGATGCGCTGTGCCGCCGCTTCGGCGTGGACAATTCGGGTCGCGAGCTGCACGGCGCCTTGCTGGACAGCGAACTGCTGGCCGAGGTCTATCTGGAACTGATCGGTGGCCGCCAGCCCGACCTGGTCTTGGACAAGCCCGGTGCACAGGACGACGCTGCCCGCAGCCCCGATGGCCAGATGCGCCCGCGCGCCGCGCGTCCCCGCCCCCTGCCGCCCCGACTGACCCCGGACGAGGCGCAGGCCCATGCCCAATTCGTGGCCAAGCTGGGCGAGGATTCGGTCTGGGCGCGCTTCGCCACGACCTGACGGCGGTCTTGCGCGGGCCGGTTTCGCGGACCATGCTGACGAAAAGGGATGCGGGGCGGGATGCTGGACTGGCTGCGGGATCTGGGATCATTCTGGGGCGCCATCTTCGAACGGATGGACAAGACCCACATGACGCTGATCGCGGCGGGCGTCGCGTTCTATGCGATGTTCGCGGTGTTTCCCGGACTGGCCGCGATCATCGCGCTGTGGAGCCTGTGGTTCGACCCGATGGTCGTCCTGACCTATCTGGACGTCGCGCATGAATTCCTGCCGGACGGCGCGTCCGACATCGTCGACGACCAGGTGACCACGCTGACGCAGAATGGCCAGACCTCGGTCGGGTGGACGTCGTTCGTGTCGTTCATGATCGCCACCGTCGCGGCGCGGGCGGGGGTGGACGCCCTGATCCGCGGTTTGAACGCCGCCTATGGGGTGCGGGCGCATTCGACGATCTTCGGCTTCGTGCTGGCCTATGCGCTGACGTTGGTGATCGTCGGGATCTCCCTTGCAGGGCTGGCGACGATCGTCGTGGTGCCGGTGCTGCTGAACTTCCTGGTCTTTGCGCCCGTGCGGGCATCGTTGCTGACGGTGCTGCCTTGGGCGGGGATGTTCCTGCTGGTGATCGTGACCATCGGGGTGCTGTATCGCTATGGTCCCAACGTCAAGACGCCGCGGACGCCGATCTTCACCTGGGGGGCGCTGTTCGCGGCCGTGCTGTGGTCGGCGGGGTCGATCGCCTTTTCCGCCTATCTGGGCAGCTTTAACAGCTACAACCGCATCTACGGATCGATCGGGACCGTGGTGGCACTGTTGATGTGGTTCTATCTGGCGGGGTTCTCGGTGCTGTTGGGTGCGCTGATCAATGTCGAACTGGCGCGGCGTCGCCGGATGCGGGCGGCACGCGAGGCACGGCGCGGCTTTGACGAACTGCTGGCAGAGAAGGCAAAGTGAAAGGGGCGCCCGGTCCGGGGCGCCCCTGTTCTTATCCTCAGGCGTTCAGGCCCTCGGTCGAGGCAAAGAACATCGCCTGGCTGACCGCCGAACGCACCTGCTCCTCGCTGTAGGGCTTGGAGATCAGGAAGGCCGGCTCCGGTCGGTCGCCCGTCAGCAAGCGTTCCGGGAAGGCGGTGATGAAGATCACAGGGATGTCGCCCATGCTGCCCAGCAGCTCGTTGACGGCATCGACGCCCGACGATCCGTCGGCCAGCTGGATGTCGGCCAGGATCAGGTCGGGACGGTGCTTGCCGGCCAGTTCGATCGCGGCGGTGTGGGTGCGGGCGACGCCGGTGACGTCATGGCCCATCGCCTGGACGATGCCCTTCAGGTCCATCGCGATGATCATCTCATCCTCGATGACCATGACCTTGCCGCGCAGCGCCTGGCCCATCTCGTTCAGCGCGATCTGGACCAGTTCCTCCGCCTCGGCGGCCTCGATCTGCATCACGCGGGCGATCTGGTCGGCGCGCAGCTCCTCGATCGTGCGCAGCAACAGGGCCTCGCGCGAATTCGGCGTCAGGCCGCGCAGATGGCCTTGGGCCCGGCGTTCACGTTCGGACATCTCGGCATCGTCCACCGGCTGGCCCGAGCTTTGCCAGATCACGTGGAACGTCTTGAACAGCGCGATGCGCAGGTCGTCTTCGCCGTCCAGAACGCTGCGATCGGTCAGGATCGCCTCCAGCGTGGCGGCTGCATAATTGTCGCCGGCGCGCTGGCTGCCGGTCAGGGCGCGCGCATAGCGACGCAGAAACGGAAGCTCGCGCCCGATGGATTGGGCCAGATCGGCAACAGTCATTACACAGTCCTCTTAAATCGCGTATTGCAGGGAACCAACTGAACCCCCTATCGGTTGCATGCTGTGCGCACAAGTTTGTCGGGACTGACACGAATATGACACCAAAGCGAGACGACCGCAGGAGAGCGGCTGTGGAAAAACAGATCGATGAGAACCTGAAACGCGTCTATGAGCAGGATGCAACTGACCAGATCCCCGATCGGTTTCTGGAACTGCTGAAGAAGTTGAAGGAACAGGAATGATCCGTTTCCCGGCCCGGCGTTCCTCGATCCCCAAGCTTTCCGGTGTTTCATTTCCATGACCAATTCCCCTTCGGTTCATCCGCGCGACCAGCTGGTCGACCACCTGCCCGCATTGCGGGCCTTTGCGCTGTCGCTGACCCGCGAGGGGGCGTCGGCCGATGATCTGGTGCAGGACACCATCGTCAAGGCGTGGACGAACATGGACAAGTTCCAGGCCGGAACGAACCTGCGGGCCTGGCTGTTCACCATCCTGCGCAACACGTTCTATTCGTCGCGCCGCAAGACCAAGCGCGAGGTCAGCGACAGCGACGGCATCCATGCCGCCCGCCAGGCGACGCGGCCCGACCATGACGGGCGTCTTGCCCTTCGCGACTTCCGTGCGGCCTTCGACAAGCTGCCCGACGAACAGCGCGAGGCACTGATCCTGGTCGGCGCATCAGGCTTTTCCTACGAGGAAGCGGCCGAGATGACCAAGGTCGCCGTCGGCACGGTCAAGTCGCGCGCCAATCGCGGGCGCCGCAAGCTGGCTGAACTGCTGCACCTGGAACAGGGTGAGGAGTTGAGCATGACCGACCAGGCGACCTTGGCCGTCATGGCGCAGAACAACTACAGTTCTCGCTGAGGCGGGCGGTGTGCTGAGGCGGATCACCCAACGGATGGAATTTACGCGGCGTCTCGGGTTTCGGCTCGGGGCGCTGTTGTCCATCGCGATCCTTCCGATCGGCCTGATCTCTCTTGTCCAGAACCTGCACCTGTCGCGCGAGGCGGAACGCAGCGCCGAAATCGCGCTGCTGGGCCGGACCGCATCGGCCGCCGCCGGAGAGCGGGCTCTGCTGCAAAGCGCATTGGGGGCCGCCGACGCCCTGGGCCCCGCGATCCTGGAAAGCGCGGGCCAGCCCGGCATGTGTTCGGATCTGCTGCGCAATTTCGTGCAGCGCAGCGGTACCTATCGCCATGCGGCCTTCGTGCCGGTGGATGGGCGCGTCGAATGCAGTTCCGCCGGGCCGGACGACCCGCAGCTGGACCTGTCGAACAGCGACATGGTCCGCGAGTTCATGCAGAACCCGATGACCGCGGTGACCGCCATGGCCCAGGGGCCGGTCAGCCGGGAACCCGTCGTGGTCGTGCTGCAGCCCCTGTATCGCGACCGCGAATTTCTGGGCCTGACCGCCCTGTCCCTGACGCAGGAGCTGCTGCGTTCGACCCACGCGATGGATTTCGGGACCGAAGGCGCGCGTATCCTGACCTTCAACAATTCCGGCCGCGTGCTGATCGCGGATACCAGCCAAGGCGACGACCCGGCCCAGCTGCTGCCCCGCGACGTGCCCCTGGTCAGTTTGCCCGGACAGGGAGAAGCGACCTTCCGCACCCGCGCCAACAGCGGAGAGATGCGCGTCTTCACCGTCGTCCCGGTGGTCCCCGGCCTGGTCTATGCCCTTGGCAGCTGGAGCCCCAGCATCGCCGGCGTCGGTTTGTTCCAGCTGTCGCGCTTTGGCGCGGTCATGCTGCCGGTGGCGCTGTGGGTGGTATCGCTGGCGGTCGCCTATTTCGCGGTGTTCCGACTGGTCCTGCGTCACATCACCGTCCTGCGCGGACAGATGCGTCGTTTCGCCATCGGCAATCGCGACAGCCCGCCCCCGGTCCTGGCCGATGCGCCGACCGAGATCGCAGATGTCAGCCAGACCTTTCACAACATGGCCCGCATCCTGATCCGCGACGAAGAGGCGATGGAGCAGGCCGTCGCCGAAAAGACCGTCCTCCTCAAGGAGGTCCATCACCGGGTCAAGAACAACCTTCAGTTGATCGCCTCGATCATCAATATGCAAAGCCGCCTGATCGACGACCGGGACGCCAAGCGCGTGCTGCGCTCGGTCCAGGACCGGGTGGCGGCGCTGGCCACGATCTATCGCAACCTGTATCAGGCCGAACAATTGGATCAGGTCTATGCCGACCGGCTGATCACCGACATCATCGCCCAGCTGACCACCGCATCGGCCAGCGCGGGCCGTCACCTGCAGGTGCAGACCGACATCCAGCCGCTGACGATGCTGCCCGACCAGGCGGTGCCGCTGACCCTGCTGACGACCGAAGCCTTCACCAACGCCATGAAATACGCGGGCAATCCGGCGGATGGCGGCGATCCGTGGGTGCGCGTGTCGTTGACCTCTCCCACGCCGGGGCAGGGCCTTCTGGAGGTGGTGAACTCCACCGGCCCGGACGAGGCCGCGGGCGGCACCGGCCTGGGCAGCCAGCTGATCGAGGCGTTCTCGATGCAGCTGGAGGGCGATGTCACCACCAATTCCCAGCCCGGCGCCTATCGCCTGGCGCTGACCTTCCGGCTTGGCCAGGCCGGTTCCGCGGGCGGTAACAGCCCGCGACAGGTCGTCCTGACATCGGCGGCGCGGGCCGGATCGCGGCATTAGCGCCGCGCCTGCGTGCAATTCTGCGTGGCCCGCTCGCGCCATGCTTGCACCGCAGGCCGTCAGGCTTATCTTCGGCGCATGGAACGCGAACAAACATATGATCTGTCGACCGGCGAAGGGCTGATTGCCTGCCCGCTCTGCGACGCCCTGCATATCCAGGAGGATCTGGATGTCGGAGAGACCGCGCGCTGCATCCGTTGCGGCACGGTCCTGGCCAAGCCGCGCGACGGCGCGTTCGCGCAGCTGATCGCGCTGGCCTTCACCTCGATGGTGCTGCTGGTGGGGGCGGTGTTCTTTCCCTTCCTGGAGGTGTCGGCGATGGGCTTCGGCAATGCCAGCTCGCTGTTCGACGTGGCGCTGGCCTTTGCCGACGGGGTTCTGCTGCCGCTGGTCTTGGCGGTTCTGGCGATGATCATCGGCCTGCCGATCCTGCGGGCGTTCCTGCTGCTCTATACGCTGGTCCCGCTGGCGCAGGGGCGTCCGCCGCATCGCCATGCCGCCGTCGCCTTCCGCTGGTCCGAACTGCTGCGCCCCTGGTCCATGGCCGAGATCTTTGTCATCGGCACCGCGGTCGCGCTGATCAAGGTCGCAGGTCTTGCCACCGTCCATCTGGGCCCGGCCTTCTGGGCATTCTGCGCGCTGATCTTCGTGAACCTCGCCAGCCGTGCCTTCATGTGCCAGACCTCGATCTGGGACGCGATCGAGGATGCCGGCATGAAAACCGAGTATCAGGCCAAGACCCCCGCCCCCCTGACCGCCCCCGGCGACGCATGAGCGCGCCTGCCGGACAGTTCGATGCCCCCGTCCTGACCGCGCATCGCGCCGGTCTGTCGGGGTGCCACCGTTGCGGCCGGGTCTGGCCCCAGGATCAGGCCCGCTGTCACCGCTGCGGCGCGCATCTGGTCGCGCCCGACCGGCGCGGCCTGCAGAAGGTCTGGGCGTGGTGGCTGGCCGGGCTGATCGCCTATATCCCCGCCAACGTCTTCCCGATGATGAGCACCCAGACCTTCGCGGGCCTTGCCGGCAACTCCGAGGCGACGATCCTGGGCGGCGTGGTCGAGCTGATGCATTACGGCAATTACGACATCGCGCTGATCGTCTTTGTGGCCTCGGTCATCGTGCCGGTGGGCAAGTTCCTGGCCATCGCCTGGCTGGCCGTCGTCGCGGGCCGCCCGGCCAGCGTGGACCAGGCCCATTCGCGGCTGAAGGTCTATGAGGTCGTCGAATTCATCGGTCGCTGGTCGATGATCGACGTCTTTGTCGTGGCCATCCTGTCGGCGCTGGTGCAGCTGGGCTTCGTCGCCTCGATCCGGCCGGGACCGGCCGCGGTGTCCTTTGCGCTGTCGGTTGCCTTCACGATGCTTTCTGCGCAAAGCTTTGACGCACGATTGATCTGGCGCGGCCTGCCCTTGCGCACCCGCCGCGAACCCTGACCACCTGCATTTTCAGTACGAACGCCCAAGGATCACGACCTCATGACGGACACACCCCCGCCCCTGACGCCGGCCAGCCCGGTGCGCAAGACGGCCGCCCGCGCGGCCCAGGCCGGTATCAACGTCATCTGGATCGTGCCCATCGTGGCGCTGATCGTGACGCTTGGCATCGCCTGGAACGCGTTCCGCGACCGGGGCAGCGTGATCGAGATCGAATTCGCAGACGCCACCGGCATCACGCCCGGAGAGACCACCCTGCGCTTTCGCGAGATCACCGTGGGCGGGGTCGAGGGGGTCAAGTTCACCGACGATCTGTCGCGGGTCGTGGTGTCGGTCCGCGTGGACACCGACGTGGCGCAGTTCATCGATGCCGACGCGTCCTTCTGGATCGTCCGCCCGCAGGTCAGCGCCCAGGGGGTCACCCGTCTGGACACGGTCCTCAGTGGCGCCTTCATCGAGGGTTACTGGGACGCCGAGGTGTCCGAGCCGGCCGCACGTTTCACCGGACTGGACCGCCCGCCGCTGATCCGCAACGATCAGCCCGGCACTTGGGTCACCCTGTCGATGGAGACCGCCGACGGCCTGTCCGAAGGCGCCCCGGTCCTGTTCCGCGGTGTGCAAGTTGGTCGGCTGGAGAACATCCGCGTGGATTCCGGCACCGACCGCGTCATCGTGGACGCCTTTGTCGAGGCGCCCCATGACGCGCGGCTGACCAGCGCGACCGTCTTCTGGGACACGTCCGGCTTCTCGGTCTCGCTTGGGACGCAGGGGGTGGCGCTGAACGTCAATTCGCTGTCGTCGCTCCTGCAGGGCGGCGTGGCCTTCGAGACCTTCGTCAGCGGCGGCACGCCCATCGAACCCGGACAGGAATTCGCCGTTCAGCCGGACGAGGGCACCGCCCGCACCGCCCGGTTCGAGGATGACGACACCCGCCTGCTGCGCGTGGGGATCCTGATCGACGACAGCGTCGAGGGCCTGTCCACCGGCGCCGATGTCCAGTTCCAGGGCCTGCGCGTCGGTCGCGTGACCGACCTGGCCGTCAGCCTGTCCGAGGATGAGCAGGGCAACACTGTGCCGCGCCAGCTGGTCAGCATGGTGATCTCTCCGCGGCGGATGGGCCTGCCGGACGGATCGACCGCCGACGACGCGCTGGCCCTGCTGACCGAGGAGGTCGGCGACGGCCTGCGCGCGCGTGTGGCCAGCGCCGGGTTCCTGGGCACCACCCTGATGGTCGAACTGGTCGACATGCCCGATGCGGCCCCGGCGACGATCGACCTGGAAACGGGTCCGAATCCGCTGATCCCGTCGGTGCCCGGCGATCTGGACGATTTCACCGCCAGCGCCCAGGGGCTGGTCAACCGCATCGGCAACCTGCCCATCGAGGAGCTGCTGACCTCGGCCCGCGACACGCTGGACGGGATCACCGCGCTGGCGACCTCGCAGGATACCCGTGCGATCCCCGGTGCGCTGCGCGAGGCGATTGAGGGGGGCAGCGTTGCCCTGGCCGACATCAGCGCCATCACGGGCGATCTGCGGCAGGCCGAAAGCGGCCAGACCCTGGCCCGGATGCTGGACGAGGCCTCCGCCGCCTTCACCGCCGTGTCCGAGGCCGCCGTGGGCGTCCCCGAGATGGTCGAACAGATCGACAGCGCCGCAGCCTCGGTCGAGGAGTTCGGCTTTGCCGAGATCAGCCTGCAGGCCGAGGGAATCCTGGCCGACCTGCGCGCCATGCTGGGCAGCGAAGATGCCGAACAGCTGCCGCGCAACCTGTCCAACGTGCTGGAATCGGCCACCGGCCTGCTGGACGACCTGCGCGACGGCAACGCCGTAGGCAGCCTGAACAGCGCGCTGGACAGCGCCAGCCAGGCCGCCGACCAGATCGCGGCCTCGGTCCAGCAGCTGCCCGACCTGCTGCAGCGCCTGCAGGTCACCGCGGCGCGGGCCGACACGCTGTTCGCCAGCTATGGCGACCGGTCGGCCTTTAACAACGAACTGATCGGGGCGCTGCGCGAGCTGCGGCGTGCCACCTCCTCCATCGGTTCGGTCGCCCGGCTGATCGAACGCAACCCCCGCGCCTTCATTCTGGGACGATAGACATGATGCTGCCCCACTGCGCCCTGCGCCTGCCTGCCCTGCCCATCGCCGTCCTGATCGGGGCGTCCCTGCTGGGCGCCTGTTCCAATCCGGAAAAGACCGGGCGTTTCCTGATCGACCCGCCGGTGGCCGGGGTCCAGGTGCCCAACCGCCTTGGCACCGCGGAACTCAAGGACGTGTCCCTGCCCGAATACGCCGCCGACCAGGAGGTCGCGTTCCAGACCGGCGACGGGGCGGTGCGGTCCAATTCGGACAACCTGTGGGCGGACGACCCGGCCCGGTCCTTCACCACGACGCTGGCCCGCGCGATCAGCGACGTGTCGGGCGCCACCGTCATCAGCGAGCCCTGGCCCCTGGCCCAGCCCCCGGCCCGCGTGCTGGAGGTGCGCGTCGAACGCGCCCTGGCGCAGGCCGACACCACCTATCGCCTGTCGGGGCGGTATTTCGTGTCCGACGACGGCCTGTCGGGGGGCGGCACGAACCACGCGCGCAGCTTTGACATCCGCGTTCCGATGACCGCGCAGGGGCCGGCCGCGACGGCGGCCGCAGCCAGCCAGGCGATCTCGATCCTGGCGCAGCAGATCGCGACGCTGTCGGGGCCGGGGGCGACCATCGCCACCACGCGTCCGGCCGCGTCCGATCCGTTCGACCTGCCGCCGTTGTTCTGAAAAAGATCGGCGGAAGGCCGCCCCAGACGGCCTTCCGCCGATCCACCCGCAGGACGGGCACCAATACCACCACACCGCTCACGACAGACGGCCCTGCAGGTATCCCTTCCGGCGCGGATCAGGCGCCGGATGTCTCGGTGGGCCCGTGGCCCAGCACCCGGATGATGACCGGCAGAACGAAATGGTCAAAGCAGGTGCGGTCCGGGTTGAAGGCGCCGGGCCGCCCGACGCCGCCGCATTCCTCGCAATCCTCAAGCGTGCCCCAACAGTTCGGACAGGCGCCAAGCGCGCAGGCCAGCATCTCCGCGTGATCGATCAACAGCTCGTTCTCGCGCTCCAGCCGCTGCAGCGCGGCCCAACTGGGCCGGTCGGCGGTGCCGGTGGTCTGCATCCGCGCCATCGCCCGCCCGACCGACGCGCCGGGCGCCGGGTCCGCGCCCAGCATCCGCAGGGCGGCCAGCATGTCCTGGAATTCCGCGGTGTCCTTGTCCTTCATCGCCTGTCCCCCGTGCGGACGATCCGTTCGTCCTGTGCATCGTGATTCGCATGCCGCCGTGAAAGCGGCGTGAAAGGATCAGTCCCGCGGCGGGTCGGTCGGCAGGACCGGCACGGGGACGTCTGTCGCCCCCTGCACCAGCCGGATGATCGCCGCGCGGCTGTCGGGCCGCGCCCCGTCGGCCAGGTGTCCGGCCAGCCAGCGTGTCGCCTGAGGGGCCGCCATCGAGCTGCCGCTCATCACGGCAAAGCTGCCGCTGGTGCGGCCGCGCACGATCATGCCGGGCCGGGCCTGCGACCGGTCCACGCAGGCCAAGAGATCACCGCCCTGCGCCACCCCGATCAACGACGCATAGGCCAGCCCCCGCCCGCTCCGGTCCACCGCGCCCACCCGCAGGCTGTGCCGCCCCGTCGCATAGGCGTTCACCGTGTCCGCCCGCTGCACCCGCGCGGGGCCAGCGGCCCGCGGGTCCAGCAGGACGGGAAACCCCCGGGCGTCCATGTCGGCATAGGCGGGCTGGGACAGCCAGCTTTGCCGCGCCTCTCGCGGGAAACCGCGCAGGACGTCGTCACGCTGGACCGATACCGCGTGATCGCCGTCCCCCTGCACCAGCGTCAGCCCCCACCGGCCGGGCGGCGCCCAGCTGTCGCCCGCGGCCGCGGGGCAGGTCGGCGCCATGATCAGCGTCATGCATTCGCGCCAGCCGTCGGGATGCGGCATCACCCGATAGAACGCCCGCCCCAGATCGCGCCCCCGCCCGTCGCGCAGCGTGCTGGACTGGGCGGGGGCGCAAAAGCGGGTCCGGGCCTCGGTCCCGCCGGGTGGCGTCAGCCCGATCCGCATGGGCCAGTCCGGTCGCGAGGGACGGACCGGCCCCCAGATCTCCAGCGGGGTCTGGGTCGCGTCGTCGGGCGGCAGTTGCCATCCGATCCTGCCCTGGGGACGCAGGGTCGCGCGCAGGCGCGCCATGCGATGATTGCCGGTCGGCAACACCGCATGCACCGGCCCCAGTCCGGTGGACGCATGGGTCGCCAGCGCATCCAAGAAACGTTCCAGCAGGCCCGTGCCGTCGCGCGGCCCCGCCGTCAGCCCCAGACTGAGGTTCAGCACCACGGGCAGGCGCACGCTGTCCACGGGCAGGCCATGCGCGGCCTCGACCTGGCGACACAGCATCCGGGCGCGGGTGATGACGAAGACGATGGCGGCCAGCAGCGGGTCCTGGGCCAGCGTGGCCGAGGTGTCCGCGATCACCCCGGGGGCCAGCGTCACCCCGATCACCGGATGATTGCGGGCACGCGGATCGTTCGGTGCAAAGCCCGCGGCCAACAGCGCCACCGCCGCGCCGTGACCCGCGGCAAAGGCCGCGCTGTGCGTCGTGCGGCGGTCCATCGCCACGACCCCGGCCCTGCGATAGACCGCATCCTCGGCCGCGATCGCACCCGATTCCAGTCCCGCCAGCCAGCCGCCGATCCTGTCGCCCCGCAGCTCGATTCCCCATGACAGGTCGCGGCCCGGACCGTCGGGATCGACGCGGGCATCCTGGACCCACAGCGACGCCACCCGCGACAGCGCCCCCGGCAGGCGCAGGTGCTGATGTGCGAACGGAATGGCATCGTCGATGACGGCGATGATGCAGCCACGGTCCGGGTCCGGCAGCGCGCCCGCAGCCATCAGCGGACCGGCGCCCGCAGGGGCCGGGTCACGGTTCACCGCGTCCGGGGGCAGGACCGCGGATGGCAGGAACCAGGACCGATCCATCCGCCCGAACGCCTGCGCCATCAGCGCGGGAAGGTCGGGCGCGGATGTGGGCGGGGGGACTCGGTGTCGCTGGCACCACTCCACCAGCGCGGGCGACAGCCCCGCCGGGGCGGCACCCGGGGTGGTCCATATGGCTCTCAGCTCCACTGGTCCGCCCGTTCGTCCCGGGCGCGCGCGACCAGCGTGGCCCATAACGGTGCGGGGCGCGGGGTCAGTGCAGGTCCCCTGAGCCTTGTGGCGGGATCGGCGTCGTTCAGAATTTCGGTCAGAATGCCATAGTGGAAATCGCGCACGGCCCCGCCGTCGTGATAAAGCCGCCCGTCGAACTGCGCACCGTGGGCGGTCGCGGCCGGATCGGCGCGGGCCAGCATGTAATGCGCCAGCTGCATCCCCAGCACCGCCCCCGCGGCGCTGTCGGCGGGGAAATGCACTCCGGCCACCGTCCGGTTCACCGCGATTCGACAGGCCAGTCGGAACAGCGGGTCGTCGGCCCGCAGCGGCGCCCGTGGGTCGTCCAGCCGCGTCAGCAGCGTGGCCAGGCAAAAGGCCTGGGTCGCATGGCCACTGGGCAGGGTAGGATGGCTGGGACAGGCGATCATCGGCTGGATCAGGTCGCTGAATTGCGTGGGGCGCGGGCATGCCAACGCAAGCTTGAGACGCATGACCGCGGCGGTGGTCAGGTCCAGCGCACGGGCCAGCATCTCCAGCGTGGCGGGGTTCCGCGACGCCTCCAGGGGGCGGATCGCGGCAAAGAACGGCATCAGGCCGTGGGTCTGGACCTCGATCTCGGGGGCGCGGTCGGGGCGCAGTTCGGCGTAATGCCCGACCATCGCCGCAGCCTCGCGGAACTGCACCAGATCGGGCCGGTCGATCCGCACCAGCGAGGCGCAGGTTCCGTCCGCCTGGCGGCACAGCAGGCTGGCGGATGATGCACCGGCGACCCCGTCATCGGCCGACAGGGGCAGATCCTCGGACAGTTCCGCCAACAGGATTGCGGCGCGGTGGTCCGGGTCCAGCCGCGCCAGCCGCGCACCCGGCGCCAGCATGGCGGGGGAACCGCCCCGGCCCTGCGGATCCTCGGTCCCCGCGATCGCATCGCGCGTGCGCATCAGGGCAAGGGACAAAAGCGCCCCCTGGCCGTCCGGTATGTCGTCGGACTTGGCATGCTTGGCATGTTTGGCGTGGAACAGGGACATGATGCACCAGGGAAAACAGGAACGGGTGACCTGATTAATCTATCACACGAAGCCGTGATTGGATAACCTTTTGCAAATCGCCCTTTGGGACAACGCCATGGACCGTCTGACCCTGCACCTGATCGGTCCGGTCGAGATGACCGGCCCGGGCGACCGCCGTCTGACGCCGCGGGGCATGCGGGCCCGGGGGGCGCTGGCGGTACTGGGCACGGCCCGGGGCCTGCGCGTCACGCGGGCGCGGCTGCAGGACCTGCTGTTCAGTGACCGCGACCCCGATCACGGCAATGCCAGCCTGCGCCAGCTGCTGAGAGAGATCCGCCAGGGCCTTGGCCCCGCCCGCGACGCGCTGGTCACGGGGCCGGGCTGGGTCGGGCTGGACCCCGACTGGGTGCAGGTGGATCTGGCCGCCCGCCCTGGTCCAGACGGCCAGGTGCCCGAATTCGCGGCCGACCTGGACATCCCCGACCCCGAGTTCGAGGACTGGCTGCGCGATGCGCGCCAGACCGCGGCCGCCCGTACGCCCCAGGTCGCCACGGCGGATGCGCTGCCCGACCTGCTGCTGTCCGATCCGGTGTCCATCGGGCAGGACGCGATGGTGCTTGCCACGATGATCCTGTCCGAGGCCGCGGGCAGGGCCGCAGACCTGCTGCCCATCGCGGTCCTATCGCCGGGGGCTGCGCCGCGGGGGGCCTATGTGCGGGTATCGTCGATGGCGAACGTGCAGGGCGGCGTCTTCAGCCTGCTGGTGCGGCTGATCCACCAGCCGTCGGGCCGGGTGATGTGGTCACAGCGGCTGACGGCGCCGCTGGCCGGCCTGGATGGACAGCTGGACGACCTGGCCGCGCGCTGCTGCCTGGGGATGCTGCAGGTGCTGGACCAGGGGCGGGCGCTTGGGGCGGCGATGGGAATCTCGTTCGCGGACGTGTTCAGCTTTTCCGCGTCCCGTTTGGCGCACGCCGATCAGGTCCTGGCGCAGCTGGGCGACAGCATCACCCCGGCGGTGACCTTGTCGCTGCGCGCCTGGATCCGCACGACCCACGCCTTTGAACGCCTGACCCCCGATCCCCGCCAGGCCATCGCCGAGGCGGCAGAGCTTGCCGCCCGCGCCCGTCGGGCCGCGCCCTTCCACGCCACCGCCCTGGCCGTGCAATCGGTGGTCGAGGCCTATCTGGACCGCGACCAGATCGCCTTCGACCTGTCGCGCCAGGCCGTACTGGCCGATCCGGGCAACCCCCTGGCGCGGCTGGCCCATTCCCGCGCGCTGACCGGTGTCGACCGCTTTGCCGATTCCGCGGCGCAGGCGCGGGCCGGGCTGGACCAGGCGCTGTCCAGTCTGAACCCCGCCAATTGGCACTTGGGAATCGGGGTGGCGATGATGCGCGCGGGCGATCTGTCCGCCGCCACCCGCCACCTGGAGGCCGTGCACCGCTTTGCCCCCGACAACCGCCCTGCCCTGCGCTTCCTGGCCGCCCTGCGGTACGCGCAGCGCGACGAGGAAGGCACCGTTCGCGCCCTGCTGGCCCTGCGCAGGCTGGAGCCGGATTTCAGCCTGGACCTGATGGGCAGCGACGGATACCCGGTGGACAGCCTGCGCAGGCTGGGCCTGCTGCAGGTCGCGGGATCACGGCTGATCTAGCGCAGCGCGGCCAGCAGCGCGCCGTGCAGGCGCGAGCCCGCCACGATCAGCCCGTCCACCTGCGCGGCCTCGCTGTTGAACCGCATCGGCTGGCCCCGCCGGTCGGTCACGCGCGCGCCCGCGCGTTCCGCGATCAGCGCCCCGGCGGCGATGTCCCATTCCCACGCCGCGCGCAGCGACAGCGCCGCGTCGAACCGTCCCTCGGCCGCAAGGCACAGCCGCCACGCCAGCGAAGACCGGAACTCGCGCCGGAATCCGGGCATGCCGCTGTGCCAGTTCGGCGCATCGGCCACCGCGCGATAGGTCAGCACCCGTGCGCCCTCGATCGCTGCATCGGTCGGGGCGATGGGGGCGCCGTTCAGCGTGGCGGGGCCGTCGACATGGGCGGCATAGGTCAGGTCCAGCACCGGCAGGTGGACGACCGCGGCCACGATCCGGTCGCCCCGTGCCACGGCCAGCGAATGGGAAAACCCGTCCTGCCCGTCGATGAAGGCGCGGGTGCCGTCGATCGGGTCGATGATGAAGCAATGTTCGGCGTCAAGGCGGGCGGGGTCGGCCTCGGATTCCTCGGACAGCCAGCCGTAATCGGGGCGCGCGGCGGTCAGGGTCGCGTGCAGGGCGTCGTTGACCGCCAGGTCGGCCTCGGTCACCGGGCCCGCGCCGCCGCCCTTGTCCCAGGCCTGCGGATCGCGCCGCCAGAACCGCAGGGCGATCCGCCCCGCGTCCCGCGCGGCGGCGGTCAGCAGGTCCAGGTCGGCCTCAGCCCCCGGCAACGGTCATGCCCCGGACCAGCAGGCTGGGCACCTCGGTTCCGCGCCACGGCAGGGCGTCGTCGGCGGCCTCCAGCGTCATCAGCATGTCGCGCAGGTTGCCCGCGATGGTGCATTCGTTCACCGGCCAGGCGATGCGGCCGTCCTGAACCCAGAACCCGGCCGCGCCGCGGGAATAATCGCCCGTGGTGCCATTCACCGACGCCCCCAGCATCGACGTCACGATCAGGCCGGTGCCCATCCGTTCGATCAGGTCCTGGCGGCTGACGCGCCCCGGCGTCAGGATGACGTTGCTGTGGCTGGGGGACGGGCTGGAGGCCAGCCCCCGCGCCGCCGATGCGGTGCTGTCCATGCCCAGCTTGCGCGCCGTGGCCAGGTCCAGCGTCCAGCCCTGCAGCACGCCGTCGGCCACGATCATCCGCGCCCGTGTGGGCAGTCCCTCGGCATCGAAGGGGCGCGACGAGGGATAGCGCGGGCGCAGCGGGTCCTCGGCCAGGTCCATCCCGGCGGGCAGGACGGGTTGGCCCAGGTCGCGCCGCAGCCAGCTGGCCCCGCGCGCGATGGACGACCCGTTCACCGCCGACAGCAGATGGCCGATCAGCGAGGCCGACACGCGGCGGTCATAAAGGATGGGATAGGCGCCCGTCGGCGGCTTGCGCCCGCCTGCGCGGGCCAGCGTGCGTTCCGCGGCCAGGGCGCCGATCTCCTCGGGGGTGGGCAGGTCGGCGGCGAAGGTGCGGGATTCGCCCGCATAATCGCGCTCCATTCGCAGCCCCTCGCCGGTGATCGCCACGACCGACAGCGAATGCCCGGTTCGGGCATAGCCGCCCGAAAACCCGTTCGACGCGGCCAGCCACATGCGCCGCTGGCTGTAGCTGGCATTGGCCGCCTCGACCTGAGAGATCCCCGCCACGTCCAGCGCCGCGGCCTCGGCGCGCTGTGCCAGGTCCTGCAGGTGCTGGGGTTCGGGTTCCGGCGCGTCCTCGGCCAGTTCCAGGCCGACGGCGTCGCGATGGCGCGCCAGCTGGCCGGGATCGGCAAGGCCCAGATGATCGTCCACCGGCGCCTCGCGCGCCATGGCGACGGCGCGGGCGGCCATCTCGACGATGGCGGCGTCGCGGTGGTCGGACGACGACACCGCCGCCTGGCGCCCGCCCACCAGCACGCGCAGCCCGATCTCCAGCCCTTCGGCGCGTTCGGCCTGTTCCAGCGCGCGGGCCCGCATGTCGATGCTGACGGACCGCCCGTCGACGGCCAGCGCGTCGGCCTGGTCGGCCCCGGCACGGCGCGCGGCATCGATCAGCGCCTCGGACAGGCGCTGAAGGCGAAGGGGGTCGGCGGCGTCGGTCATGCGGGCCTCACAGGCGAAAGGATCAGGCCGGGACGGATGCCCCGGCCCGCTGTCAAGGGATGCGGATCACTGGATCTGCTGGCCGTTGGCAAAGATCGCGCCACCCTCGCGGAACTCGATCTCGGTCTGCAGCTGGTCGGGGTTGCCCTCGACCGGGCGGGCGAACATCGCCATCATCATGCGCGGACCCATCAGCTGCTCCTGCGGCACGACGCCCATCGCGACCAGCGTGTCCAGCAGGCCGTTGATGCCGCCGAACGTGCCCTCGATCTTGCCCAGGGGCTGGCTGGGATCCTCGCCGAAGGTCAGCGCACCGGACAGGTCGGCGGTGGCGCCCACGGCGTCCAGGGCCAGTTCCTTGATGGTCAGGCTGCGCGGCTGCAGAGGCATGGGCGCGGCGCCGTCCGGACCCGGCTCCACCGGCTGCGGAAAGTCGGGATCCATGAAGTTCTGCGTCAGCAGCGCCGTCCCTTCCACGTCGATGGTCAGGCTGGCCGGATCGCGCGGCAGCGCCGCCTCGGGGTCCAGCGCCTGCCAGATCGCGTCGTCCAGCGTCAGCCCGTCCAGGACATAGGTCAACGCAAAGGGCTGCTCCTGATCGGATGCCACGATCGGCATGGCCAGCCGGAACCGGTTCTCCGCCGCGCCATAGGCGATCGGGAAGGGCATGTCCGTGGCGGTCAGGTTGGTCGTCATGTCGGTCAGCCCGCCTTCATAGGACAGGCCGTCCTTGGAGATGCCGACGGCCAGCGTGCCGCTTGCCGCCTGGAAGCTGCCTTCGGAATCGTTGCGGCTGCCATCCGCGGTCAGGGTGCTGGCAGTGAAGCTGCCGCTGGTCGCGCCCATCGCAAAGCTGCCCTTGCCACCAAAGCCCGCCTGCAGCGCCTGCGTGGGCTGGCTGCCAAAGTTGAGCTCGCCCGCAGGGCTGGTGCCGTCGCCCTGCATGGTCAGGTCGGCGATGGTGATCGTGGCCTGGAAATCGTCCGTCTCTGCGGTGGCCGCCGGGGCGTCGGGCGCCTCGGATGCCTCCGGCGCGTCGGTGGCGTCGGGCGCGGTTTCGGTTTCAGGCGCATCTGTGGCGGCAAGCGACGGCCCCGAGGCGGTGATCTGCGCCTCCAGCGCATCGGCGCGACCCTCGAAGGTCTGGGTGCTGGCGCCGTCGGCGGCGGTGGTGACGGTCTGGCTGCCGGTGACGCCGGTCAGCGTGGCGGTCAGCGGAACCTCGTTCCGGTCGTCCAGCGCGCGGCCCGACATGGTTAGCGTGGGCATGGTCACGTCATGGGTCAGCGCCTCGGGCGTGCCCGAGCTGATCGTCTCGTTGCCGGGGGCGTCCATGGTCATCGAAAAGCCCACGGCCTCGTCGTCGCCCTCGGGCACGGCGCTGCTCTCCAGCGTCATCTGGCCGCCCACGACCGACCGCACGGTGCCGTCGCCGACCGCGGTCAGCACGATTTCGGGCAGGGTCAGGACCATGTCCGGGGCATCGGCCTCTCCGTCGACGGTCAGGACCACGTCGGTCAGGGTGATCGCCTCGTCCGAGGCATCCTCGGACCCGACCTGGACCGCATAGCCCATCTGTTCATAGCTGTCCTGCAGGCTCTGCCAGACTTCGGCGGGGGTGACGTCTGCAAGGGCCGGGCCCGCGCCCAGGATCAGCGCAAGCGCCGAGGTTGCAAGGGGACGGTTCATGGCGGATACCTTTCGCAAACCTGAAATCGGGGGGATTCCTGACACAGTGCCGCCGAAAGGGAAAGGGAACAAGTCGTGATCCGCAGCCACCACCGGGACGGCCTGTCCCTGCTGACGATCGACCGCCCCGACAAGGCGAACGCCCTGACCGTCGGCATGCTGCGCGACCTGCGCGCGGGTGTGGCGCAGGCCCTGGACAGCGGCGCGCGGGCGCTGATCCTGACCGGGGCGGGCCGGGTCTTTTCGGCCGGCGCGGACCTGGACCAGGCCCGCGCCGGCCTGGCCACGGCCCACGAATGGGAGGATCTGTCCGCCGCGCTGGCCGCCCTGCCCTGCCTGACCGTCGCCGCGCTGAACGGGTCGCTGGCCGGGGGCGCCTTCGGCATGGCGCTGGCCTGCGACATCCGCCTGGCGGTGCCCGATGCAAGGTTCTTCTATCCGGTGATGCGGCTGGGCTTTCTGCCGCAGCCAAGCGACCCGGCGCGCCTGGTGGCGCTGGTGGGGCCCGCGCGGGCGCGGATGATCCTGATGGCCGGCGCCCGGATCGACGCGCCCGAGGCGCTGGCCTGGGGCCTGGTCGACCGCATCCTGCCTGCGCCCGACCTGATGGACGCCGCGCGCGCCCTGGCCACCGATGCCCTGGCCGCCGACCCCGCCCATGTCGCCACGATCAAGGCGATGACGCGGCCTTCGCGCGCTTGATCGCGGTCCCCGGACCCGTCATGGAACGAAGTTCCCCGCCCGCCGTTGCGCCAGCAGGGCTTGTTCCGCGGTGCTGCGGCCTGCCGCATCTTTGTCCTTTTCTGCCACCGCCCCGCTTGCGGATCGCATTGCCAGATCGCAGGTAACGTCCAAGAACCTATGGAGATTTCCCGTGCGCACGCTTGTCCTGACCGCCGCCCTTGCCCTGACCACCGCCCTGCCCGCCGCGGCCGACACGATCCGCGTCGGCATGTCCGGCGGCTATTTCCCCTTCACCTTCACCCGTGCGGATGAACTGCAGGGCTTCGAGGTGGATTTCCTGAACGCCATCGCCGAAGAGACCGGCGACGAGGTCGAATTCGTCACGATGTCCTTTTCGGGCCTGATCGGCGCGCTGGAATCGAACCGCATCGACACCATCGCCAACCAGATCACCATCACCCCCGAACGCGAGGCGGCATTCGCCTTTACCCAGCCCTATGTCTATGACGGCGCCCAGATCGTCACGCGCGAGGGCAACCCGGCCGCGATCGAGGGGCCGGACAGCCTGGACGGCAAGACGGTCGCGGTGAACCTGGGGTCGAACTTCGAACAGCTGCTGCGCGAACTGCCCAATGCCGACCAGATCGACATCCGCACCTATGAAAGCAACATCGAACAGGACACGGCGCTGGGCCGGGTCGACGCCTTCGTCATGGACCGCGTGTCCTCGGCCCAGGTGATCGCGCAGAGCCCGCTGCCGCTGGAACTGGCCGGAGAGCCCTTCTCGGAGATCAGGAACGCCCTGCCCTTCCGCAACGACGAGGCCGGTCAGGCGCTGCGCGACCGCGTTGACGCGGCCATCACCACCCTGAAGGAGAACGGCACCCTGGCCGAGATCTCTCAGAAATGGCTGGATGCCGACGTGACGCAGCCCGTGTCGCAGTAACATGCGGCCTCTGGACACCGCCTACATGTGGGACCTGGTCCCGGTCATCGCGGGCTATGTGCCGCTGACGCTGTTCATGGCGATCGTCGCGATGGTGGCGGCACTGACCCTGGGGTCGGCGCTGGCCATCGTGCGCGTGCTGCGCGTGCCGGTCCTGGACCGCATCGTGGCGGTGTTCATCAGCTTCTTCCGCGGCACGCCGCTGCTGGTGCAGCTGTTCCTGTTCTATTTCGGCCTGCCCCAGATCGTGCCTGCGATGACCGGCATCGACGGCGTCACCGCCGCGATCATCGGCCTGACGCTGCATTTCTCGGCCTATATGGCCGAGAGCATCCGTGGCGCCATCCTGGGCGTCGACCGCAGCCAGTGGGAGGCCGCAGCCTCCATCGGCATGACCCAGGGACAGCTTCTGCGCCGGATCATCCTGCCCCAGGCCGCGCGGACCGCGGCGCCGACGCTGATGAACTATTTTATCGACATGATCAAAAGCACCTCGCTGGCCTTCACCCTGGGGGTGACCGAGATGATGGGCGCCGCCCAGAAGGAGGCCGCAGGCAGCTTTCTGTACCTGGAGGCGTTCCTGGTGGTCGCGCTGTTCTATTGGGTGATCGTCGAAACCTTGTCGGTCGGCCAGCGCCGGCTGGAATCCAGCCTTGGAAAGGCCGTCGCGCGATGAGCTGTCAGATCGAGATCACCGGACTGGTCAAGCGCTTTGGCGACAACACGGTCCTGGACGGCATCGACCTGTGCCTGGAGCCGGGCGAACGCGTGGCGATCATCGGGCCGTCCGGAACTGGGAAATCGACCCTGCTGCGTTGCCTGAACTGGCTGGACACGCCCGATCAGGGCACGATCCGCATGGGCGACGTGACGGTCGATGCCACACGCGCGACCAAGGCGCAGATCCTGGGCCTGCGGCGGCGGACGGGGTTCGTGTTCCAGAACTATGCATTGTTCGCCAACAAGACCGCCCGCGGCAACATCACCGAAGGGCTGACCACCGTGCGCGGATGGCCCGCCGACAAGGCGCGGGCGCGGGCGGATGACATTCTGGCCCAGATCGGCTTGGCGGATCGGGGCGACAGCTATCCGGCGGCCATGTCCGGCGGTCAGCAGCAGCGCGTCGGCATCGGTCGCGCAATGGCCCTGGACGCGGACCTGATGCTGTTCGACGAACCGACCAGCGCGTTGGATCCCGAATGGGTGGGCGAGGTTCTGGACCTGATCCGCCGCATCGCCGACGGACGCCAGACCATGCTGATCGTGACCCATGAAATGCAGTTTGCCCGCGAAATCGCGGACAGGGTGGTCTTCATGGAAGGTGGGCGGATCGTGGAACAGGGGCCGCCTGCGCAGATCTTCGGCAATCCGCAGGACGACCGCACACGGGCCTTCCTGCGTCGCGTGGGCTGATTACAACCCTGCTACCTGGAAATAGGCCTGCGTGCTGCGGTCATCGCTGAAGCCGATGCCGCTGGCGATGATGCAGCTGGTCTGATCATCGCGCGGCGCGACCAGTGTCCATGTCCCCAGCTGATCGGACCCCCACAGCTGCGTGCCTTGCACGCCAGTCATGTCGACGGGATGTTCCGCGAAATCCTGTTCCAGCGTCGCGGCGATTTCCGCATCATCGGCGCAATAGGGCTGGTCGTCGACGGCCATTTCCGACACCGGCATGGTCTGGATGTCCTCCAGCAGGGCGGCAGGCTCGATGCCCTGCATCGCGCTCCAGCCCTGAACCGGCTGGTTGGGGCTGGCCGACAACGCCGGCGTGACGCTGAGCAGCGCCACGACGCCGGCGCAGCCAAGGCGGGTGATGCTGTCTGCACGGGTCATGATGATAGCCTTTCTTGCGAATTCCCCAACAAAACGCGGGTTTGTTCGCAAGAGTTCCGTCGGCCCGTCTTACGCCCAGCTGCGCGCCAGTGCCAGGCGGGCCTCCAGCCCCTGCGGCGCGCGGTGGAATTCCAGCCGTCCGCCATGCTGCGCGGCGATGGTCGACACGATGGCCAGGCCCAGCCCGACGCCGCTGGCGGTGCCGGCATTTTCTCCGCGCTGAAAGGCCCCGGTCAGGCGCGCCAGGTCGTCCTCGGTCAGGACCGAGCCGCGGTCGGTGACCGAGATCCAGGCCTCGTCCGCGTCGCCGCCGGTCAGCACCTGCGCCTCGCGCCCGTATTTCAACGCGTTGTCGATGAGGTTGGACAACGCGCGGCGCAGCGCGGTGGGCTGGCCGCGCATCAGCAGGGCGTGGCTGTCCACCGTCGGACGGCTGGTGGTTCGTGAAAACAGCGTGCCGGCGCGGGCAGGAGGCAGCGATGACTGGCGCAGCGTCACGGGCAGGCCCACGTCCTGGTAATCGGCCACGACCGCCTCGGCCAGGGATGTCAGGGACAGCTGGCGGAACGGTTCGGCCCCGATCTCGGCGCGGGTATAGGTCAGGACGCCGTCGATCATCGTCGTCATCTCGTCGATGTCGCGGTCCAGGCGGTCGCGCAGGGCGGCATCCTCGATCATCGCGCTGCGCAGGCGCAGGCGGGTGGCGGGGGTGCCCAGGTCGTGGCTGACCCCCGACAGGACCAGGGCCCGGTTCTCCAGCGCGGCGCGGTCCTGGGCGACATAGGCGTTCACGGCCTCGGCGGTCTGGCGTAGCTCGATCACGCCGCCGACGGGCAGGGCGGCGGTGCGGGCGCGGTGATCGCGCAGCGCGGCCGCAAAGGCGGTGAACGCCCCCGCGACCCCCGCCACCCAGCCCAGCAGCAGGGCCAGCGCCCCCAGGGCCAGCGCGCCAGCCAGAAGGCGGCGGTCGGGCGGCGCGGCTTGGCAGCCCCAGACGGGCGCACCGTCCACGCGGATCCATGGGCCGGTGTCCTGCTGCACGAACAGCCGCGGCTCGCTGCAGAACCGTGCCAGGGTGCGGGTGATCGAGGCCAGGCCCGCGGCCTGGCTGCCGCCGCCGACGGATTGCACCTCGGCCGCGGGATAGGTCAGGTCGGGCGACTGGATGCGCACCGACAGCCGCGCGCCCTGCGACAGGTCGGGCCTGCCGCCGCCGGTCAGGGTGATCACCGTCTGCCGCCAGCCGGGCGGCAGGTCGGGCGCGGCGCGCAGCTGGACTTGGGACAGGCCCTGGGGCAGGGCGCTGCCCGCCTCCAGGCTGTCGGCCAGCGCCAGACCGGCGATATAGGCGCGGTTCAGATGCGCGTCCCAGGCCGCGTCGCTGGCGGTCCACAGCCAGACCGACCCGCCGCCCGCCAGCATCGCCAGCACGACCCACAGGCTTGCCACCACCCGCAGCGACAGGCGGTCAGTCAGCGTCACGCGCGACCTCGGCCGACAGCACATAGCCCAGCCCGCGTTCGGTCCGGATCAGCGCCGGGTCGGTCTTCTGGCGCAGGCGGCCGACCAGCATGTCGATCGCGCGCCCCTCGGCCGCCTCGTCGTCGTCCAGCGCGGCGGCGATCTCGTCGCGGGTCAGGGGGATCAGCGGATTGGCCAGGAACACCCGCAGCAGCGCGGTTTCGCGCGACGACAGGCTGACCTGCCAGCCGCCGGGGGCGGTCACCTCGTCGCGCCGCGCGTCATAGCGCCAGCCCGCGAACCGCAGCACGCTGTCGCGCTTGCGGTGCGACAGGCTGGGCGCGCGGCCCGCGCGGCGCAGCACCGCCCGGATGCGCGCCAGCAGCAGGTCGGGGTTGAAGGGCTTGGCGATATAGTCGTCCGCACCGACCTCGTAGCCGGCCATGCGCTGGTGGTCGGCGGACAGGGCGCTGACCATGATGATGGGCACGTCCTGCGCCTCGCGGATCTCGGCGCAGATCGCCACGCCGTCGTCATCGCCCAGGGACACGTCCAGCAGGATCAGGTCCACCCGGCCGCCGCGCAGCGCGGCCAGTGCGGTCGCGCGGCTGTCGGCGCGCGTCACGTGCAGGCCGTGGCGCTGCAGATAGGCGGCCAGCATGGCGGCCATGTCTGCGTCATCCTCGACCAGCAGAAGGCGGTGCAGGCTCATCAACGGTCCTCCGATCCGTGATCTAGCATCGCAGGGAGGGGTTACGTAACAGTTTGTAACGTAACGCTGCGAAAACTGCCGGGCGCATGGCTGCACTGCGTTGCGGACATGACTGGGCTTGCGGCATGATCGACCCACACGCGGTCACCGAATCCGCGCGGGATAGATCTGGGAGGATCCATGAACATCAAATCCGTTCTGGCGGCTTCGACCGCCGTGATGCTGGCTGCGCCGGCGATGGCCGAACCCACCGCAGAGGTGCTGCACTGGTGGACATCCGGCGGCGAGGCGAAATCGGTCGCCGTCCTGCAGGAGCAGTTCGCGGCCGAGGGCGGCACCTGGACCGACATGCCCGTGGCCGGCGGCGGCGGTGACGCCGCGATGACCGCGCTGCGCGCCCGCGTGCTGGCCGGCAACGCGCCGACCGCCGTGCAGCTGAAGGGCCCCGCGATCCAGGAATGGTACGAAGAGACCGGCCTGGCCGACATCGGCACTGTTGCCGAGGAGAACGGCTGGGCGGACGTGTTGCCCGCGCAGATCGCCGCCCACATGAAGTGCGAGGACCAGTGGTGCGCCGCACCGGTGAACGTCCACCGCGTGAACTGGATCTGGGGCAACAAGCAGATCCTGGACGAGAACGGCATCGAGATGCCCACGACCTGGGAAGAGTTCAACGCCGCGGCCGAAAAGCTGCAGGCCGCGGGCATCACGCCCTTGGCCCATGGCGGTCAGAACTGGCAGGACGCGACCATCTTCGAGACGGTCGTTCTGGGCTTGGGCGGGCCGGAATTCTATCAGCAGGCGCTGGTCGATCTGGACCCCGAGGCGCTGACCTCGGACACGATGAAGCAGGTCTTCGACCAGATGCGGACCATCCGCGGCTTTGTCGACGACAACTTCTCGGGTCGTGACTGGAACCTGGCCACGGCCATGGTCATGAACAACGAGGCCGCCTTCCAGATCATGGGCGACTGGGCCAAGGGAGAGTTCCTGGCCGCCGGCAAGCAGCCGGGCGTTGACTTCGTCTGCGCGCCCACCCCGGGCGAGGGCTTCCTCTACAACGTCGACAGCTTCGCCTTCTTCGAGCTGGACGGCGAGGACAAGCAGCAGGGCCAGGCCCTTCTGGCCAGCCTGATCATGGGCCCGGACTTCCAGAAGACGTTCAACCTGAACAAGGGCTCGATCCCGGCCCGCACCGACGTGGCGCTGGACGACTTCGACGACTGCGCCAAGCAGTCGAACGCCGACATGACCGCGGATGCGGAAAACGGCTCCCTGCTGCCCAGCTATGCGCATGGCATGGCGCTGCGCGGCGCGCCGGCCGGTGCGATCACCGACGTGGTGACCGCGCATTTCAACAGCGACATGTCGTCGGACGACGCCGTGGCGCAACTGGCCGACGCCGTCGCCAACGCGATGTGATCACGGCCTGACGACCCCGCGCCCCGGATCGCGGGCGCGGGGTTTTTCTTTGGGGGTTTACCGGAAATGGAATGGCTTGAACGCAACGTGCCCAAGGTCGTCTTGGCGCCGTCCTTCGTGGCGATCCTGGTCTTTGTCTATGGCTTCATCGCCTGGACGGCCTGGATCAGCTTCACCCGCTCGCGGCTGATGCCGCGCTATGAACTGGACGGTATCACGCAATATCAGCGGCTGTTCGACGCCCCCCGCTGGGACGTGGCGATGAACAACCTGTTCATCTTCGGCGCCCTGTTCATCGTCATCTCGATGGCGATCGGGCTGATGCTGGCGATCTTCCTGGACCAGAAGATCCGGGCCGAGGGCGTCCTGCGCACCATCTATCTCTATCCCATGGCGCTGTCGCTGATCGTGACGGGCACCGCCTGGAAATGGATTCTGAACCCGGGCCTGGGCATCCAGCAGGCGATCCGCGGCTGGGGGTTCGAGAATTTCACCTTCGACTGGCTGATTAAGCCCGAAATGGCGATCTATACCGTCGTGCTGGCGGCTGTCTGGCAGGCATCCGGGTTCGTGATGGCGCTGTTCCTGGCCGGACTGCGTTCGGTCGACACCGAGATCATCCGCGCGGCCCAGGTCGACGGCATTCCTACGCACCGCATCTATTCCGCGATCATCATCCCGACGATGGCGCCGATCTTCCTGTCGGCCTTCATCGTGCTGGCGCACCTGGCGATCAAGGCGTTCGACCTGGTCATCGCGCTGACCGGCGGCGGACCGGGCTATGCCACCGACCTGCCCGCGACCTACATGTACGCCATGGCGTTTTCGCGCGGCGACCTGGGGCAGGCGGCATCCAGCGCCATGATCATGATGATGGTCATCTTCGCCATCGTGGTTCCCTATCTCTACAGCGAATTGAGGCCGCGCCATGACAAGTAAGACCGTGCTGCGGTGGGGCCTGTACGGGATCCTGATCCTGTTCGCCCTGTTCTATCTGATGCCGCTGTTCGTCATGCTGACGACATCGCTGAAATCCCTCGAGGAGATCCGCACCGGCAGCCTGCTGGCCCTGCCGCGAGAGATCACCTTCGCCCCCTGGGCCGAGGCCTGGTCGTCCGCCTGCGCCGGCACCCAGTGCGAGGGCCTGCGCCCGTTCTTCTGGAACAGCGTCCTGATGGCCGTGCCCGCGGTGATGATCTCGACCATCATCGGCGCGCTGAACGGCTATGTCTTCGCCCAGTGGCGGTTCCGCGGCGCGAACCTGTTCTTTGCCGCGATCCTGTTCGGCTGCTTCATCCCGTTCCAGGTGGTGCTGCTGCCGATGGCGCAGATGCTGGGCCTGATGGGTCTTGCGGGCACCATCCCGGGGCTGATCTTCGTCCACGTGATCTATGGCCTGGGCTTCACCACGCTGTTCTTCCGCAACTACTATGTCACCATCCCGCAGGAACTGGTGCGCGCGGCCAAGGTCGACGGGGCAGGGTTCTTCCGCATCTTCTGGTCGATCTTCCTGCCGATCTCGCTGCCGATCATCACCGTGTCGGTCATCTGGCAGTTCACGCAGATCTGGAACGACTTCCTGTTCGGCGTCAGCTTCAGCGGGGCCGGGTCGCAGCCCGTGACCGTCGCGCTGAACAACATCGTCAACTCCACCACCGGCGTCAAAGCCTACAACGTGGACATGGCCGCGGCGATCATCGCCGCCCTGCCCACGCTGCTGGTCTATGTCGTCGCCGGCAAATACTTCATCCGCGGCCTGACCGCCGGCAGCGTCAAGGGATAAGCCATGCCCATTCTGGAAATCGACCACCTGCAGAAAGCCTATGGCGACACCCATATTCTGCACGACATCAACATCAGCATCGACGAGGGCGACTTCCTGGTGCTGGTCGGCCCGTCGGGCTGCGGCAAGTCCACGCTGCTGAACTGCATCGCCGGGCTGGAGCCGATCACCGGCGGCGCCATCCGCATCGCGAACCGCGACGTGACGGGCGTCAGCCCCAAGGACCGCGACATCGCGATGGTGTTCCAGTCCTATGCCCTCTACCCGACGATGACGGTCGCCAAGAACATCACCTTCGGCATGAAGGTGCGCGGCGTCGACAAGGCCACCCAGGCCACCAAGCTGGCCGAGGTCTCGCGCCAGCTGCAGATCGAGCCGCTGCTGGATCGCAAGCCGGGTCAGCTGTCGGGCGGCCAGCGCCAGCGCGTCGCCATGGGCCGCGCCCTGGTCCGCGACCCCGCGCTGTTCCTGTTCGACGAACCGCTGTCCAACCTGGACGCGAAGCTGCGCGTGTCCATGCGGACTGAGATCAAGAAGCTGCACCAGGACCTGAACGCATCCATCGTCTATGTCACCCATGACCAGATCGAGGCGATGACGCTGGCCACCAAGATCGTCGTCATGAAGGGCGGGGTGATCCAGCAGATCGGCACCCCGGCCGAGATCTACAACAAGCCCGCCAACATGTTCGTGGCCGATTTCATGGGCAGCCCGGCGATGAACCTGATCCCGGCCCGCGTCCGGTCCGAGGCGGGCCAGACCCGGATCGAGATCGACCGTCCCGGCGACACGCCGCTGGTCATCACCGACCCGGTGGCCCGCGACCTGCCCGACCAGATCGTCCTGGGCGTGCGCCCCGAGGACATCCACGAGGCGACGGGCAACGCCCATCTGCCCGGAACCGCTCAGGGTGCGGGCGGCGACGTGATGATCGAGATCGTCGAACCGGCGGGTGCCGACACCTTCGCCGTGACCCATCTGGGCGGCAAGGCGGTCACCGCGCGGCTGCGCGCGGAAAGCGCCGTCCGGGCGCGCCAGCCGTTTCCGCTGGCATTCGACCTCTCGAAAGTGTCGTACTTCTCGCCTAAGGACGGGGAACGGCTGAACTGAGAAGGGGTGACAGCATGGCGATGCTTCTGGGCGATGTGGGCGGAACCAATGCGCGGATGGCGATCGCGCGCAACGGGTCCATCGACGCCGGCACGGTCACCCGCTTCAAGGGTGACGACTTTGCCAGCTTCGACGATGTGGTGCGCCAGTTCATGGCGGAACAGCACCAGCCCAACATCTCGTCCATGTGCATCGCCGTGGCGGGGCCGGTCAGCGGCGGGCGTGCGCAGCTGACCAACCGCGACTGGTCGTTCGACGAGGACAACCTGGCGCGGCTGACCGATGCCGACCAGGTGAGGCTGATCAACGACCTGTCGGCGCTCGGCTATTCCACCCCGTCGCTGGCGGGCGAACAGCTGGGCACGCTGCGCGCGGCCCCCGTGACCCGCGCCCGCAACGGGCAGGCGCTGGTCGTGGGCCTGGGCACCGGCTTCAACGTCTGCGCGGTGCGCGTGCTGCCCGGCGGCGCGATCACCGTCCTTGAGGCCGAGGAGGGGCACACCCATCTGCCCGCCAACATCATGGCCCGCCTGCAGGACCGCGTCGGCACCGACGCCGCGGCCGGCTTCTTTTCGACCGAGGAGACGTTCGCGGGCCGCGGCCTGTCGCGCCTGCACGCTGCGATGACCGGCACCGCCCCCATGCGCAGCGAGGACGTCGCCCGCGCCGCCGAGGCGGGCGATCCGGCGGCCGTCGCGACCTATGACCTGTTCGCCGAACTGGTCGGGCTGTTGTGCCGCGAACTGTCGCTGCGCTTCATGCCGCTGGAGGGGCTGTTCCTGGCCGGCAGCGTGGGCCGCAGCATCGCCGACCGGATGGCGCTGTTCGAACCGGCCTTCCTGGCGGAAAGCCACATGCGCCATATCCCTGAAAACACGCCGGTCTTTCTGATCCGTGACGACATGGCGGCGCTGCACGGCTGTCTGGCGGCCCTGGGCTAGGCTTCGCCGGTCCCGCAAAGGTTAACTGCCAATCCGGGAAAATCCCCAAAGATTGCTGGATTCGCCCCGTCGATCCTGTTTGAATTGCCGCAAGCAAAAAGACGGGGCAGGCGATGCGGGCATATCTTAGGGCGATCCTGGTGGCAGGGACGGCGCTTGGCGTGGCGGGTGCCGCGATGGCGCAAAGCAGCTCTCCGTTCTCTGGCCTGTTTGGCGGCAGCAGCGAATCCGAGGGGCCCGTCGCGCTGGACGTGCAGGTCGCCGGCGGGGACGAGGGGCTGACCCGCCAGATCCGCCAGTCGCTGCTGCTGACCGGCGCGCTGAACGAGGATCGCACCACCGGACAGGACGTGCTGGCGGCTGCGCGCGGCGATTACGCCCGCATCCTGGGCCTGCTGTACGATCAGGGGTTCTACGATGGCGCCGTGACCATCACCCTGGACGGGGTCGAGGCCGCCGAGGTGGCGCCCCTGGACGCGCCCGCCCAGGTGTCCCGTGTCGTCGTGACCGTCGATCCCGGCCCGGTCTTCCGCTTCTCGCGCGCCCAGATGGCCCCGGTGGCCCCCGGCACCGAGGTACCTGACGAATACGCCATGGGCGAGATTGCGGGCACCGGCGTCATGCGCAGCACAGCCCTGGCGGGTGTGGACGGCTGGCGCGCCTATGGCCATGCCAAGGCCGATGTCGCCGACCAGCAGATCGTGGCCGATCACGACGCCGATCAGGTCGACAGCCGCATCGCCCTGTCACCCGGCCCGGCCGTCACCTTCGGGCGCATGTCCGTCAGCGGCAACCAGCGCCTGAACGAACGCCGCCTGCGCAAGATCGCCGGCTTCCCCGAGGGGGAGCGCTTCGACCCCCAGGAACTGGACACCGTCCGCCAGCGCCTGCGCCGCACCGGCGTGTTCTCGGCGATCACCCTGCAGGAGGCAGAGACGCTGAGCCCCGGCAACACGCTGGACGTGGACCTGGCCGTGGTCGAACAGCCCCCCCGGCGCATCGGGGCCGGCGCCGAGATCTCGACCACGGACGGGGCGCTGGTGTCGGCCTATTGGATGCATCGCAACCTGCTGGGCGGGGGCGAGCGTCTGCGCATCGACGGGCGGATCAAGGACATCGGATCCGAGACCAGCGACCGCGACGACGAGCTGACGATCCGTTTGGAACGCCCCGCTACGATCACCCCCGACACCACCGCCTATGTCGAGGCCGAGGTGGCCCAAATGCGCGAGGAGGATTACGACGAGGACCTGGCGACGTTGGGTTTCGGTCTGAACCACATCTTCAGCGACCGCCTGACCGCCGACGCGGCGCTGGAATACCAGTACTCGCGCGTCTTCGACGCCAACGGGCGCACCGACTTCAAGGTCCTGGCCCTGCCGATGGACGTGATCTGGGACCGCCGCGAGGATCAGAACAACGCCAAGCGCGGCTTCTATCTGTCCGCCGAGGTGACGCCCTTTGCCGGATTCGAGGACACCAGTTCCGGCATGCGCGCCCTGGCCGAGGGGCGGGCCTTCCGGTCGTTCGGCGCCGATGATCGGTTCACCCTGGCGGGCCGGGCGCGGGCGGGGTCGGTCTTTGGCAGCGAGCTTGCCACGACGCCGCGCAACTATCTGTTCTTCTCGGGCGGGGGCGGCACGGTGCGCGGCCATCCCTATCAGTCCCTGGGGGTCGAGGAGATCGCGGGCCCGGACGGCCCGATCAAGACCGGCGGCCTGTCGGTTGCCAGCGCCACGGCCGAATTCCGCGTCCAGGTGCGCGAGAAGATCGGCGTCGTGGCCTTTGCCGATTACGGCCAGGTCTGGACGGGCGACGCCTTCGGCGGCGAGGGCGACGATCACGCGGGCGCCGGTCTGGGCGTGCGCTATGACACGCCGATCGGACCGCTGCGGTTCGACGTGGCCGGGCCGGTCAGCGGCGACACCGGCAACGGCGTGCAACTTTACCTTGGATTGGGGCAGGCATTCTGATGCGCAAGTTCTGGATCACCGCCTTTGTCGTCCTGTTCCCGATGGCCGTGCTGGGCCAAAGCGCCGCCGAGATCAGCGCCGAGGCCGACAGCGACCGCGGATTTCTGACCGGACTGCTGGAAAGCAACCTGTCCGGAGAGGGGCGCCAGGTGGTGATCGAGGGGTTCCAGGGCGCGCTGTCCTCGCGCGCGACCTTCACCGAACTGCGCATCTCGGACGAGGACGGCGCCTATCTGACCCTGCGCAACGGCGCGATCCAGTGGAACCGCAGCGCCCTGCTGCGCCGCCGGATCGAGATCGCGGAGCTGTCCGCCGACGAGATCCTGCTGCCCCGCCTGCCACAGTCGGACGAACCGGCCGTGCAGGCCGAGGCGCCGGTCTTTGCGCTGCCCGAACTGCCCGTGTCGCTGAACATCGAACAGATCCGCGCCGACCGCGTGATGCTGGGCGAACCGGTCATCGGGGTCGAGGCCGCGCTGAGCATCTCGGGCGGCATCAGCCTTGAGGGGGGCGAGGGCACGGCCCAGCTGACCGTCGATCGCCTGGACGGCCCGCGCGGCCAGTTCGTGCTGGACGCAGGCTATGCCAACGAGACGCAGATCCTGCGCCTGAACCTGGGCCTGGACGAGGCCGCCGACGGCCTGCTGGCCAACCTTGTCGGCATCTATGACAAGCCCGCCCTGACCGCCCAGATCAGCGGCGAGGGCCAGATCCGCGATTTCGCCGCCGACATCCGTCTGGCCACGAACGGCCAGCCCCGCATCACCGGAAAGGTCAGCGCCAACGGCCAGACCGGCGCCGACGGCACCCCCGGCACCGGATTCCGGTTCCAGCTGGGCGGCGATGTCGCGTCGCTGCTGCGCCCGCAGGACCGGGCCTTCTTTGGCCAGGACACCCAGCTGCTGGCCGAAGGCTGGCGGGCCGAGACTGGCCGCCTGGACATTCCGCGTCTGGACATCCGCACCGAGGCGCTGCGCATTGCCGGGTCGCTGTCGACGAACGACCAGTCCGCGCCCCAGCAGGCCAATCTGCAGGTGATGCTGGGCCGCGACGCGGGCGCCCCGCAGGTGCCCGTCCCGCTGCCCTTCGCGGGCGAGGGGGCGACGGTGGATTCCGGGCGGCTGACCTTTGACTATGACGCGGCGCAAAGCGACGGCTGGCGCCTGGACGGGGGCATCGGCGCGCTGAACCTGGACGGGGTGGCGCTTGGCGTGCTGGACCTGGCCGGGCGCGGCCAGATCTTCCTGGACGAGGGCGCCCTGTCCGAGGTCATCGGCGCCATCGATTTTGCCGCCCGCGATCTGGATTTCGACGACGCGTCCCTGGCCGAGGCCGTGGGCACGCAGATCGAGGGGCGGACCGGGTTCAACTTTACCCCCGGCAACGCGGTCGACATCACCAACCTGCGGGTCCGCGGCGCGGATTACGGTCTGGATGGCAACTTCCTGGTCTCGGGCCTGGGCAGCGGCATCACGCTGTCGGTGGATGCGGGTGCCCGGTATACCGACCTGACGCGCCTGTCGGGCGTCGCGGGCCGGCCGCTGACCGGCAGCGCGGATGCCACGGTCGAGGGCTATTACGTCCTGCTGAACCGCAGCTTCGACATCGACGCGCGCGTGTCGGGCCGCGACATCGCGCTGGACCAGCCGCAGCTGGACCGGCTGCTGGACGGCGAATCCACGATCCTGCTGCAGGCGCGCCGCGACGAGCTGGGCCTTGAGGTCGAGGATTTCCGCGTCAACGCCAGCCGCCTGACCGCGACCGCGCAGGGCCTGATCAACTCGACCTCCAGCAATCTGCGCGCGCAGGTGTCCATGCCGTCGCTGGCGGATGCCGGCCCCGAACTGGGCGGGTCGCTGGAGGCCACCGCCGAGGTCACCGGACCGCAGAACCAGCGCCGCCTGACCCTGAACGGGCAGGCCCAGGATCTGCGCATCGGCATCGAGGCGCTGGACAATGCGCTGAGCGGGCAGACCGAGCTGACCGCCAGCGCGCTGCAGACGGCGCAGGGCTTTCAGCTGGAGGATTTCCGGCTGGCCAACCCGCAGCTGAGCGCGGATGCGCAGGGCAGCTTTGCCCAAGGCGCGCTGGACGCCGTCGCGCAGGTGGCGGTCGTTGACCTGTCCTCGATCCGCGCCGATTGGGCGGGCGGATTTCAGGCCCGCGCCACGCTGCGCGAGGAGGATGGCGCACGCCTGATCGACGTCACCGGCAGCGGGCAGGACCTGTCCCTGGGCGCGACCGGGGCGGATGGCGCGCTGACCGGGACGACGCAGCTGGCGCTGCAGGCGTCGGAACGAGACGGGGTCGTGACGATCACCGAGGGCCGGCTGACCAATGACCAGATGCGCGCGGTGGTGCAGGGAACCTATGGTCCGGGCGTCACCGATCTGACCGGCGACGTGAACGTCGCGTCGTTGGCGCCCTTCGGGCCGGGATGGCGCGGCAGCCTGCAGGCGCAGGGCAGCTTTGCCGAGGTCGGCGACGGCATCCGCAGGCTGGCCGTGACCGGGACCGGGCGCGACCTGTCCTTCGGCCAGGCGCAGGTGGACGGCGCCCTTGCGGGCGAGACGCGGCTGTCCGTGACCGGCACCGAACAGGGCGGCATCTTCACCATCGACACCGCGCAGGTCGAGAACCCGCGCCTGTCGGCCAGTGCCACGGGCCAGGTCGGCGCCGGGGCGACCGATGTCGCGGCCACGCTGAACGCGGGCGATCTGCGGTTCCTGGGCAACGGCATCAGCGGCGCGGTCCAGGCGCAGGCCCGGCTGACCGATGACGGCACCACCCGCCGGATCGAAACGACCGGCACCGCCAGCGGCCTGTCCCTGGGCCAGCCGCGGATCGATCCGATCCTGACGGGGCAGACCCGGTTCGATGTGGCGGCCAGCCAGGGGGCGCAGGGCATCTCGGTCCAGCGGCTGAACGTGACCAACCCGCAACTGCAGGTGACCGCGGACGGGGCGCCCGCGACGGGCATCAACCTGAATGCGCGGCTGGCCGATCTTGGCCTGATCGTCCCCGAGTTTCCGGGCGCCGTCGCGGTGACCGGAACCGTGCGCGAGGAGGGCCCGTCCTTTGCGGTCGACCTGCGCGCCACCGCGCCGGGCAGCACCGACCTGCGCATTGCGGGCACCGCCGCCCGCGACGGATCGACCGTCGATCTGGGCGTCAATGGCAGCGCGGATTCCGCGCTGGCCAACACGACCCTGCGGACCCGCAGCGTGTCGGGCCCGCTGGCGATCATCCTGCGTGTCCAGGGCGCCCCGTCGCTGCAGGCGGTGTCGGGACAGGTGCGGCTGACGAACGGCCAGCTGGCCGATCCGGGCCTGGGCGTGCGGCTGGACGGGATCGACGTCACCGCCGGGTTCCAGTCGGGGCGGCTGCAGATCGACGGGGCGGCCAACGTCTCGGCCGGGGGGCGGGTGACGCTGTCCGGGCCGGTGGACCTGACGAACGGAGCGACCGACATCTCGGTTGCGCTGGCGCAGGTCGTGCTGCGCGACCCGAACCTGTACCAGACGATCATCGACGGGCAGGTCCGCTTCAGCGGAACGGCCGCGACTGGCCAGACCCTGTCCGGCCGCATCGACCTGGGTGAGACCGAGATCCGAATCCCCTCGACCGGCCTGGGCGGCGCGCGGGCGATCCCCGACATCACCCATGTCGGCAACCAGCGCCCGCCGGTCCGCGCCACGCGCGCCAAGGCCGGGCTGGAGCCCTATCCCAGCCAGGCCTCGCGCGACGCGGGCATGTCGGGGCCGCCGGCCACGCCGGGACGGCCGCCGGCGCTGGACCTGGTCATCAACGCGCCAAACCGGGTGTTCATCCGCGGCCGCGGGATCGACGCGGAACTGGGCGGCGGCTTTCGCATCCAGGGCACCGCCCGCAACGCGATCCCCATCGGCAACCTGCAGCTGATCCGCGGCCGGGTCGACCTGCTGGGCAGTCGCTTCAACCTGACCGAGGGTCTGGTCGAGCTGCAGGGCAGCCTGATCCCCGTCATTCGCCTGGTCGCCGAGACCGAGCGCGACGAGATCACCACCCGCATCATCATCGACGGAGAGGTCCGCGACCCTGACATCACCTTCGAATCCTCTCCGGAACTGCCGCAGGAGGAGGTGCTGTCCCAGCTGCTGTTCGGGCGGGGGCTGGACAGCATCAGCCCGCTTCAGGCGGCACAGCTGGCCAATGCCATCGCGGTACTGGCCGGGCGCGGCGGTGACGGAATCATCAGCAACCTGCGCGAAAGCGCGGGCCTGGACGACCTGGACCTGACGACCGACGACGAAGGCAACATCGAACTGCGTGCCGGTCGTTATCTGTCCGAGAACGTCTATACCGACGTCTCGGTGGGCGAGGGGGGGCGGTCGTCGATCAACCTGAACCTGGACATCACGCAGTCGCTGCGGGCGCGGGGATCGGTGGGCAGCGACGGCGGCAGCTCGCTTGGGGTGTTCTTCGAGCGCGACTACTGATCAGTCGGCGCCGATCGCGCTGGACAGGGGGCGCGTGTCCTGGGGCAGGCCCTGGGACATTACCTGTCCCGAGGCGATGCCGAAACGCAGCATCCGCCGCCCGCCCGACAGGATGGTGACGGTCCAGCCCAGCAGCTGGCCCTGGGGGCCGGCCATCGCGCCGCTGGCCCGCGGGGCATCGGCATGGTTCAGCGCGTCGCGCAGTGCCGCAAAGCCCCGCCCGGCGGGGGCCGCGGCCTCCCAGGTGGCGATGGCATCGGCCAGGCTTTCGGGCGGCGCGCCCCACAAGCCGCGATAGGCCTGGTTCGACAGGACCAGCTGGCCTGCGTCCGAAAAGACCACCAGCCCGTCCTCCAGCCCGTCCAAGACATGCGCGCCCAGCAGCAGCTCTGCCCGGAATTCGCGGGTCAGCGACATTTCGGAGGTGATGTTCTCGAACAGGAAGGCCACCGCGCCGTCGGGATGGGGGCGGCCGGTCACGCGATAGGTCTGACCGCCCGGCAGGGACCATGTCTCGACGTGGTGGCCGTTGGCGGCGGCGCTTTCCAGATTGGCCATATGCTGTCGCCAGCTGCGATAGTCCTTGGGTTCGGGCACCATGCGCTGTTCGCGCAGCTGGTCCAGGAAATCGAACAGCGACGGCCGCGCGGTCAGGAAGCCCGTCGGCAGGTTCGTCAGGTCGATCAGCGCCGGGTTGAACAGCTGCAGGTTCCGGCCCTGGTCGAAGATCGCCAGCCCGATCGGCAGGTCGGCGAATGTCTTGGTCAGGGTCTGGACGAAATCGCGCAGGCTGCGTTCGGCGCGCACGGCGGCGTCCGCGGGCAGGGCAAACATCATCACCTCGTCGCCCATGCGGTGGCTGTGGCAGTCGTACCAGGACACCGCGCCCTGATCCTCCAGCCCGGCGCGGCGGGTGGCGGTGCCCGCACCCGGCACGGGGCGCGGCGCGTCCAGCAGGCGGGGCAGGGGCCAACCAAGCGCCTCGTCGGACCGGGCCTCGGCACGGCGCAGATAGGCGGCGTTGGCCCAGGTCACGCGGTCCTCCTCATCCAGGCGCCAGACCAGCATCGGCGTCTGGTCCAGCGCGCCGCGCAGCAGGTCCAGCTCTTCCTCCATCGCCTGCAGGGACATCGAATCGACCACGATGCCCGCATGTTCGGCACCCGGATCGGTGACGTTGACGCGCCACAGCCGGTCGCCCAGATCCTCGGCCACAAGGCGCAGGGTGGCGCTGCCCCGCCCCTGCTGGCCCACCAGCTCGATCCGGCCAAGGCGGGGCAGCATGGACAGGCGGTCGGGCGCGTCGGGAAAGCGCGGTCCGATCCAGCGCATCAGGCGCAGCCAGTCGTCATCCGGCGCACCCATCCGGTCCAGCAGCGCGCGGGCCGGCGCGGTCGCGTCGACCAGGCGTGCGGCGCGGAACAGGAACACCATCGGCTGCACCTTGCCGTCCAGTGCGTGCCCGGCCCGTGCCGCGCGGCCCTGGCCCGGTTGTCGGCGGTCCCAGACCCGGATCACCGCCACCGCCAGAAGAACCGACGCCGTCCCGCACAGGACCGCCATCGCCACAAGACCCGCACCCTGAATGTCCACTGCCGACGCCCCCTTCCGTTCGATGGGACCATAATCCGGGCTTGATTAACAGGGCGTTAAGAAACTCAGGCGTCGAAGGTCGGATTGTGGGCGAGCGCGATCCGGTCCTGGGCGCGGATGCGGTCCAGCGGCCAGCGCACCGACACCATGGCACCCGGCCCGCCATTGGCAAAGGTCAGCCGCGCGCCCGACCGTTCCAGCAGCGTCTTGGCGATGAACAGACCCAGGCCCATCCCTTCGTAGCTGCCGCGCTGCGCCTCGGCGCGCCGGGTCAGATAGGGGTCGCCGATCCGCGACAGCAGGTGCGGCGGATAGCCCGGCCCGTCATCGCGCACCGTGACGACCAGCGCGCCCTGGGTCACCTGGGTCTCGATCACGACGCGGCTTTCGGCGAAATCGACGGCGTTCTGGATCAGGTTGCGCAGCGCGTGGATGATGGCCGGATCGCGGTGGATCACCGGGCCTTCGGCATGGATCTCGATCAGGGGGCCGCGGTCCATGTGGGGCTGGGCGGCGTCCTCCAGCACGGCGCGCAGCGGGGCCGCGCGCATGTGCAGGTCGTCCTTGCCCGCGCGCCCCATGCTGCGCAGGATCGCCGCGCAGCGGTCGGCGCTGTCGCGCAGGGCGATGGCGTCTGCATGCAGGTCGGGGCGGTCGCGCAGCTCGTCCGCCAGTTCGCCGGCGATCAGCTTGATGGTGGCCAGGGGGGTGCCCATCTCGTGCGCGGCGGCTGCTACGACGCCGCCCAGATGCTGCAGACGCTGTTCGCGCGACAGGGCCATCTGGGTCGCGAACAGCGCGCCCGAGGTGTCCGACAGTTCCGCCGTCACCCGATGCGCGTAACCCGCAAAGAACACCACGCCGATGACCAGCGCGACCCAGTGGCCGACCGCCAGGATCGGCTCCATCCGCAGGATCTGGCCGTCCGGATCGCGCAGCGGCAGCCCGAAGACCGCCGCGACTGAGATCAGCGCCACCGTGGCCAGCCCCAGGGCCAGCACCTGCCGCGCGTTCAGCGACGCGGCCGCGATCGTGACCGGCGCCAGCACCAACAGCGCGAAGGGATTGGCCATCCCCCCGGTCAGCGCCATCAGCGTCGAGATCTGGACCAGGTCGAAGGACAGCTGCCGCACCGCGCGCCCCGGAGAGGTACGTTTGTGCGGGCGCAGGAACAGCCACAGGTTCATGGTGATCGACGCCGCGATCAGCAGGATGATCGGCGTCTTGACGAAGCCGATGCCCATCATCCACGCGACGATGACCGCGGCCATCTGCCCGCCGATGGCGAACCAGCGCAACAGCACCAGCGTGCGCATGCGGATCGGTTCGGCCTTGGGGGTGTCGATCGGCCGCGACATGGCCTGGTGCAGGTCGGGATCGGCGATGTCGTCGGGGGCTGTGGATGTGGACATCGTCGACCCTTGCTGCGACATTGCCCGATCTTGATACCCGCGCGCCGATGGACGATCAATGCGGGCATTTGACACGCGAAGGAGGCCCGCCAATGACGGACCGGAAAATCCTGCTGATCGGCACTGCGGCCGCCATCGGCGTGCTGGCGGGCGGGGCGCTGTTCCTGACCATGCGTCCGGGTGACGACCAGTTCGCGCAATGCAGCAGCAGCAGCGTCGCGGGGGGCATGGACGCCTTTGGCACACCCTTCACCCTGACGCGCGACGACGGCCAGCGTGTCACCGACCAGGATGTCTTCGACAAGCCGACGCTTCTCTATTTCGGCTATACCTTCTGCCCCGACGTCTGCCCCCTGGACAGCGCCCGCAACGCCGAAGCCGAGGTCCTGCTGACAGAGGCCGGAGAGGATGTGCAGACCGTCTTTGTCACCGTCGATCCCCGCCGCGACACCCCCGAGGTTCTGGCGGACTATACCGAATTGTTTTCCGACCGCATGATCGGCCTGACCGGCAGCGACGAGGAGATTGCTGCCGTAAACAAGGGCTGGCGCAATTACTTCAAGCTGAATGACGAAGAGGATCAGGAATATTATCTGGTCGATCACATGACAAATACCTATCTGGTGATGCCCGGCGGAAAGACGGTCGAATTCTTTTCCCGCGAAACCACCCCCGAACAGATTGCCGAGACCGTCGCCTGTTATGCCGATGCCTCTGCATAAGGCAGTTTGTCGCATGGGGTTTGATATTGCCCGCGCGACTTCCCATTTGCCGTTAAATTCCGTGAAAAGGCCAACAGATGGATCAGTTGAACGCACAAATCGGCCCCGACGCCTCGCTGCTGCTGGTCGACGATGACGAGATCTTCGTGACCCGCCTGGCGCGCGCGATGGAAAAGCGCGGGTTTCAGCCGGAAACCTCGCTGACCGTGGCCGGTGCGATGCGCCTGATCGAACGTCGTGCGCCCGCCTATGCGGTTGTGGACCTGCGGCTTGAGGACGGCAACGGCCTTGACGTGGTCGAGGCGCTGCGCGAACGGCGCGCCGACGCCCGCATCATCGTCCTGACCGGATACGGCGCCATCGCCACGGCCGTCGCCGCGGTGAAAATGGGTGCCACAGATTATCTGGCAAAGCCCGCCGACGCGAATGACGTGACATCCGCATTGCTGTCCAGCGGTGAATTGCTGCCGCCGCCACCGGAAAACCCGATGTCCGCGGATCGCGTGCGGTGGGAGCATATTCAACGCGTCTATGAGCAATGCGAGCGCAATGTCAGTGAAACCGCGCGCCGATTGCATATGCATCGCCGGACATTGCAGCGTATTCTGGCAAAACGCGGACCACGCTGACGATTTAAATATATTGAACGTTTAAAAAAACGGTCTATATTGGATGGGGATTAACATTCCTTATATAGAAACCGGAACCAATGAGCATCGATTTCGACACCATGTCCCTCAAGGAAATGCGCGACCTGCGGACCAAGCTGGATCGCGCGATCAACTCCTATGAGGACCGCAAGCGGCGCGAAGCCCTGACGGCCATCGAGGAAGCCGCGCGCGAGCATGGCTTCAACCTGTCCGAGCTGACCGGCGCCAAGACGCGCAAGTCCGGGACCGTCGCCCCGAAATACGCTAACCCGCAGGACCCGACGATGACCTGGACGGGTCGCGGCCGCAAACCGCGCTGGGTGCAGGAAAGCCTGGAAAGCGGCAAAGAGCTGGACGATCTGCTGATCTGATCCACGCATCGCCGACGTGATCGACAGGGGGCCCTTGCGGCCCCCTTTTGCGTATCAGCATGTCTTGTCGATCAGGGCGATCAGCTGTGCGAACCGTTCAAGATACGCGGCTCGTGTCTGGGCGGGCGGGCGCAGGGTGATCTGCAGGTCTGGCAGCATCTGCGCCTCGGGGACGGGGAAAAGACGCCGCGCCTCGGGCAGGGCAAAGCCTGCGATGGTCACGGCCTCCAGGCGGGCGGACACGCGGTCGGCGGCCTTGATGCGCCGCTTGACCGCCACGGGCAGCGTCGCGGGCAGGCCGAACCGACGGTGGATGGCCGAGGCCAGCCG
Source organism: Paracoccus marcusii (assembly GCF_028621715.1). NCBI lineage: Bacteria > Pseudomonadati > Pseudomonadota > Alphaproteobacteria > Rhodobacterales > Paracoccaceae > Paracoccus > Paracoccus marcusii. The sequence continues at coordinate 898,250 of NZ_CP117466.1, read as the reverse complement.
TTCGTCCATCGCCCCGTATTCCCGCCCCAATGCCGCCTTGACCGGAGAGATCATGTCCCCGATCACGTATTCCGGCGCATCATGCAGCAGGGCCGCCAGCCGCCAACAGGGATCGCCGCCGGGGTTCAGCCCGTCGAAGATCTGTTCCACCAGCAGCGAATGTTCGGCCACCGAATAGGGCCAGTCGCCGCGCGTCTGGCCGTTCCAGCGCGCGACGAAGGCGAGACCGTGGGCGATGTCCTCGATCTCGATGTCGAAGGGCGTCGGGTCCAGCAGGTCCAGCCTGCGGCCCGACAGCATCCGCTGCCAGGCACGCGATGCGGGCTTGGCCATCGGGCCTCAGGACAGGCGCTGATCGGCGGGTGCCGCCTGCGCGGTCTGGGCGCGGCGCGCCAGTTCCTGGCGATACAGCGCCACGAAATCGACCGGGTCCATGTTGAACGCCGGGAATCCCCCGTCGCGGGTCATGTCCGAGATGATGCGACGAACATAGGGGAACAGCATCCGCGGGCATTCGATCATCAGGAAGGGGTGCAGCTGATCCTGCGGCACGCCCTCGATCTGGAACACCCCGCCATAGTCCAGCTCTGCCAGGAACAGCGTCGCGCCGTCGCCCTTGTTGGTCGAGGTGACACGGTACTTGGTGATCACTTCGAACTGGGTGTCGCTGCCGCGCTTGCGGGCGTCCAGGCTGACCTGGACGGTGATCTCGGGCTGGACCTCGCCCTGGGGTGCGCCCTTCTGGGCCACGGCGTTCTCGAAGGACAGGTCGCGGATGAACTGTGCCATGATCTGCATGCGCGGCTGTGCCGCTGCTGCGGGCTGTGCGCCGTTCTGCGGGGTTTCTTCGGCCATGGTCCTACCTTTGTGATGCGGATTTGTCCCAGCTTGTAGCAGGCCGGCCGCCTGCCCTCAATGCCGGGTCCAGCCCGACCCGCGTCCCGGCCGCGAGGGCCCCGTGTCGTCGGTGTCCAGCGGCAGATCGACGGGCGGACGGCGGTCGTCCTCGTCGGCCACGACGAATTCGCCGTCGATCACGCCCTTGTCATAGGGCGGGCGATGCGGGTCGCGGCGCATCGTCGCAGCATGCATCTGGACCCGCGATGCCCGCACGCGGCGCGCAAGCTGCGCCATCAGCATCGTCCGGACCGCGGGGATCAACAGCAGCAGACCCAAGGCATCGCTGAAGAACCCCGGCAGCAGCAGCAGCAGGCCCGCGGCGATGATCATCGCGCCATGCGCCAGCGGGCGTGACGGATCGCGCATCTCGGCCAGGCTGCGCTGGATCTGCATGCCGGCCCGCGCACCCTGGCTGCGCATGATGGCGACGCCGGCCACCGCCGACAGCAGCACCAGCGCCAGCGTGGGCCACAGGCCGATCAGGCCCCCGACCTGGATGAACAGCGCGATCTCGATGATCGGCACCACCAGAAACATGGCGATCAGCCGCATGTGAATTCCCCTTCCTGCCGGCGCGGAAACTGGACTTGCGCCGAGGCACTCCCTACATAATGCACAGACCGCCCGATACCAACGACCCGTTATGACCCAGAGGTTGCCTGCATGTCCAACCCGCTTCTTCAGCTGATCGTCCTTGCCGGGATCGCGATCTTCCTGATCCTACGGCTGAAAAACGTGCTGGGGACGCGTGACGGCTTTGAGCCGCCGCAGGTCGACCAGCCGACGGCCAGCACCACGCCCGCCCGTTTCGAGGTGATCGAGGGGTCTGCCGACGAGGTCGATCACGACATCCTGGACCATGCCGAGGCCGGCGGTGCCGCGGCCAAGGCGCTGGCCGCGATGAAACGGGTCGAACCGTCGTTCGGGCTGCGCGATTTCCTGGGCGGTGCCCGCAGCGCCTATGAGATGATCCTGATGGCCTTCGAACGGGGTGATCTGACCGAGGTGCGCCCGTTCCTGTCCGATCCCGTGGCAGAGGCGTTCCAGTCGGTGATCGACCAGCGCGTGGCCAACGGCCAGACGGTCGAGGCGACCTATCTGGGTACCCGCGACACCAAGCTGGCCGCAGCCGAGTTCGACCCCGCGACCGGTCTGGCCGAGATCTCGATCCGATTCGTCGGAGAGTTGATCGCCGCGACCCGAGACGCCGACGGCACGGTGATCGACGGCGATCCCAAGGCTTCGCGCAAGCAGAAGGACACCTGGACCTTTGCACGCCGCATGGGCCAGGACGATCCGAACTGGCAGCTCGTCGCGACAAGCTGATGCGCCGGCGCAGGGGCCTGACGCCCGAAGACCGGGACCTGTGGTCCCGCGTCGCCCGAACCGCAGAGCCGCTTGACCCCAAGCGCAAAGGACAGGCCGCCGATCTGGCGGCCTTTTCCGCATTCGTCGCACCGCCCGCGGTCGCCCCGGCCGCCGTGCCGCCGCAGCCGCAGGCGATGCCCCGGTTCCGCATCGGTCAGGCGGCCAAGCCCCCCACCCCCGTCGTCGCGCGCCCTCAGACCCCGGCCGAACGTCTGGCCCAAGCCGGGCTGCGAATGGATGCCCGCACGCATCGCAAGATGAGCCAGGGCAAGCTGCGCCCCGAGGCCCGTCTGGACCTGCATGGGCTGACGCTGGCCGCGGCGGGACCGGAACTGCTGCGGTTCATCCTGTCCTGCCATGCGTCAGGGCTGCGGCTGGTGCTGGTCATCACGGGCAAGGGGCGGGGCGATCACGGCCCGCTGCCGACGCGGCCCGGCGCGCTGCGCCATCAGGTGCCCTATTGGCTGCACAGCCCTCCCCTGGCGGCGGTGGTCCAGCAGGTGACGGCCGCGCATTTCCGTCATGGCGGCGACGGCGCCTATTACGTCTATCTGCGCAGGCCGCAATGAAAGACGCCCCCCGAAATCGGGGGGCGCTGGCCTCAGGTCAGTGTGGTCGCGTCAAAGCCTAACGTTGGACTTGGGTCCGGCAAAGTACCAGATGATCAGGCCGACCACCGGCAGGATCACGATCAGCAGGATCCACAGGATCTTGGACTTGTTGCTGGCATTGGTGTTGATGATCTGCGCGATCGCCCAGACATCCAGTGCAAAGATGATGACGCTGAAAAGCCAACCCATGTGATCCGTCCCCTGTTGTGTTCAGCCAGCCAACACCACAGGCTGGCCGCAGGTTCCCCCGTTCACAGCACGTAGCGCGACAGGTCGGTCGACCGCGACAGATCGCCCAGATGGCGTTCCACGAAATCGGCATCGACGCTGACCGACTGGCCGCTGCGGTCCGGGGCTGTGAAGGACAGCTCCTCGAACACCCGCTCGATCACGGTGTACAACCGGCGTGCCCCGATGTTCTCCACGGATGCGTTCACCTCGGCCGCGATGCGGGCCAGGGACGCGATGCCGTCCTGGGTGAAATCGACGGTCACGCCCTCGGTCTGCATCAGCGCGGTGTACTGGCGCGTCAGGGCGTTGTCGGTCTCGGTCAGGATGCGGATGAAATCTTCCTCGGTCAGGGCGCGCAGCTCGACCCGGATCGGCAGGCGGCCCTGCAACTCGGGCAGCAGGTCCGACGGCTTGGCCACATGGAACGCGCCCGAGGCGATGAACAGGATGTGGTCCGTCTTGACCGCGCCGTATTTCGTGCTGACCGTCGTTCCCTCGATCAGCGGCAGCAAGTCGCGCTGGACGCCCTCGCGGCTGACATCGCCACCGCGCGCCTCGGCACGGGCGCAGACCTTGTCGATCTCGTCGATGAAGACGATGCCGTTCTGCTGCACGGCCTCCAGCGCGGTCGCCTTGACCGCGTCGTCGTCCAACAACTTGTCGGCCTCCTCGGCAATCAGCAGCTCATAGCTCTCCGCCACTGTCACCTTGCGGCGCACCTTGCGGCCGCCGAAGGCCTTCATCAGCCCCGACAGATCCATCATCCCGCCCAAGGGCTGGCCCGGCTGGCCCGGCATTTCCATCCCGCCAAGCGGGTTGGAATTGTCCTGCACCTCCAGCTCGATCACCGTGTCGTCCAGCTCTCCGCGCTTCAGCTTGTCGCGGAATATCTGGCGAGTGCCGTCGCGGGCGTCCTTGCCAGCCAGCGCCTCGACGACGCGCTCCTCGGCGGCCTTGTGGGCGCGGGCCTTTACGGCCTCGCGCATCCGCTCGCGCGTGTCGATCATCGCGGCATCCGCCAGATCGCGGATGATCTGCTCGACGTCGCGGCCGACATAGCCCACTTCGGTGAACTTGGTCGCCTCGACCTTGATGAAGGGCGCATTGGCCAGCTTGGCCAGGCGGCGGCTGATCTCGGTCTTGCCGACGCCGGTCGGTCCGATCATCAGGATGTTCTTGGGATACACCTCGTCGCGCAGGTCGTCGCCCAGCTGCTTGCGGCGCCAGCGGTTGCGCAGGGCCACGGCGACGGCGCGCTTGGCATCGCTCTGCCCAATGATGAACCGGTCCAGTTCGGACACGATCTCGCGGGGGGTCAGGTCACTCATGTCGTTCTCCACGGGGTCCGGCGCCGTGCACCGCGCGCCCCTTCTTCTTTGTCCAAATACCCATCAACCGATGGTTTCGACCGTCAGACGCCCGTTGGTATAGACGCAGATGTCGGCCGCGATCTGCATGGCCTTGCGCGCGATCGCCTCGGCATCCAGATCGCTCTCCAGCAACCCCCGCGCCGCGGCCAGGGCAAAGTTTCCGCCCGACCCGATGGCCGCCACGTCATGCTCGGGCTCCAGCACGTCGCCCGCACCGGTCACCACCAGCAGGTCGGTCCCGTCGGTCACGATCAGCATGGCCTCCAGATTGCGCAGATACTTGTCCATGCGCCAATCCTTGGCCAGATCCACGCAGGCGCGCTGCAGCTGACCGGGCGCGGCCTCCAGCTTCTTCTCCAGCCGTTCCAGCAGGGTGAAGGCATCGGCGGTCGATCCGGCAAAGCCCACGACCACGTCGCGCCCGCCGGGGGTCAGGCGGCGCACCTTGCGCGCGCTGCCCTTCATCACGGTCGGACCGACGCTGACCTGCCCATCGCCCGCCACGACCACCTTGCCGCCCCGGCGGACCGCCAGGATCGTGGTGCCATGCCAGCCGGGAAACTTGTCATCAGCCATTGCGCGCTCCGTTCTGTCTACGTTGGGGCAGCAGATATGGACGCCCCGCCCGGCTTGCAACCCGTTGAAAACCGTCCGGTCCCCCCCTAGCGTCGCGCCATGAGCGATCTGCTGCTGACCGTGTATCTGCATCCGCCCGTCCTGCAGACCGCGCAGGCGGGCAAGCTGGGCATCGTGAACCGCATCCGCGCGCTGCTGGAACCCCGGGGCTGGCAGATCCGCATCGCGCGGTCCGGCCCCGATGCGCGCGCGCAGGCGCCCGACCGCCCCGGCCATGCGCTGTTCAACATGGAACGTCCGACCCATGACCGCGCGCTGACCTTTCGCCTCGCCTATCACTATCCCTACTGGCGGCTGGAGCGGGTGGCCGAACGCTGGCGCTGGCCCATCGCGCAGGCCGCGTTCGATCCCGCCCGGATCGAGGACGGTGCCGCGCACAACTTTGCCCGCCGCCTGCGCGACCGCGTGCTGCCGGGGCCGGAGCCGGTACGGGGCGATCACATCCTGATCCCGCTGCAGGGCCACATCCGCCGCCAGCGCAGCTTTCAGTCGGCCAGCCCCGTCCAGATGATCCGCGCCGCCGCCCGCACCGGCCGCCCCTGCATCGCGACCCTGCACCCCAAGGAGGTCTATGACGATGCCGACCGCGCGGCCCTGGACCGGCTGGCGCGCGATCATCCGAACCTGACCATCGGCGGCGACACGGGCGCGTGCCTGCGCGATTGCGCCTTCGTCGTGACCCAGAACAGCGGGGTGGGCTTCGACGGGCTGATCCTGGGCAAGCCGGTCGTGCTGTTCGCCCTGTCGGATTATCATCACGTCACGCTGGACGCGGGGCACCTGGGCGCCGACCGCGCCGTGGCGATGGCGGCGGACCACGCACCCCCGACCGCGAAGTTCCTGGACTGGTTCCTGCGCCGCACCAGTTTGGACATGATGGCGCCCGATGCCGACGACCGCCTGCTGGCGGCCATGAAAAAAGGCGGCTGGCCCGTCTGAGGGGCCGCCGCCTTTCGCACAAATCAGGCAGAGATCAGACGGATTCGTCGATCCAGCTTTTCAGCGCGGCCTTGGGAGCGGCGCCCATGCGGTTCGACACGACCTCTCCGCCCTTGAACATGAACAGGGCGGGGATGCCACGCACGCCCAAGGCCGCGGCCTGTTCGGGGTTCTCGTCGACGTTGATCTTCACGATCTTGACCTTGCCCGCGTATTCGTCGGACAGCTCTTCCAGGGCGGGGCCGATCTGCTTGCAGGGACCGCACCATTCGGCCCAGAAATCGACGATCACGGGGGTGTCGGCCTGACGCACTTCGGCGTCGAATTCAGCGTCGTTCACATGCACGGTGGCCATGTTCGGGCTCCTTTTGGGGATGGGCCGGACGGGCCGGCAGGTCGGGTTCTGTTCAACAGGTATGGGCCGCATGGGGACGGGTCAAGGGGCAGGGGTCGCCTTGACCAGCCCCGCCATCACCCGGTCCAGCAGCGCATCGGGCAGCGTCATCAGGCTGCGCGTCGCCGTCCACAGCACCGCCATGCGGATCGGGCGGTCCGGCCAGATGCCCCGCAGCGCCGCGCGATAGGCCGCCATCTGCCGCAGGATGCCCTCCGGCACGGCATCAGCATCCTGTGGCACGTCGGCATTGGTCTTGTAGTCGACGGCCGTGATCAGCGCGTCGGTCACCGCCAGCCGGTCGATCACCCCGTTCAGCGTCCCCAGGCCTGCGACGGGCGCGGTCAGCGCGACCTCGGACAGGATACGGGCGCCCTCTCCGCGCTGCAGAACCTGCGTCAGGGCGGGCGCGGACAGGACCGCGTGCGCCTCGTCCAGCAGGTCGGCCATGTCGGGGGCGTCGGGCAGGCCGCCTTCGGCCCCCGACAGGATCGCACGGGCGATGCGCGGCCAGTCGGATGCGGTATGGGCGGGCAGATGCTCCAGCAGCAGGTGCAGCCGCGTGCCGCGCAGCATCGCGGCGTCGCGGTCGCCCGCGCTGGTTCCGGCCAGCACCTTGGCGCCGCCCAGCCCGCTGGCCGTCACCGGGCCTACGAAATCAGGCGCGGGCGGGGCCATGCGCAGCGCCCAGTCCGGCGCCGCGACCGGCACGGCCGCATCGGGGGCTGGGCTTTCGGCCTCTGCCGGCCAGTCGCCCCAGGACAGGCGCAGCCCGGTGCCGACGCCTTCGATCGGCAGGTCCTGACGCGTCAGCGCGGTGCGGCCCGCGCCTTCGGCGACCATCGCGTGCCAGCTGTCCAGCCCCTCGCCCGTGTCGCCGGCTGCGGCCACGATCAGCCAACTTTCGGCCCGCGTCATCGCGACATACAGCAGGCGCCGCCGCTCCTCCTCCTGCCGCTGCTGCCATTCGGCGACGGCCATCGCGACCGCGTCGCAGCGTTCGGGCGCGGCGCCGCGCCAGACCGGCATGTCGTCCAGACGCACCAGCGCCTGGCGGTTGTTGGGCTTGCGGACCTGGGTCTCGGGCAGGATCACCACAGGGCTTTCCAGGCCCTTCGACCCGTGCACCGTCATCACCCGGATCAGACCGCCCGCGCCGCCGGGCAGCTGTCGCTTCACCTCGACCTCATCCTGGGCCAGCCAGACCAGGAAGCCGGTCAGGGACGGGGTTTCCACTTGCTCATAGGCCAGGGCCTGGGACATCAGCTCGTCAATGCCGTCCACGGCCTCGGGGCCAAGGCGGGCCAAGAGGGCGGCGCGGCCGCCATGGCGGGTCAGCAGCCGGGCGATCAGGTCGTGCGGGCGCAGATAGTCGGCCTGCCCAGCCAGGTCGTTCAGCACCGCCTGTGCGTCCATGTGGGACGATTCGCGCAGGCGCATCCACAGGTATTCGCGCGACCGGCGGCCATGGGCCAGGCGGTACAGGTCGTCCTCGGACAGCCCGAACAGCGGAGAGCGCAGCGCGGCCGCCAGCGACAGGTCGTCCTCGGGCGTGGCCAGCACCGACAGGGTGGCGATGATGTCGCGCACGGCCAGCTCGCCCGCCAGGCGCAGGCGGTCGGCCCCCGCCACCGGCAGGCCCGCCGATTTCAGCGCCGCGATCAGCGCCGCGAACAGCGTGCCGCGCCGCTGGACCAGGATCTGGATGTCGCCCGCATGCAGGGGCCGCGGCTGGCCCGATTTCGCGTCGATGATGGGACTGCCCAGCATCGCACGGATCTGGATCGCGACATGGCGGGCCAACTGCGTGTCGGCGTCGTTTTCGGACGGCGCATCGACCGGGCGTGTCCAGTCCTCGGGGTCGGTCTTGTCGGGCTTGGGCAGCGCGGGCCAGATGTCCACGCGACCGGGCAGGGCCGCCTTGAAGGCCACGTGCCGGGGCGGATCGCCCAGGCCCGTCGCGGCCTCTCCCTGGAACACCGCGTCGACCAGCGCCAGCACTGCGGGCGATGACCGAAAGCTGTGGGCCAGCCCGCGCTGCTGCATGGGCGCCTGCACGGCCTGGAAATCGGCGGCGAAACGGTCGCGCATCGCCTCGAACACGGTGATGTCGGCACCCTGGAACGAATAGATCGACTGTTTCGGATCGCCCACCACGAACAGCGTGCGGGGCCGGTCATGCGCGCCGGCGCCGCTGGTGAATTCGTCGGTCAGGCGGCGGATCACCCGCCACTGGCCGGGGCTGGTGTCCTGCGCCTCGTCGACCAGAATATGGTCGATGCCGCCGTCCAGACGCCACAGCACCCACTGCGCCATGCTGGATTCCTCCAGCAGCGCGGCGGTGCGGCCGATCAGGTCGTCGAAATCCAGCCAGCCCTGCGCCGCCTTGGCCGCGTTCATGCGCGCCGCGAAGGCATGCCCGAACCGGTGGAGCGCCAGCGTGCGTTCCGCCGCCGCCAGGGCCAGCGCCTGCGGGCGGGCCAGCTCGACCCGCTCCATCAGGGCGTCCAGATCGTCCATGAAGGGGGCGCAGGGGCCGGTGGCCATGGCCTTGGTCGGGATCTTGCCGGTCTTGGCGCCGAACGGCACCTTGGCGCTGCCGCCGAAAAGCAGACACCCGAACAGGCGGGACAGGTCGTCCATGCCGGGATCGCGCCAGTTCACCTGTGCCAGCGCCTCGGCCAGCTTGACGTCATTGGCGGAACTGCCCCGCAGCGGCGGGATCACCGCATCGGCCAGATCACCTTCGCCGCCGGTGAAGACCCCGGCCAGCAGGCTGTCCGCCGTCAAACCGGGGGGCAGGTCCAGCGCGGCCCAGATCGCCGCCGGGTCGGGGGCGTCCGCGTAATCGGCCAGGGACAGCCCGGCCAGGAACCCGTCCAGGTCGTCGCCTCCCTGAAGGCGGGTCAGGTCCGCGATGGCGGGGTGGGATTCCTCGGCCATCGCCTCGATGATCTCGGCGCGCATGGCGCGGGCGCTGCGGTCGTCCAGTTCCGCGAACCCCATCGGCACCCCGGCCTCCAGCGGAAAGCGGCGCAGGACGGCGGCGCAAAAGCTGTGGATCGTCTGCACCTTGAGGCCGCCCGGCGTCTCGATCGCGCGGGCGAACAGGCGCCGCGCGGCGGGCAGGTCGGGGTCACCCCCCTCGCCCAGCTGGGCCAGTTCGGCACGCAGGGCGGATTCGGGCAGCATCGCCCAGGTGCCAAGCCGCGCCAGCAGGCGGTTCTGCATCTCGGTCGCGGCGGCCTTGGTATAGGTCAGGCACAGGATGCGTTCGGGCGGCGTCCCCGCCAGCAGCAGCCGCGCGACCCGGTCGGTCAGCACGCGGGTCTTGCCCGACCCGGCATTGGCCGTCAGCCAGGTCGAGCGCAGCGGATCGGCCGCCGCGATCTGGTTCAGCGTCGCCTCATCCATGATGATCGCCCACCTTTCGCGGCGCCGCGGCATCGGTCAGCGCCCATTCGCCGTACCGCGCCAGGTGATCGTAATCGCCCGCATAGGACGTGCTTTGGGGCGCACGCATCGCGGTGAACCCGGCCTCTCCGGTCACATAGGACCGCAGCAGGCGGACGAAGCCGTCCCAGGTCTCGGCCTCGATCAGGTCGTCATGCTCGCGCGGGTGGGTCTTGCCCTCTCCGCCCAGCTGGATGTAGCGCAGGCCCGCCACGTCCACCGGGCCAAGCGCGTCGAACCCGCCGCGGCGCGCCATCGCGGCCTCTAGCATCAGCTGCTTGTCGAAATGGCGGATCATCGCGTCGGTCGGCGGCGTGCCGGATTTGTAGTCATAGACCACGACGCGGTTGTCGGTCAGCAGGTCGATCCGGTCGGGCTTGGCGGTCAGGGTGATGCCCAGGTCCGCCACGGGCACCTTGCCGCGATGCTCCACGACCATCGGCCGCCCCTCGGCCAGGCGGGTCAGCTCGTCCGCGACGATGCGGTCGGCGATCCGCGCGATGCGCGCCGACCAGAAGGCGCGGGCGGCGGGCCAGGGCACCTCGTCCGCCAGCACCCGGTCGGTCAGCGCCAGGAACCGGTCCCTGAGAACCTCGGGCGGGGTGTCGGGGGTAGGACGGCTGTGCAGCAGCGCCTCGACGATGGCATGCAGGGTCTGGCCGCGCAGCGACGCGTCGGGCTGCGGGCGCAGCGGGGGCAGCGCGCGCAGGCCCAGCACGCGCTTGGCATAGACCGCATAGGGGTCGCGGATCAGCAGCGACACGTCCGTCACCGGCAGGTCCGGGAACAGGGGCAGCGGCGGGATGGGCGAGGGGCGCGTCGCCGGGGGCACCGGGGCGGGGGGCCGCGCCACGGCCTGCGCCAGGGCCAGCCATTCCGCGCCGCGCGCCCGCATTCGGGCCAGCGCCTCTGGACCGCCCCGATCCGGCAGCCCGCCCATCAGGTTCAGCATCCGGTTCAGCCAGCGCGACGGGATGGTCTCGGCCTCGGCATCGCGTTTCGCGCGGGTCAGATAGACCCGGTCGGCAGCCACGGCCTGCTGAAAGTCGTGCGCCGCCAGCCCGATCTGGCGTTCGGGCAAGGGTAGGCCCGCGGCGGCGCGCATCTGGCGCGACAGCCAGGGGTCGGGCGACAGGGCCTGCGGCCAGCCCCCCTCGTTCAGGCCGGACAGGATCACGGTGCCGTGGCCGTGCAGACGCGCCTCGCGCGGGCCGTGGATGCGCAGGCAGTGATGCGCCTCGACATCGTCGCGCACCGCCTTGGCCTGCAGTTCGGTGACCAGCAGCGCGCTGAAGTCGCCCGGGCCGATGTCGGGGCCAAGCGCCGCGTGTTCCACCAGATGGTCCAGCACCGCGCGGGCCATCTGCCCGGCCTTGTCCTGCCACAGCTGAGAGCGTTCCGCATCGCCATCCGGTCCCGCCGCCAGGGCCTGGGCCAGGCCCAGCAGGTCGGCCAGCCGATGGGGCAGGGGCCGCGGCGCCCGGTCGCGGGCCACGGCGGTGATGCGCGACAGCATCGCGGCCAGCCATTCCGCCCAGATCTTGCGCGTGCCGTCGCCCTTGGTCGCCCAATCGGCCAGCGTGGCGGCATCGGGAAAGGCCGGGCCGTTCCGGCGCAGCTGCAGTTCCAGCTCGCGCGTCTCGCGCAGCATGTCGTTGCGCCCGATCGCGGACGATCCGGTCGCGGTCAGCGGATGCTTCAGCAGGATCAGCAGCCGGTCGATGGTCAGCGGCTGACCGAACAGCGCGGCCACCTGGCGCAGGAACAGGCCCGGCGCGGTCAGCGGCAGGGGCCGGCCCGCGCTGTCGTCGGGGCGGATGTGCCAGCGGTCCAGCGCCGCGGTGACGCGTCGGATCAGGCCGCTGTCGGCCGCGATCAGCGTGACCTGTTCGCCGCCGCGTTCGGCCGCGTCGCGCATGATCAGGGCGATGGTCTCGGCTTCCTGGCCGGGCTGGTCGGCCTCGATCAGGGTCAGATCCGCGGTGGCGGCGATCAGGTCGGGCAGGGCAGGGCCCTCGGCGATCCACTGGTCGGTGACCGGCGCGGGCCGCAGCGCCAGAGAGATCAGCCGGTTGCGCCCCTCGGATGGCGGCCGCACCGCGGTCCAGCGCTGCGGATAGCCCGCCTCCGCGATCAGCGGCGCGAACCGCGCCTGCGGATGATCGTCGGCGCGCTCCAGCCCATCCCAGACCGGGGCGGGCTGGTCGAAATCGAAACCGGGCAGCACCACGGCGCCGTTGGGCAGCGCGGCCACCGCCTGCATGTACAACCGCGTCGCCCCGTGCGATCCGGTCGACCCCGCGACGATCACCGGGCCCTGCGGCAGATCGATGCCCTGCGGCCAGTCGCGGGCGGCGGCCTGGGCCGCGGCGCGCTGGCGGGCGGGGCGGTCCTGGGACGGGTCGCCCAGGTGGAACTGGGCCGCGATGCGCAGGAAGGCCAGCGCGTTCTGCCAGTGGCGGGCATGATCGCCGGTGTCGATCGCCTCCAGGTCGGACAGGTCGCGGCCTTCGGTCTGCATCTCGACCATCAGCTGGGACAGGGACTGCGCCAGCACCGGGATCGAATGACCCGCCCCCAGATCGGGGCGCAGGGCCAGCATCTGCGCGATCAGCCGCGCCAGTTCCAGCCGCCGCGCCAGGGGCGGCACCGGTGGGTCCGGCATGACCAGGGGCCCCGGATCGACCCCGGTGATCGATCGGATCTGCGGCAGCAGCAGCGGCCCCGCCCTGTCGAAGGCGCGATACAGCGCCCCCCGCGTAGACGCGGCGTTGACGAAGACTGTGACCCCGGCCAAGGCCTCGGGCGGCTGGTCTGCCATCCGCTCCAGCAGGCCCCGCACGAAGGCGTCGGCAAAATCCACGCCGGGGGGCAGCGCGTAAAGACCGCGCATCTCAGCCATCCAGCAGCGCCTCGGCCAGGGGGATGGCGGCGGGATAGCCCACGTCGCACCAGCCGCCGGGATGGATCAGCCCATGCGCGCGCCCGTCCGCGATCATCAGATCCCACAGTCGGTTCAGCGAAAAGACCGCATCGCCGATTTCGACCAGCCGGTCGGTGCGGATGATCTGCGCCCCCGCATAGACATAGTCGCCCCGCCTGCTCAGGCGACCGCCATCCAGGCTGAAATCGCCCGCCCCCTGCCGCGCCGTGGCCTGCGCCAGCGGCACCAGCGCCAGCAGCGCGTCCATGCGGTTGTCCCACGCCGCCATCAGCGCCGACAGGACGTTCGGCCCGGTCCAGACCACGTCGGGGTTCAGCGTCATCACCGGCCCCGGTCCCAGCAGGGGCAGCGCCTGGCGCAGCCCGCCGCCGGTGTCCAGGATCAGGTCCGGCTCGGCGCTGATCGCGACCTCCTGACCGGCCAGGTGCCGTTCGATCTGATCGCCCAGGTAATGCGTGTTGACCACGATGGGCGCGGCGCCCGCGTCGCGGCCCAGGTCCAGCGCGCGGTCCAGCAGGGTGCGTCCCGAAACCGGGATCAACGGTTTCGGCCGGTCGTCGGTCAGCGGGCGCATCCGCGTGCCCAGGCCCGCGGCAAAGATCATCAGGGACGGCATCGGGCGATCCTTTCGCGCAGGGCGGCGTCGGGGGCGGGCACGTTCGCCAGCATGGCCCGCAGAGGCGCCAGCGCCGGATGCGCCAGGTCGCGCTGCAGATGCGCCCAGACCCGCGGCATGAAGGCCAGATAGCGCGGCTTGCCGTCCCGGATCGCCAGCCGGGCAAAGACACCCAGGATGCGAAGCGCCCGCTGTGCGCCGATCAGGGCATAGGCCGCGCGGAACGGGGCCTCGGCCACGCCGGTCGCGGCCAGATAGCGGGCGATCTGTGCCTGTTCCGTGGCCGGGTCCACGTCGCGGCGCGCGTCCTGCAGGGCGGATACCAGGTCATAGGCCGGATGCGCGGCCACCGCGTCCTGATAGTCCAGCAGGCCCAGGGGCGCGTCGCCGCGCCAGACCAGGTTCTCGGCATGGAAATCGCGCAGGCTGATGGCGGGGGGCAGATCGCCGCACAGGCGGTCGTGCAGATCGGCGATCAGCATGGCCAGGTCCGGCAGGTCGGCCCCCGGATAACAATCGACGAACAGCGCCGCCAGATCGCCCATCGCCGCACCGTCCAGCGGCGCCACGAAAGCGGGGACCGGCTGGCGGTGCAGGTCGACCAGGAGGTCGGTGATGCGGTCGTGGATCAGCGGACCCAGATCGGGCCTGTCGGCCAGCACGCGGGCCACCAGATCGTCGCCCAGATCCTCCAGCAGCAGGAACCCCTGATCGGCGTCCTGCGCCAGAACCCTGGGCGCGCCGAACCCGCGGCCGCGCAGCCAGTCGGTCATCGTCAGGAACGGCCCCACGGACCCCGACGGGTCGTCCATCAGCACGCCCACCCCCGGCAGCCGGAAATACCGCCGGGCCGAGGCATCGCCCGCCAGGGGCAGCACCCGCGCGTCGCCATGCCCCGCCGCGAGGACGAATGTCGCCCGCGCCGCCAGACGGTCCGCGCCGGGGAACGCCATGTCGATGCGGCGCAGGTCGGGGTCCGGGTCTGCGCCGATCGCGATGGTGATGGCGCCGGGCGGGACGTGGTCCAGCCGGTCGGGCCATTCGATCAGGCAGATCGCGTCCTCCATCGCCTCGTTCAGGCCCAGTTCGGTCAACTCGGACGGGTCGGTCAGGCGGTACAGGTCGGCATGCCAGATCTGCGTGCCCATCGGGTCGTCATAGGTCTGGACCAGTGTGAAGGTGGGGCTGGGCACGTCCTCGGCCGCATCGCCCTGGCGGGCGCGGATGAAGGCGCGGGCGAAATGCGTCTTGCCCGCGCCCACCGGACCGTCCAGCAGGATCGTCGCCGGGGGCGCGATCTGGGCGGCCAGCATCCGGGCCAAGGCTGCGGTCAGGGTCTCGGTGGCGATCAGGCGCGTGTTCATGCCCCGGTTCTAGCCTGTCGCGCGGGCGGGGGAAACAGGGCGTGGATGGACGGCGCGCGCGAATGCGCTAGGCTGACGGCGAAACCGACCGGAGGCCCCATGCTGCGCACCGCCCTTGTCCTGACGCTGGCCCTGTCGGGGCCGGCACTGGCCACCCAGGAATACATCCTGCCCACCCTGTTCGACGTGGCGCGGGTCGCGGCCGACGACGTGCTGAACATCCGGGCCGAGCCGGATGCCTCCGCGCCGATCATCGGCACGCTGGCCTTTGACGCGACCCACGTCGAGGTGGTCGAGCAGCGCGCCGGCTGGTCGCGCGTCAACACCGGAGAGGGGTCGGGCTGGGTGTCCGACCGCTATCTGGATTACCGCGTCGACGTCTGGCAGGACGGCGCCCTGCCCACGGCATTCCAGTGCTTTGGCACCGAGCCGTTCTGGGCCTTCATCCCGCAGGGCGACAGCGTTGTGCTGGGCGGTCCCGACATGCCAGAAGATACGCGCCCCGTCCGGGCGGTCCTGTCCACCGGCATCTTCCGCGACCCGACCCGCGCGGTGGTGGCCGACGGGCTGACCCTGACCGCCATTCCGCAGCTGTGTTCGGACGGCATGTCGGATCGCCTGTTCGGGATGCGCGCCCATGTGGTCATCCACGGCGACGCGCCGCGGATGCTGTCGGGGTGCTGCTCCATTCAGCCCTGAAGGCCAAGGACGTCCATCATGTCGTACTGACCCGGACCCTTGTCCTGACCCCAGACCGCCGCGCGGATCGCGCCGCGGGCAAAGATCGCGCGGTCGGTGGCCAGGTGGCGCAGCACGATGCGTTCGCCGTCGGCGGCGAAGATCACGTCATGTTCGCCCACCACGTCGCCCCCGCGGATGGCGGAAAAGCCGATGCTTCCCGGTGCGCGGGCCCCGGTGATGCCGTCGCGGACCGGCACGCGCAGGTCGTCCAGCGCGGCGCCCCGTCCCTGGGCCGCGGCCTCTCCCAGCATCAGGGCGGTGCCCGACGGGGCGTCGACCTTGTGGCGGTGATGGCTTTCGACCACCTCGATGTCCCAGTCGGTGCCCAAGGCGGCCGCGACCTTGCGGGTCAGCCCAACCAGCAGGTTCACGCCCAGGCTCATGTTGCCGGCACGGATGATCGGCGCGTGGCGGGCGGCGGCCGCCAGCGCGTCCAGGTGCCGCTGCTCCAGCCCGGTGGTGCCGATGACGTGGACGGCGCGCGCCTGGGCGGTCAGTTCCGCGAATGCGACCGTGGCATCGGGGCTGGTGAAGTCGATCACCGCCTGCGCCTGGGCGATGGCCGTCACCGCGTCGTCGCTGACCGTGACGCCGGCCGGCGCGCCCCCCATCGCGGTGCCGATGTCCTGCCCGATCCAGTCGTGGCCTGCGCGGTCCAGCGCGCCGACCAGCCGCAGGTGGTCGCTGTCCAGGATCAGGCGGATCAGCATTTGGCCCATCCGGCCCGATGCGCCGGTCACCACGACGCCCGGCCGCTGCGGCTGATCGGTGTTCTGCAAATCGCTCATGGTCCACCCCTGTTGGCTTTGGGGCGTGATACAAGGTTGCGGCCCGCGCCGCGACCCCCTACATCGGGACGCATGGCACAGAACCGCAATTCCCAAGGTCAGGGCCCCAAGCAGCGCCAGCTGCGCGTGGGCGAACTGATCCGTCGCACCCTCGCCGACGTGCTTGCGCGCGCGGACGTGCACGACCCCGACCTGAACCGTCATTCCATCACCGTGGCCGAGGTGTCGATGTCGACCGACCTCAAGGTGGCGACGGCCTATGTGCTGCCGCTGGGCGGCCGCGATGCGCCCGAGGCGCTGGCCGCGCTGCGCCGCAACACGCCGGAACTGCGCCACCTGGTCGCCAAGGCCATGACGCTGAAATTCGCGCCCGAGCTGCGGTTCCAGTTGGACGAGACCTTCGACCGCATGGACGACACCCGCCGCCTGTTCGAGGACGAGCGCGTGCGCCGCGACGTCGCCGCCCCGGACCGGGACGACGATGACGCCTGATCTGCCGCGTCTGGCGGCGGTGGCGGTCGGAATGCTGGTCGCGATGGCGCTGCCGTCGGGGGCCGCGCAATGCGAACGCGTGGACCATGACGGCCAGGGCTATGTGCTGTGCCAGGTCGAGGCCGCGCAGGAACCCGCCCTGCGGCTGTTCCAGAACGGCCCCGACGGCGCGCCCTTGCGCAATTTCGCCAATGTCCGCCGCACGCTGGACGCGGGTCAGACGCTGTCGTTTGCCATGAATGCGGGCATGTTCCATGCCGATTACCGTCCGGTGGGTCTGCTGGTCGTCGACGGGGTCGAACTGTCGCCCATCGTCACCGGCGCCAGCCGCGACAATTTCGGGATGCTGCCCAACGGCGTCTTCTGCACCGGCGGCGCGCAGCCCTTCCAAGTCATCGAAAGCGTCAGCTTTGCCGAGACGCGCCCCGACTGCCGACTGGCCAGCCAGTCCGGGCCGATGCTGGTCATCGACGGCGACCTGCATCCGCGGTTCCTGGCCGACAGCGACAGCCGCTATATCCGCAACGGGGTCGGCGTGTCGCCCGACGGGCAGACCGCGTGGTTCGCGATCTCGAACAGGCCGGTGACGTTCCACGAATTCGGGCGGTTCTTCCGCGACGGGCTGGGCGTGCGCGATGCGCTGTATTTCGACGGCTCGATCTCGCGGCTTTATGCGCCGTCGGTGAACCGGGCCGATTTCGGGCGCAGCATGGGTCCGATCATCGGCCTGGTCGAGTGACCGGTTGACCCCTGCCCGCCGCGGGTCTATCCCCCGGCCCTTGTTTTTTCAGGAGTGATCATGGCGCGCAAGAAGGGCCGGGACATCAACGGCTGGCTGATCGTGGACAAGCCCGCGGGCGTCAATTCGACCGCGGTCGTGGCCAAGGTGCGTTGGGCGCTGGACGCCAAGAAGGCCGGTCATGCCGGCACGCTGGACCCCGACGCGACCGGCGTCCTGGCCGTCGCCCTGGGCGAGGCCACCAAGACCGTGCCGATCGTCACCGACGCGCTGAAATGCTATGACTTCGTGGTGAACTGGGGGTCCGAGACGACCACCGACGACGCGTCCGGCAGCGTGGTCCGCACCAGCGACGACCGCCCCACCGCCGCGCAGGTCGAGGCGGCGCTGGCGGGCTTTACCGGTGACATCATGCAGGTCCCGCCCGCCTTTTCCGCCGTCATGGTCGAGGGCGAGCGCGCCTATGACCTGGCCCGCGAGGGGGTCGAGATGGAGCTGGCCGCGCGCCCGCTATGGGTCGACAGCTTGACCTTTCTGGAGGCCCAGGCCGATACCGCCCGCCTTGAAATGGTCTGCGGCAAGGGCGGCTATGTCCGCTCGATCGCGCGCGACCTGGGCCGGGCCTTGGGCTGTCTGGGCCATGTCGCGCATCTGCGCCGCACCTGGTCAGGCCCCTTCGAGGCCAGCGCCGGGGTGGCCTTCGACCGCATCGACCGTGACGCGCAGGACTGGCTGGAGACGCAGATCCTGCCGTTGGAGACGGGCCTGGCCGACCTGCCCATGCTGCGCGCCACGACCGAAGGCGGCATCCGCATCCGCAACGGCAATCCCGGAGAGGTGACCGGCGGCGCCGAATGGGGCGAGCTGGTCTGGGTCCAGGACGCCAGGGGGCCGGTCTGCATCGGCCGCTATCAGGGCGGCATGGTTCAGCCCGACCGGGTGTTCAACCTGTGATGCCACCGGGGCGGTGGGCGCCCAGAAAGGGCCCCTCGCCCGCCGCGTCGATGCGGGCGATGGCGTCGCGGATCGGCTCGAACGTGACGCACATGGTCCAGGCGGTGGCGTGGATCATCAGATCCCCGGACACGGCCATCGCCACGTGGCCCGGCCAGAACAGCAGATCGCCCCGCGCGATCGTGTCAGTCGGCGCGAACGTCGCGCGCTGCAGGTCGCTGTCGCCGGGGCAGGCGATGTCGCAGGCGGTCAGCGCGGCCTGCACCAGCCCAGAACAATCGATCCCCGCCCGGCTGTTTCCCCCCCACAGATAGGGTGTGCCCAGCAGGCTTTCCGCGACCGGAACGGGGTCGCCGGCCGGGCCGTCGGCCAGATGCTGGACCGGGACATGGCCGCCGGTCGCCAAGGTGGCAAAGCGCCCCTGGACCTGGGTGACCGACACCCGCGCGCCCAGGGACAGCGAAAACCGCTCGGGCCGCTTCATGTCGGGTTCCAGATAGACATGGGTGGCCGGCGCGGTGACGCGGTGGGTGATGGGCGGCAGGCTGCCGCTCAGCGCGGTGTCGGCGATCCAGCCGCAATAGCCGTCCAGCGCCGCGCGCACGAAGCTCATCCCCGCCTCGCGGTCGATCACCGTCACGTCGGCCCCGAAGTTCAGCTGCCGGTCGCGGCGGCCTTCGGGGGCGTCCAGCAGGTCGACCACCGGAATGATCACCCGTGCGGGCTGTCCCGGCACGAAGGACGGCCGGTCCAGGACGCCGCGCAGGCTGTCCAGGGCCACGCGGTCGGTGGCGGGCGTCAGACGGCGGTCCATCAGCGCGCCAAAATCTGCGGCAGCGCGGCAAGGATCGCGCGCGCGCCCTGCCCGACGCCGCCCTTGGGGCGGCCCGGCGCGGCGGTGGGCTGCCAGCCATAGATGTCGAAATGCGCATAGCGTCCCGCGCCCTCGGCAAAGCGGCGCAGGAACAGGGCGGCGGTGATCGACCCGGCCATTCCGCCCGCGGGGGCGTTGTCCAGATCGGCGATGCCGGGTTCGATTAGCGATTCATACGCGTCCCAGAAGGGCATCCGCCAGACCGGGTCGCCGACCTGCATCCCGGCGGCCTGGATCGCGGTCGCGGTCGCGTCGTCGTCGCAGTAAAGCGGCGGCAGGTCGGGACCAAGCGCCACCCGCGCCGCCCCCGTCAGCGTCGCCAGAGAGATCATCAGGTCGGGGCTTTCCTCGACCGCATAGGTCAGCGCGTCGGCCAGCACCAGGCGACCCTCGGCATCGGTGTTGTTCACCTCGACCGACAGCCCCTTGCGGCTGGCCAGCACGTCGCCGGGGCGGAAGGCGTTGCCCGCGACGCTGTTCTCGACCGCCGGGATCAGCACCCGCAGGCGCAGGCCCGATGCGGCGCCGCTGCGCGCCAGCATCTTGAGCAGGCCAAGCGCGGTCGCGGCCCCGCCCATGTCCTTCTTCATCAGCCCCATCGAGGCGCCGGGTTTCAGGTTCAGCCCGCCGGTGTCAAAGCACACGCCCTTGCCGACGATGGTCAGCATCGGCCCCGCATCGCCAAGCCGGATGTCGATCAGTCGCGGCTCGCAAGCGGCGGCGCGGCCGACCGCGTGGATCAGGGGAAAGTTCTGCTTCAGCAGCTGGCCGCCGCAGATCACCTCGACCCGCGCGCCCAGATCGTTAGCAAGACCGCGCGCGGCGGCCTCCAGCTTGTCGGGGCCCAGATCGCTGGCAGGGGTGTTGATCAGGTCGCGGGTCAGGAATTCGCCCGCGGCGATGGCCAGCAGGCGGTCGGCGTCCACGCCTTCCGGGCAGACCAGCCGCGGCCCCTGGACCGGCGCGCCCTTGTAGCGGGTGAACCGGTACTGGCCCAGCAGCCAGCCAAGCGCCAGCTGATCGGGATTCAGACCCTGCGGGATGCCGGCCAGATGCCAGTCGCCCTTGGGCAGGGCATGGGCGCGGGCCAGGTGGAACCGGTCGCGGCCGGCCTGCGCCCGCTCGCCCAGGCCCATGATCGCGCCGCGCAGCCCGCCCGACGCATCGGGCAGCAGGCACAGCTGTCCCGCCTTGGCCGCGAACCCGCAGGCCTGGGGCCAGTCGCCCGCGTCCTGGGGCAGGGGGTCGCCGGTCCAGACCAGCCACAGCGGCAGGGTGGCATCAGAGGCGGGCGCAAATTCGGGGGTCATGGGCAGGTCCTTGGCAGTTCGGCGCACAGCCTACAGCACCGCGCCCCGACTGCAACCTCAGGCCAGGGCCGTCCGGTCCCAGATCGCCGTCAGCGACCGGTTGCCCACCCGCAGCAGGCGCGCGCGGATCGCGGCCAGCGCCGGCACGTCGCCGCGTTCGGCGGTGCTGCCCAAGTCCATCGCGACGCCGGCCAGCGACAGCAGGCCGATCTGCCAGGCCAGGCGCGACATGCGTTCGGCATGCGCCGCCGCCTGTGCCAGGTCCGCGTCGTCCAGCGCACCGTCCACCGCCGTCAGCGCCGCCGCCAGCTGTTCCAGCGCCAGGCCGATGACATGCTGGGCCGATGTCTCGCCCAGCTCGGCCACGATTTCCGCGACGCGGCGGCTGTCCACGCGGACCGCCTCTGATATGGCCAAAGCCGAAATTTGTGCCATCCGCACCTCCAGGGGATCTGTCCCCGCACGCGCCGACCATGCGGGGCAAGCGGTGAAGAAAGCCTTGAGGCGGGATCAAGAAAAGGCTCGAATTTGTCTCAATCCCGGCCTATCACCCCTGTCAGAAAGCGAGGTGCCAGATGAACGACCTGTCTCCGTTGCCGCAATATCTGGTCAAGCGTTTCCACGGCTGGAAGGCGACGTCCTATGCCGAGAACGCGGCCTGGTTCCGCCGGCTGGCGACCGAAGGACAGCGCCCGCGCGCGATGGTCATCTCCTGCTGCGACAGCCGCGTGCACGTGACCAGCATCTTCGGCGCCGATTCGGGCGAGTTCTTCATTCACCGCAACATTGCCAACCTGGTACCGGCCTATGCGCCCGACGGGTTGCAGCACGGCACCTCGGCGGCGGTCGAATATGCCGTCACGGCGCTGAAGGTCGCGCATCTGATCGTGGTGGGCCACACCAATTGCGGCGGCGTCAAGGGATGCCACGCGATGTGTTCGGGCGCCGCGCCCGAACTGGAGGAGAAGACCAGCTTCGTCGGTCGCTGGATGGACATCCTGCGCCCCGGCTATGACCGCGTGAAGGACCTGCCCGAAGCCGAACAGGTCAACGCGCTGGAGCGCGAGGCCGTGCTGGTGTCGCTGGAGAACCTGATGACCTTCCCCTTCGTCCGCGCGGCGGTCGAGTCCGGGGAAATGTCGCTGCACGGTCTGCTGCACGACATCAGCGAAGGCACGCTTTTGCAGGCCGATGACGGCGGCAGGCGGTGGGTGTTGATCTGACACCCGCCCGCCCGGCGCGTCTTCAGGCGTCGGGCCGCCAGCGGATGACCCGCCAGACATACAGCGCGACAAAGCCCAGAACGATCGCCGTGGACAGCGGATCGATCAGGTGGCTGACGGCCTCATAGCCGTTTTCAAGGACATAGCCGGCGATGGCCAGCCCGCCCGTCCAGATGAAGCTGCCGATGGCGGTGAACAGCAGGAACCGCCCCACCGGCATCTGCGCCAGCCCCGCGGGGACCGAGATCAGCGTGCGGATCGTGGGCAGGAAGCGGCCGAAGAAGACCGCGGCCCCGCCATGCCGGGCGAACCAGCCCTCGGCCGAGGTCAGCTCGTTGGGCGTCAGCGTCAGCCAGCGGCCATAGCGGACCACGACGCGGCGCATCCGCGCCGGGCCGTAGGCCACCCCGATCACGTACCAGAACCACGCGCCCAGGGTCGATCCGACCCCGCCCGCCAGGATCGCCAGCCACAGGGGCGTGCCGCCGCGGGCGGCGTTGAACCCCGCCAGCGGCATGATCAGTTCCGACGGAATCGGCGGAAAGATGTTTTCCAGCAGCATCAGGGCAAAGATTGCCCAGGCCCCCCCGCTTTCCAGCAGGCCGGTGATCCATTCGAACAAGGATCAGCCCTTCTTCAGGATGCGGTTGCCCAGCAGTTCGGCGATCTGCACCGCGTTCAGCGCCGCACCCTTGCGCAGGTTGTCGCTGACGCACCACAGGTTCAGGCCGTTCTCGACCGTGCCGTCCTGGCGGATGCGGCTGACATAGGTGGCGTATTCCCCCACGCATTCGACGGGGGTGATGTAGCCGCCGGGCTCGCGCTTGTCGATCACCATGACGCCGGGCGCCTCGCGCAGGATGTCGCGGGCCTCGTCCTCGTCCAGGAAATCCTCGAACTCGATGTTGATCGATTCCGAATGGCCGACGAAGACGGGGACGCGGACGCAGGTCGCGGTGACCTTGATCGACTTGTCCATGATCTTCTTGGTCTCGGCGACCATCTTCCATTCTTCCTTGGTCGCGCCGTCTTCCATGAAGACGTCGATCTGCGGGATCACGTTAAAGGCGATCTGCTTCTGGAACTTCTTGGGTTCCTTTTCCTGACCCGGCACGTACATGCCCTTGGTCTGGTCCCACAGCTCGTCCATGCCCTCCTTGCCCGCGCCGCTGACCGACTGGTAGGTCGAGACGACGACGCGCTTGATGCGGGCGCGGTCATGCAGGGGCTTGAGCGCGACGACCATCTGCGCGGTCGAGCAGTTGGGGTTCGCGATGATGTTCTTTTTCGCATAGCCCTGGATCGCGTCGGGGTTCACCTCGGGCACGATCAGCGGCACGTCGGCGTCGTAGCGATAGAGCGAGGAGTTGTCGATCACCACGCAGCCCGCGGCCGCGGCCTTGGGGGCGTGGATCTTGGTCGCATCCGATCCGATGGCGAACAGCGCGATGTCCCAGCCGGTCCAGTCGAACTGCTCGATGTCCTTGATCTTCAAAGTCTTGTCGCCAAAGCTGACCTCGGTGCCCTGGCTGCGGCGGGACGCCAGCACGGCGATCTCGTCCACGGGGAACTGGCGTTCGTCCAGGATGTTCAGCATTTCGCGGCCCACATTGCCCGTGGCGCCGGCGACGACGACTTTGTAACCCATTTCGGGGGAGCTCCTTTTTCTGCGGTCGGGGGCATTTACCGCAAACGGCCGCGCAACGCCAGCGCGCGTTGCAGGTCCGCACCCGGTCGCGGGGTTCCGGCAACAGGTCGGGCGGCCCCGGCGACTGCCGCAAAACGCCGCAGGGACGGCTTGTGCGCGCCCGGCTGACCGGACGCGCACAAGCGGTTTTCAGAACCGCAGGCCCAGGCCCGCACCGACGGTCGCCTGCGATCCGGCGTCATGGCCGATGCGGCTGTCCAGCGTCACCCAGGCATCGGCCTGGTCGGACAGGGCCGTCTGGGCCGACAGGCCGATGCGGGCAAAGTTGCGGTCCTGTCCATCCAGCGTCACGCGGCGGTCGTTGCCGGTGCTGTCGGTCACGCGGATGCGCGAGGGCGCCCCTTCGGCCAGGTCGTGGACCAGCGTGCCTTGCGCCGACAGCGTCACGTCGCGCCCGGCGACGGCCAGATCGGTGCCGACGCGGCCGCCCAGCTGGACCTCCAGGCTTTCGATTGCCTGACCGGCATAGGTGACCGCGCGGCGGTCGCCCGACCCTTCCGAAAACCCGCCGATCCGGGTGCGGCTGTAATCCAGCCCCACGACCGGACCATAGGTCACGCCCGATGCCAGCGCATAGTCGCGCCCGGCCTGGACTCGCGCGCCCAGGGTATAGGCATTGGTCGACCAGTCGAAATCCCGTTCGACGATGGTCGCGCCCAGGCCCGAGCGCAGCACGAAGTCGCGCGTGCCCTCAAGGTCCGACTTGCCCCAGCTGACCGCGCCGATCACCCAGTCGTCGTTCATCGCATAGGCCGCGTCCAGCGACAGCTGATAGGCGGTCGATTCCAGGTCGTCGCCGCTGCGCAGGTCGTCGCCGGTGCGTGCATAGGCCAGCTGGCCGCCCAAAGACAGGCCGGGGGCCACCTGGTACGACGCGCCCGCCCGCGCCATCAGCGCAGCCCCGCCGTCGCGCCCGAAGGTCGCGCTGCTGTCCGGCGTGGCCAGGCCCTGCACCGCGATCGAGGGCGTGATCTGGCCAAAGGGCGCATCCGCGCCCAAGCGGTCACGCGTCGCGCGCAGCGACAGGGCGGCCAGGTCAGCCTGCTGTCGGGTGGCCAGATCGGCGATCTGGGCCGCCGACAGGGCCGCGTCCTGGGACGACGCCACCAGGTCGGCGCCCGTCTCCTCGACCAGCAGGCGGGTCAGGATGCGGGCATAGTCGCGCATGCGCTGTTCGAACCGTTCAGGGCCCAAGGCCGCCAGCAGGAACGCCCAGTTGTCCTCGGTCGGGTCATGCCAGGTCGAACCGCCGGGGATCAGCGGATTGTCGGTCTGGGTATAGCCGTCCAGATCGCCCAGGTCCCAGTTCGTCGCCTCCAGCCACAGGATCGGGATGCTGTAGCCTTCGAACACGGCGGCGTCGGAACAGCAGCCGGTGTTGATCGGATAGTCCGGGTTCCGTCCGGGGTTGCTGCGCAGATCGATGCCAAGCTCGTCCGCGATGGCGTGCGCGCGGGTCCACAGCGACAGCAGCGCCGGGTTCTCCAGGTATTCGGTCCCGGCATGGGCATACATGAAGTCGCCTGTGATCAGGCTGTCGATGTTGATCATCCCGGCCATGTCGTCGCGGCGGCCGCCAAGGGTGTCGACGTAATGGGCCGCCCCCTGCAGGCCGACCTCCTCGGCGCCGAAGGCCACGAACTCCAGGCCGACATCGGTGGACAGCCCGGTCATGTGCGCCGCCAGTTCGGTCAGCACCCCCGCGCCCGAGGCATTGTCGTCGACCCCCTGCAGGTCGGGCGATGTTCCGGCGCTGTCGAAATGCGCCCCCACCACGATGAAGCGGTCGCTGGCGCCGGGCATCGACACGACCAGGTTTTGCGACGGGCCCAGCGTGGCGCCAGACCGGCTGGTGGCGGTGAAGTCCTGACGCACGACCGCATTGCCGCCGAAGGACAGGCGGTCGCGCATGTATTGGGCCGCGTTGAAGAAGGTCGTACCGCTGTCCGGCGCGCCCGTGAAGCGGCCCGGATAATTCA
Organism: Paracoccus marcusii; assembly: GCF_028621715.1. NCBI lineage: Bacteria > Pseudomonadati > Pseudomonadota > Alphaproteobacteria > Rhodobacterales > Paracoccaceae > Paracoccus > Paracoccus marcusii. The sequence goes on along the minus strand of NZ_CP117466.1, from coordinate 872,616 downwards.
GCGCCAAATCGCGCATCGTATCATAGCCATAGGCGCCGAAATCCTGCGCCAATGCCGGGGTGGCGCAGATCAGCGCCGTGGAGGCCAAGGCGGCCTTGATGGTTCTCATGGGGTTTCCCTGCCTGCTTTTTGGTGTCCCCCGCGCGGGGGAAGCGTACAGGATTGCACAGCGCGCAGCGCGTGCAAGGCCGCCTCAGCGGATCAGCGTCAGACGGTGGTCCTGGCGCAACAGATCGGCGACCCAGGCACCCTCGGCCGCGAAATCATGCGGCACCTGCGCGGCATTGCGCCGTCCCGACAGCGACAGGCTGGCGAAGAAGTCGAAACCATAGAGCGTCAGCGATGCCAGATCGCTGCGCAGGCACAGATCGATCAGCATCGCGCCTGTCGTGGGCGGCGCGCCCAGCCGCCCGGCCAGCATGTCGATATCCGCCAGGGGGTGCAGGTAGAAGCCGGGGCTGGACGCGCTGTCCCAGTCCAGCCGCTTGCGTTTGGGCGACATCCACAGGATGCGGCCGGGGTCCAGGCGCGCACGGTCCGCGTCCGGCAGGCGCGTGGCCAGTCCCAGCCAGTCGGTGCGCGTACCGTGGCTGGCAGGGCTGGGCATCGGCGCGCGGTTGATGCGGACGACCCTGTCGGCGGCATCGATCCGTGCCCCGTGGGCCTGATCGGCAAGCGCGCGGGCATTGCCGATCAGCGCGACATGGCGGCCCGACAGGTCGGCCAGCAGCGCGGATTGCGGGACCGACAGCGCGGCCAGGGGCGCGTCGCGGCGCATCAGGCGCGCCGTGGCAAAGGCCAGCCGGTTCACAGCAGCGACCGATAGACGTCGACGATGGCCCGCGCCTCGCCCTCGATGGCGTGGTTCGCGGTGACATGGGCGCGGGCGGCCTGACCCGCCGCGGCGCGGCCTGCGTCGTCGTCCAGCCAGCGGGCCAGCGCGGCGGTCAGGGCGGGGGCGTCGTCTTTCGGGACCAGGCTGCCGGTCTGGCCGTCGCGGATCAGCGCCTCGTAGGCACCGACGCGGGCGGCGACGGTGGGGACGGCGCAGGCGGCGGCCTCCAGTGGCGTCAGGCCGAAGCCCTCCCAGCGGGCAGGGGCGGCAAAGAGATCCAGCGCCTGGTAATGTGCGATCACCTGGTCCCACGGCAGTTCGCCCAGGAAGCGGATGCGACCGTCCAGCCCGGCCGCCTTGATGCGCGCCTGCAGGTCATCGGCAAAAGCGCGGTTGTCAGGGGTGATGCGGCCGGTGAAGATGATCTGCACCCGCGGGCGCGAGGGCAGCAGTTCCAGCCCGGCCTGCACCAGCAGATCGACGCCCTTCTGCGCGCGGATGCGGCCGAAGCAGCCGATCAGCACCGCGTCCGGGTCCAGCCCCAGCCGCGCGCGCAAAGCGGCACGGTCCGGGGCGGGGTGGAACACGTCCGTGTCGACCCCGTGCAGGATCACGGTCGCGGGGCATTCCAGATAGCTGGCCGCCTGGGGCGAGGTCGCGATCAGCGCGTCCTGTTGCCGGATCAGCCAGCGGGTGAAGCCGGTGTGCCGGCGCTGGGCGGCGGACGTGAACAGCAGGCGGTACCGGCGCCGCAGCAGGCGACGCAGGATCAGCCCCAGCGCCATCTCGGTGTTGCGGCGCGCGTGCCAGACCCGCCATCGGTCGCGGGGCAGGGTGGCCGCGCGCACCAGGGGAATGTGCGGGACATCCGCGGGCAGGCCGGGGCCGGTCGCGCGGATGTCGATCATCCGCGCCTGGACCGGGATCAGCCGCACCACCGTGGCCGTCACCCCGGAAAGGCGACGTTTCAGGTTCGGTGCGACGATCAGCGGGTCAGTCATGGGCGGCGGCCTCGGGCGTCAGGAAATACAGCAGGAACCCGATCGCCAGCGGGATCAGGAAGAACAGCCACAGCATAGCGAAGGCCTGCGCGGGCGCATAGGCACCCTGTGCCGCGGCATAGACCGGGCGCGACGCGAACTGCATCACCCCGACCCCACCGATGGAGATCATGTTGAGGAAGGTCATCCCGCGTCCCACCAGATGTGGTGGCAGGAACGATCGTCCATGCGCCATCAGCAAGGGATAAGCCGACCCGAAGAACCCCAGCACGACCAGCAGCGCGGTCACTGTGGGCAGGGGCAGGGCGGGGGCCTGCCACATCACCGCCAGCGTGACGATCATCACCGCGGAAAACAACATCGTCGCACGGCGCGCGCTGCCGGCCAGGCGCGCGGCGGGTCCGACGGCAAAGCTGCCCGCGACCATGGCCAGGCCCATCGCCAGCGTGACCCGGCCGATCTGGGTCGCGTCGGCGCCATGCACCTGCTCCAGCCAGGGGGCGGCCCACAATCCGCGGATTGCCGCCGTCACCGCATAGTTCACGCCGAACAGCGGCACGATGAACCACAGCGCGCGCAGGCGCAGGATCTGACCGATCGAGCCCTGCGGATGCCCCGCGCCCAGCCGCGCCGGGTCGCGCACCGCCGCCAGGACCAGCGCGGCCACCATCAGTGTCACGGCCGCAAGCCCCCACAGGGTCTGGCGCCACCCCGCGGCCTCGATCACCCAGACCAGGGGCGAGGCGCCCAGGATGTTGCCCAGCGATCCGAACCCCACCAGCACCCCGGCCAGCATCCCGAAGGACGCGGGCGGGTATTCGCGCGCGAAGATGAAATACGGCCCCATCAGCGCCGGAGAGCAACCGATGCCCAATGCGGTCATCGCCAGATGCAGGTGCCACGGTGCGTCTGCCATCGCAAAGATCACCGCGCCTCCGGCCCCGCCCACCGCCATCAGCCACGCCACCGTGCGGCGCGGTCCGAACCGGTCCAGCGCCGCCCCCACCGGCAGCTGCATCAGCGCGAAGGCGATGAACCACAGCCCCGATGACAGGGCCAAATCGCCGGGGCCGGCGCCGACCTGATCCTGCAGCACCGGGGCCAGCACGGCCAGAAAGGCCCGATAGAATTGCGACAGCATATAGGCCAGCACCAGGCTGACCAATCCGGCCTTGAGCATGAATTCGTTCCTCCGTTCCCCGGCGCCACGCTGGGCCAAGGACGCGGAAGCTGCAAGACGTGCAAATCACGCCGGGGCGGCGGGGCGTTATTCGGCGGGGACGGCTTCCGCGTCGGAGGCCGTGTCGCTGGCGCCCGCGGCGGCGGCCTTGGCGGCGGCGGCCTCGGCCAGGCCCGGCGTCACGGGCTGGGTGCTGCCGCCCATCCCCTCCAGCCGGGCGATCAGTTCGGGAACCTGCGGGCCAAGCCGGTCGCAGGCATCCGCCTCCTCGACCACGGCAAAGGCCGGGCGGACATAGTCACGGTCATAGCTGACCGGGTCCAGCCCCAGCCGTTCGGTCAGCGCATCAGTGGTGCCGGCCATCAGCTGAAATTCCGGACCGCTGACATCGTGTTCGGGGCATTCCGCGGTGATCACGGTCATCTGCGCGACGTCGCGCGCCAGCGCCTGCGCCTCGTCGTCGGACAGCCCAGACACGTCCGGCAGCGGTACCACGACCCGGTCGCCCGGCACCCCGTCCGAGGTCTGCGCCAAGGCGGGTTGCGTCAGCGCCGCCGCGGCGGCGATCATCAGGACAGTCCAGCGGGTCATCGCATTCCTCATTCACAGGGCTGGTCGGGCGACAGGGTCGACCAGCAGCCCCCCGGGCGCAAGGCAAACTGTCGTGAGCGCCCGTTCCCCGCCGCGCTTGACCCTAGGGCGGGCGGCGTCTAACCCGAAGCCGCAGCCTGCGCTGTCGCGGCTGGCACCTGATGGAGGGATCATGTCCGACCGCTATTCGCTTCTCATCCTGCCCGGCGACGGGATCGGCCCCGAAGTCATGGGCGAGGTGGTCAAGGTCATCGACTGGTTCCAGGTGAACCGCGGCATGACCTTCGACGTGACCCATGACCTGGTGGGCGGCGCTGCCTATGATGTGCATGGCGTGCCCTTGGCGGATGCGACGATGGCCAAGGCTCAGGCGGTGGATGCGGTCCTGCTGGGTGCGGTCGGCGGCCCGAAATACGACGTCCTGGATTTCAGTGTTAAACCCGAACGCGGCCTGCTGCGCCTGCGCAAGGAGATGGACCTGTTCGCCAACCTGCGTCCGGCGCAGTGCTTTGACGCGCTGGCCGACTTCAGCAGCCTGAAGCGCGAGGTCGTGGCCGGCCTGGACATCCTGATCGTGCGCGAGCTGACCTCAGGCGTCTATTTCGGCGAACCGCGCGGCATCCATTCCGACGACAACAATCCCGACAACGAGGGTGGCCGCGTCGGCATCAACACCCAGCGTTACACCAGCGGAGAGATCCGCCGCGTCGCCCGGTCCGCCTTCGAGCTGGCCCGCGCCCGCGGCAACAAGGTCTGTTCGATGGAAAAGGCCAACGTGATGGAATCGGGCATCCTGTGGCGCGAGGAGGTCCAGTGGGTGCATGACAACGAATACCCCGACGTGGCCCTGTCGCACATGTATGCCGATAACGGCGCGATGCAGCTGGTGCGCGCGCCGCGCCAGTTCGACGTGATCGTGACCGACAACCTGTTCGGCGACCTGCTGTCGGACGCGGCGGCGATGCTGACCGGCTCGCTGGGCATGCTGCCGTCCGCGTCGCTGGGCGCGGTGATGGCGAACGGCCGGCCCAAGGCGCTGTACGAACCGGTCCACGGATCGGCACCCGACATCGCGGGGCAGGGCAAGGCCAACCCGATCGCCTGCATCCTCTCCTTCGCCATGGCCCTGCGCTATTCCTTCGGCGAGGGTGCCGCGGCCGACGCGCTGGAGGCCGCGGTCGAGCGTGTGCTGGCCGACGGCCTGCGCACCGCCGACCTGATGGGGCCCGACGGCGGCACCCCGATCAGCACGGCGCAGATGGGCGATGCCATCGTCGCCGCGCTGGAGGCCTGATTGGCCCTGACCGCCAATGTCAGAGGCGCATTGCTGCAGCTTGCGGCGATGGGCCTCTATGCCACGCATGACGTGGTGATCAAGTCGCTGGGTGCCATCTATCCGGCGATGCAGATCCTGTTCTTCGCATCGCTCCTGTCGTTCCCGCTGGTCAGCATCGTGCTGATGCGCGACCCCCAGCCCGGCACGCTGCGCCCGGCCAATCCGGGCTGGGTGATCCTGCGCACGTTGTGCGCCGTGGTGGCGGGGATGGCGGGGTTCTTCGCCTTCTCGACCCTGCCGCTGACGCAGGTCTATGCGATCCTGTTCACGACGCCCCTGCTGATCACCATCCTGTCGATCCCGCTTCTGGGCGAGAGGGTCGGCTGGCACCGCTGGGCCGCCGTCATCGTCGGCCTGACCGGCGTGCTGATCGTGCTGCGCCCGGGCGGGCAGGAGATCCAGCTGGGCCACATCGCCGCGATGGCCGGCGCCACGGCCAGCGCGTTGGCCGCGGTGATCATCCGCCGCCTTGGCCGGGCCGAACGCCCGATGGTGCTGATGATGTGGCCGATGCTGGGCAACTTCTTCGCGACCGGCGCGGCGCTGTCGGTCAGCTATCAGCCGATGGAGCTGGTGCATCTGGCGATGACCGGCATCATCGCGGGGCTTGGCCTGATGGGCGGGTTCCTGGTCATCATGGCCTATCGCACCGGAGAGGCCGCGATCGTGGCGCCCATGCAGTATTCGCAGATCCTGTGGGCGACCGGCTATGGCTGGTTCCTGTTCGGAGAGGGCGTCGACCCCGCCACCCTGCTGGGCGCGGGGGTGATCATCGCCTCGGGCATCTACATCGTCTGGCGCGAAGGCCGCGGCGTCAGCGCCAATCGCCCCGCCACCAGCGCCCGCCTGCGCGCCGAGACGGTGACGGCGCCGAAATCGACGATCCTGCAAAGATTGTGGGCGCCCCGTCGCTGATGGGGGCTTGCATTCTCCGGATCGTCGCGCTACCTGCCCGTCCTACGGTCGGAGCGTAGCGCAGCCTGGTAGCGCACCTGCTTCGGGAGCAGGGGGTCGGAGGTTCGAATCCTCTCGCTCCGACCATTTCCCCGATGTTTAGCGGCAGATAGTTTTGCCTTTTCTGTCAGTCGGTCTGCCTCTCAGGCATCTCAGATATACGAAAGCGGACGGTCACAGGTCGGCGCGTGAACGACGCGCAGAGCCGTTTGCTGGCATTCGTGTTCGCCGCGCACTGTTTGGGCTTTCCGGACGCAGCGTTGGGCACGACCCTCAACGGAAGGCCGAAGCATAAACCCTGACAAGTACGCTGGAATCTTTCCATGCGACTTGTATGTTTGTCGGGCAATAGGCGGTTAAGAATGGCGGAGAAATTGGCAGGGGCACAGCAGGAACTCATCGTTCGTGGCGAACAGGTGGAACGGGTATTCATCAACTACCTGGACAACAAGTACGTTGTGAACCGACGCTATCAGCGAAAGCTGATCTGGACGATTGAAGAGAAGCAGAACTTCATCGACTCTATCATCAGGGGCTTCCCGGTTCCGATTATCCTGCTTGCCGAGCCGCTTGGACGGCAGGACGGCACCCTGGAAATCATCGATGGGATGCAACGGATGAACGCCATTACGTCATTTATCGGGAACGAATATACAGTCGGCGGAGGATACTTTGACCTCAACACCTTTGCGACGACGAAAGATCTCCTCGATCGCAAGGTGATCGAACAGAGGACTCCGATCCTTGATCGCGATCAGTGTTTGGCGATTGCGTCCTATCCGGTGCCGCTCTCGATCTACGAGGCGGCTCGTGGCGAGTCCGTGGAAGAAGTCTTCCGGCGTATCAACTCCGGTGGCCGACAGCTCTCCCGGCAGGAACTGCGGGCGGCAGGCGCCACAGACGCCTTTGCCGACTGCGTTCGCCAGATCTCGGCAGGCGTCCGGGGCGACACCTCGAACTCAGACCTGCTTCTGCTCGGCGAGATGAATAAGATCAGCATAACCAATCGCGAACTCGATTACGGCATCAGTGCCGACAGCGTGTTCTGGGTGGCGCATGGAATTTTGACAAAGGACCAGCTTCGGCAGAGCCGAGACGAGGAGATGGTAGCTGACCTGGTTGCATACATGGTCTCAGACGAACCTTTGCCATCCCGGACGGAGCTGTTCGACGACTACTATGGCGCTACATTCCCGGTGACCACGACAAGCAAGGCAAGGTTTGATGCTGTAGATAACGCGATCAGGAAGCGAAGCCCGGAACTGGTCGATCTTGACTATCAGCGTGTACAGGACGCTCTTATCCTGTTGCTTGGGCAAGCCCGGACCACGTTCACAACGCTCATCTTCCCGAATGGGAACGGCGGCAATCCAGTGCCGCGTTACTTCCAAGCCGTATTTCTCGCCTTTCACGATCTGATCGTGAGGCGCGGCATGGTCGTGTCCAACAGCGCGGGCCTCATCAGGTGCCTCACCGACTGCGGGAAGAACGTCGAGATCCAGGACGGTGGCAAATGGGGCGCGGAAAACCGCGGTAAGACGGTCAACTCCGTCGTAGGCTGGATCCAAGGTCATTTCGAAGACGACAAGAACCCCGATCCAGCAAAGGTTCATTGGGTTACCAAGTTCCAGAACCTCCTGACGAACTCGAAGACTGAGCAGGCTGCTTACGACTTCAAGCAGGGCTTCTACACGCTCAATGCCAACCCCTCGTTTGACGAGGGTTCGTTCGACAAGATCATCGAAACTTGTGCTGCCATAGCAAACATCGGCAAAGGGCATAAGGGCTATGTCCTCGTGGGCGTTGCCGAGAATGCCGCGACGGCGGCTAGAGTGCATGATTTGTTCGGAATTCAGCCTTTGACCCATGGCGGCTTCTACGTGACCGGAGTGGAACACGAGGCTCAGCACTCCGGAAAAAACCTTGACCAGATGTTCCAAGATATCACCGACCGAATTAGTCGATCTGCTCTGTCGGAGCCTCTGCGCTCCTACGTGAATTCTCATGTGAAGTGCGTCCAGTATTTCGACAAAACAATTTTTGTTTTCGAGGTGCTTGGCCAGGAAGGTCCATCCCATGTCGGCGGGAAATGGCCGGAACGCCAAGGCCCACAGGTGAAGGACGTAACTCCCGACCGAATGGGCACTCTCTTCGAACGCTTTAAGTAAGTCGTTTGACAGCGTCCTATATGGATAGAGCCATTTTTACTTCTGGCGCTCTGCTCCGGTTTCTTCAGCGTAGCGTCGTCCACGCTGAGGAAGCAATCGATGGGTGGAGGGGTACCGCGATCGCTGATCCAGCAGACAGCCGCGCCTCCGCTTCGCTCTGGCACAGCTGACGACTCTTCATTTATTTGTCCGCCTGCCATCCGGCCAGCAATCTGAACGCGGGCTCTGGTGCCGCTGCGCTCAGCCTCCACGGAGAAATCCGGTTCTCCCCTCGCACAAGCGCGCGTGTCCCTCCAATTTCACCGTTCCGGCCCAGTGTGTCAGATCTCCCTCCGGCCGCTGGTTTCTAGGTGCGCATTGTCGATGCGCCTGATAACAATTTCACAACCTCACGCATCTCGGGCAGGCGATACATTGTACGACAACGCATTCAACAAGATTGAAAAAGACCTTCGCGCTGAAGAGGGCATTGCTAATGAGCTGGACTATGTAGAGCAGACCTCATGGGTCTTGTTCCTCAAATACCTGCACGATCTGGAAACTGAGCGTCAGGACCGCGCTGAGCTGGACGGCGACGATTACACGCCGATCATCAACGGCGGGTTCCGTTGGGACAAATGGGCAGCTCCGAAGAAGAACGGTGAGCTTGACCACAATGTCGCCCGCATCGGCGATGACCTGATCAAGTTCGTAGATCAGGAATTATTCCCGTACCTCGCCTCCTTCCGCCAATCCGCCACCAGCCCGCAGACCATCCAATACAAGATCGGCGAGGTATTCACCGAGCTGCGCAGCAAGTTCCGTTCAGGCTATATCCTGCGTGACGTTCTCGAAGCCGTAGACGGTCTGTCCTTCAACACCCAGGCAGGACGGCACGAGCTGTCCCAACTTTACGAAACCCGTATCCGGCGCATGGGTAATGCGGGCCGCAACGGGGGTGAATACTATACGCCGCGCCCGCTGATCCGCGCCATGATCAAGGTCACGGACCCCAAGATCGGCGAGACGATCTATGACGGCGCGGTTGGTTCGGCGGGCTTTCTCTGCGAAGCCTATGATTATCTGCGCACCGACAAGCTGTCGGCATCCGATTACGAAGCCCTGCAAACCAAGACCTTCTACGGTCAAGAGAAGAAGGGCCTCGCCTACATCATCGGGATCATGAACATGGTTCTGCACGGGATCGAGGCTCCGAACCTTATCCACGCCAACACGCTCAATGAAAACGTGATGGATATTCAGGAAAAGGACCGCCACGACATCATCCTCGCCAATCCGCCCTTCGGCGGCGGCGAGCGGCGCGAGGTCCAGCAGAACTTCCCAATTCGCACCGGCGAGACCGCCTATCTGTTCCTGCAACACTTCATCCGCAAGCTACGGGCCGGTGGGCGTGCTGCTGTCGTGATTAAGAACACCTTCCTCAGCAACACCGACAACGCCAGTGTCGCCCTACGCAAGGAACTGCTAGAGGCGACAGAGCTGCATACCATCCTCGATTGCCCGCAAGGCACGTTTCAGGGGGCAGGGGTCAAGACTGTCGTGCTGTTCTTCGAAAAGGGGGCACCGACGCGGGACATCTGGTTTTACCAGCTCGATCCGGGCCGCAACATGGGCAAGACCAAGCCGCTGAACGATACTGACCTGGCTGAGTTTATGGAGTTGCAGCGCACCCGGCCTAACGGGCCGAAAAGCTGGATCATGAAACGCGCTGATCTTGATGAGCACACCTACGATTTGTCGGTCAAGAACCCCAACGCGCCCGAGGCCGAGGCGCTGCGAAGCCCCGAAGAGATCATCGCCGACATGCTGGCGCGGGATGCTGAGACGGCACAAATCCTCGAAGATATTCGGGGGATGCTGTGAACGACTTAGGCGTGGAAGGGTGGCATGAGCGGCAACTAGAAGAAGTTGCTGACGTGGGCGCGGGTAATCCCGCACCGCAGGACAAGAAGCTGTTCGAAGGTGGGCGGTACCCTTTTATCAGAACGTCGGACGTTGGCCAAATTCGATTTGGCGAGATCGAGAGCACATCAGACCTTTTGAACGAGAAAGGAGTTGTAGGACTCCGTCTTGTTCCTGCCGGAACGATTTTGATGCCGAAGAGTGGCGCCTCAACCTTTCTGAACCATCGTGTTATCACCCGTCGAGACGCTTATGTGTCAAGCCACTTGGCTACAATCACCGCGAAGAGCGGACTCGCTGAGCCTCGCTATCTGTTATATGCTCTTAGCAGGATTGCCGCGCAGGAATTGCTGCCGGAGAATTCTTATCCGTCCCTGAATCTTTCTCTCATTAAATCTATCAAGCTGCCCCTCCCACCGCTTGAAGAACAACAGCGGATTGTTGCGGTTCTGGACGAGGCATTCGAGGGTCTGGCCCGCGCCCGCGCCCACGCAGAAGCCAACCTCCAAAACGCGCGGGAGTTGTTTGGCAGTGCTTTGCATGTAGCGTTTAAGGATGAAACCATCTCATGGAATAACACTGCGCTTGCTACGCTTGGCTCAGTCGTCACTGGGTCAACGCCAAAAACCTCAGATCAGGGAAACCTTGGGGATCACTTGCCCTTCGTGACGCCCGGCGATTTTTTGCCAGATGGCTCGCTAGCTTATGACAACCGAGGTTTAAGCGAGAAGGGAGCCTCAGTTTCTCGTATACTTCCCACTGGTTCTGCATTGATGGTTTGTATTGGTGCGACCATCGGAAAGACAGGCTATTGTGATCGCCCCATAGCCACGAACCAGCAGATCAATGCAGTTATTCCAAATGACCATATTAGTGGCGAATACCTTTACTATCAGATGCTAACTCCTGAGTTTCAGGCTGCCGTCATGCATGGCTCTGGTCAAGCAACATTGCCGATCATCAATAAGGGTAAATGGAGCAAGCTCACTGTCCGTGTCCCAAACGATCTGACGAAACAGACACACATTGTTAATCGGCTTTCTGGCCTTCGCGCCCAAATCGATACAACATTGGCACAATACAAGGCTCAGATTATGGATATCGCTGACCTACGCCAGACCCTTTTGCATAAGGCATTTTCTGGAGAATTGACGTGAGACTACATCTATGACTGACACGTTTGACACCTTCTTGCGAATTCCTATCAGCTTCAAGAATGGCGAGTGGGTGACCCCAACAGGCCAAAAGCTGACTGCGCTAGAAGGAACCACGGCAGAGCTTGTTCTGCCCGCGGAGGCCAGCTCAAAACTTTGGCCTCAACGAGAGGTGCCTGCGCGTAAGCTCTGCCAGTTTCTCGCCGCAGGTGCGCCTTTGGTGTTTTGCGCTTCAGGTGAGACAGCATGAATCACTGACGGGGACGCTTCTGAAGCACCTGATACCACCGCACGCCATGCGTGGAAAAGTTGAGTGGGGTTCCGTAAAAGGCTGGCACTCGACGGAAGCGCACTTCATCCAGATCGCACTCGGCGCATCAACCGAGAAGCAAAAAAAGAAAGTCCCTGGTTTCATAGGTGGTCTGCTGGTCGAGATCCGAGGCAAGGCGATCAAGGTAATGGACATTTCGCCCATCACGCTGCCAGAGGGGATAAGCGAGAAAAAGCCTTCATCTTTAAATCATGCCTTCACGATCCTGTCGGAGGTCTATGAAATACATCGCGCCGCTCATACCGGCAGCATCTACGAGACAGTTTTCTACCAGGGTGGCGATGATCGTTGGTATCCTCTGGGCCACCTTCGAAAGCTTGGTGGCACTGACTTTGGCAACACAGCTCTCGCCCATGAAAAGACTGCTGACCTGTTCTCGGAACTAAATGAACATTGAGAGCCAAACGATTTTAGGATGTGCCGTGCATGAGTATCCACGACGAAACCGAAGCCGATACCCGCGCCGAGCGTATAGACCCGATCCTCGCTGCGGCGGGCTGGGGGCTCAACGGCAGTAAGGTTCGTCGTGAAGTCATTTGCCCCGGTCGCATCCAGTCGGGTGGCACGCGCGGCAAAGGGCTGTCGGCCGATTACGTCTTCATCCACAAGGGCCAGAAGCTCGCCGTGCTGGAGGCCAAGCGCGCCGGCGTCAGCCACCGCAGCGGAGTGGGGCAGGCCAAGGATTATGCCGAACGATTGGGGTCGCGCTTTGCCTATGCCTCCAACGGGCTAAGCTGGTATCAGATCGACATGACCACCGGGACCGAGGCCAACATGGCCTTGCCGTTTCCTACGCCCGATGAGCTGTGGGACCGAACCTTTGCTGACCACAATGAGTGGCGCGAGCGGTTCGGAGCCGTGGACTTCGAAACGGACGGCGGCAAGTGGGAGCTGCGCTATTATCAGCACAAAGCCGTCAATGCTGCACTTGAGGCCCTGGCCAAAGGCGATCGTCGCATTCTGCTAACGCTGGCTACTGGTACCGGCAAGACCTCTATCGCATTCCAGATTGCCTGGAAGTTGTTTCAGTCCGAATGGAACCTGTCGGGTGAACCGGTTCGCCGTCCACGCATCCTTTTCCTAGCCGACCGCAACATCCTTGCTGATCAGGCATATAACTCGTTCAGTGCCTTCCCCAATGATGCCGTGACTCGGATCGACCCAGACACGATCCGCAAGAACCGTGGTCAGCCGCCCAAGAATGCCAGCCTTTTCTTTACGATCTTTCAGACCTTTATGACCGGCGATGGTGGGCCAGTTTACGCGCAGTATCCGCCTGACTTCTTTGACTTCATCGTCGTCGACGAATGCCACCGGGGCGGAGCCAAAGACGAAAGCGAATGGCGCCGGCTGCTTGAGTACTTCGAGCCCGCCGCTCAGCTTGGATTGACGGCCACGCCCAAGCGCAAACACAATGCGGACACTTATGCCTATTTCGGAGAGCCTGTTTATACCTACGCGCTGCGCGACGGGATCGAAGATGGTTTCCTGACGCCGTTCAAGGTCCGCCAGATGGCGAGCACCATTGACGAGTATGTCTATGACGGCAGCGACGACGTGCTGGCTGGCGACGTCGAAGCTGGCGAAAGGTTCGCGGAAGGCGACTTTAACACCCGGATTATCATCGAAGAGCGCGAACTGAGCCGTGTCAAGGAGTTCATGAGGCAGGTTGATCAGCGGCAAAAGACTTTGGTCTTCTGTGCCACCCAGGATCATGCTGCGCTTGTTCGAGACCTGATCAATCAGGTCAAGGATAGTGCGAATCCCAACTACTGCCACCGTGTCACTGCCGACGATGGCGCAGTCGGTGACCAGCACCTGCGAGATTTTCAGGACAATGACAAAACGGTCCCGACTGTTCTAACGACCTCTCAAAAGCTTTCGACCGGCGTTGATGCTCGCAACATTCGCAACATTGTCCTGATGCGCCCGATCCGATCCATGATCGAATTCAAGCAGATCATCGGGCGGGGAACGCGGACGTATGAGGGCAAGGACTTTTTCACGATATGGGATTTTGTGAAAGCGCATCAGAACTTCAGCGACCCCGAGTGGGATGGAGAACCGTTGGCACCGGAACCACGCGGTGGCCCCCCCACGCCGCCGGTTGGACCCGGGCAGGGACCTGACGAGCCGGGGGAGCCCGAGGGTGGAGGCACTGCCGAACCGCCACGTGAAAAAATTTTGGTGAAGTTGTCGGACGGCACGGCTCGGAAAATCCAGTATATCGCGACGACGACCTACTGGAGCCCGGACGGCAAGCCGATGTCAGCAGCCCAGTTCCTTGAACGTCTGTTTGGTGATTTATCTGGTATTGTGACCAGCGAAGATCATCTGCGGGGCATGTGGAGCGATCCTGACAACCGCGAGCATCTGCTTGAGCAGCTATCTGACCGTGGGTATGATCGCGATAGGCTGGAGGATATCCGAAAGCTGGTTGATGCGCCTGACAGCGATCTTTTTGATGTTCTCAGCTACGTCCTCTTCACCAGTCAGCCTAAGACGCGAAGCGAGCGTGCCAATGATGTGCGCTCATCGGGGATCGTCGATGCGGACGGTGACCTGAAAGACCTGCTTTGGGCCATTCTTGGTGCCTATGAGGTCCGAGGGGAAAGCGAGTTGGCAACCAAGAAGCTTGGAACGTTCCTCACCGCGCGCTACGGCAGTGTCAGCGAGGGCAAGGAAAAGCTTGGCGGGCTACCCGTAATACGGGGCGCATTCCGAGACCTGCAGGCATCGCTCTATTCAAACTAGCCTTTTACACAGAGTGGGGTATTCCAGACCGAAAGACCACGGGCTGTTTCTCGCGTTACAGGATGATTCTGACTGTCTGCCCGATAGAGGAACTTCGATCTTGGCACACGTCCTTGCTACTGTCTCTGCATGAACATTCTCGGCATTGATTTCACAAGCAGCCCCTCTCGGCGCAAGCCGATTACTTGTCTTTGCTGCACACTGGAGGGAGATCATCTGCTCACGCGGTCCCTTGAGGAGTGGTCCGACTTTGGCGCGTTCAACTCAGCATTGGTACAGCCCGGGCCGTGGATTGCGGGAATTGATTTTCCCTTCGGTCAGGCCCGCCGATTTGTCGAGACTGCCGGCTGGCCATCGACTTGGGAGGGATATGTTCGACACGCGGGCCAGCTTGGTCGCGACGGCTTTCGCGAGGCATTGGAAGCGTACAAGGAAAACCGGGCTGCGGGTGATAAAGAGCATCGTCGTGCAACCGACAAGCAGGCGAGCTCGATTAGTCCACAGAAGCTTTACGGGGTGCCTGTCGGTCTGATGTTCTTCGAGGGTGCTCCCCGTCTTCTTGCTTCAGGCGTGACCATCCCCCACCTCCATGCCGGTGATGCGCAGCGTATCGTGGTTGAGGCCTATCCTGGCCTTCTGGCCCGTCAATTCATCGGTCGCCGTAGCTACAAGAATGATGCGCGCAGCAAGCAAACTGCAGATCAGCGGCAGGCTCGCCATAGCTTGCTTCATGCCCTGCGCGAGGAGGCGCCAGCCCGATACGGCTTTGGCATCATCGCCCCCGATAACCTGTGCGACGATCCCGGCGCCGACCATCTCGACGCTTTCCTCTGCGCCGTTCAGGCTGCTTGGGCTTGGCGGCAGCGTGATGCGAGGTTTGGCGCGCCGGATGTCGTAGACCCATTGGAAGGATGGATCGCCGATCCGCATATTTCCGATCGTCCTCCTGCGCACCAGTATCCTCAGCCTGCTGTTGCAGTGGCTCATCATCCAGACAGTCACGAACTGGATGATTGGGCGACCTACGGCCCCAAGGACGCCGAGATTAGCCGGCTCGTCAGTTGCCTCGCTCTGGAACATGGACTGCGGGTCCGCGAGATCGAGGATCTGATCCTGCAGACGCTGAAGGACCGGCTTGCATTAAAAGAGAAACGCCCGAAATCGTGACGCTCAACTCTTTACGGAATGAGCATATCGTCAAGAGTTGAGGATGGCGGAGCCAGCAATCGTAGGGGAGGACCGCATGTTTGGGCCGCGCGCCAACCGGCGTTTCGTCAAGAGTGACGGGATTGCACCCGTCGATGCCCATCAGCGGCCGCGCGATTACCTGACGCCGGATGAGATGAGGCGGCTGCTGATCGCGGCCCGGTCAGGGCGGCACGGCCCGCGCGATCATGCCATGCTGCTCCTCATGTATCGGCACGGACTGCGGGTGAGCGAATTGATTGCGCTGCGCCGCAGTGATCTTGATCTAAAAGCGGGAAATCTTTGGGTTCATCGGTTGAAGCGTGGTCTCTCCACCAGCCACCCCCTTGCAGGCGATGAGTTGCGCGCGATCCGGCGTATTCTGTCAGATCGGCAGGATGGCCTGCCCTGGCTGTTCCTGTCCGAGCGCGGTCAGCCGATGACGCGGCAGGCCGTCAACTATCTCGTGACGGTCATTGCGGCACGGGCCGGTCTCGGGGCTGTCCATCCGCACATGCTGCGCCATTCCTGCGGGCATGCCTTGGCCCATGCCGGGCGCGACCTGCGCCTGATCCAAGATTATCTCGGCCATCGCGATCCCCGGCACACGGTACGCTATACGAGAACGGCAGCGACGCGCTTCGAAGGGCTTTGGTAGCATTCCAATCAGATCGTGATGCTGAGGATAAGCCGTTGGTTCGATGCGGTCAGGTCGTCATCTTCAAGAGCTTATGAACAACACGATGACAGTTCGCACAGAGGCACTGAAGGTCTGCAAGACTGGTGCGATGGCCAGCTGTCATTTCCGAAATGGCGGTGGCCTTGTGGTGAACCTCAATGCAAGCCTCACCCTCCGGTCCGCCATAATGGTCCATCGGATCGAAGTTACATTTTTCGCAGAAGAGCCTTCCGTGCTCTTGTCGGAATGAGTCACGTTTGGCCTGCGCCGCGCCCCGTGCCCGCTCGCGGCGGAGGTGATGGACCAGCTGCTGACTTCCCTCCGACCACGTCAGATCGTCAGCCGTGAATTCTGGGATAACAGGCAGTTCCTGATCCTTCGGAACAACGGCATAACCGGCCCTTCGAAGAACTCTGAAACAGGGAGTGCCTTCTCCACCCGAGAAGTGGCTCGGCAATACTGGAAAGCCTAGCGCTAGCGTCGCGGCACGCCCGAAAACGACCTTAGGCGGAAGGCGTTCGCCGTCATCCGTTATCAGGTCGAACGAGCGTGAGTCCGTAGAGGGTGACGACCATCCCTGATCGATAGTATCAAAAACGGCTTGGCGCACATGCTCGGCAGTCACTTCGTGCAGCCGTGCCGCGGGCAGTCGACCTGCAGAGGCGTTAGGGTTGTCTGTGCGTGTTGCTCCGCCGTGAGAGAGAAGTCGCGCGAAGCCTGTTTGCTCTGCCTTGTTCAGTACCGCGGACGGGGAGTATCGGCGGGATTTAGAGCCTTTTGCTCCGCCCGCTTGATCACGAAACTCCTGGTAGGATTTCCCGTGGCACGATCGCAGAGCAATGAAGCCCTCATGCAATAGAGAGCCTTCCCTGACCGGGATCTTCTCTCCAGTAATCTCAATCAGGAAGTTAGCTCGCGAGCTTGACATGCCAATGTCCACTTACGGCCGAGGGGCCTGTCATCAGGATGTTCAGGTGATTGTGCCGATGGTTTACGACATTCTGAACGGCTCGTGACCTATTTACACCCATTTGTCTGTGGCCCTAACCGAACGTCGTCACAACTAGTGTAGAACGATGCCTTAAAAGGATCTTGTCCAAAACGCGGCCATCAACAAGTCCGTTGCTTCTTTAAGGCCCGTTGCGCAGTTTGCCAGTGAACACCGGCTGCCTTTGCGGCGTAATTGGTTGTTGACTTCTCGCCGTAAGCTTTGACGATCAGATCGATTTTATACTTCTTTTTGCTATTCCGGGGTGGTACCTCCCGGCCGGCTATTTTGATCCATCGAGATTGTATCGCGCGTTACACCATGCCGTCTGCTGAGTTCTCTGAATGAATGATGGCTGTCCCAGTCACGCCCTACGTCTTCATAAATATCGATTCCGGCAGCCGAAAGCGCCTTTATTGCCCCATTTCGGTCAAGGATAAAAAGGTTTGCAAATTGCACCAGTGATCCCGAATCATTGTAAAGCTTGCGGACTTCCTCTGCCTCAGGAAGTTCTCGTGAGACGTGGCCCCTTTGCTGCATAGTTAAGCTGCTATGAAGCCACGGCGAGCTCTTGGAGAAATTTACCTGCTGCCACGCATTCTCAAAATCGGATGCAATATTGGCCAGCTCTTCGGCTGAAAGAACCCTCCGACATCGTCTTAGGTCTTGCAGCGGCGAAACTTGGCCGCAGTCGCTTTTGTCCGAACGTGTCGCCTGTGTCTCATCGATCACTGCATCGGTAGAGGAGTGCCGCGACAATGCGGCTAACGAGCCTTCGGCCCGATTTTCCGTCACCGGATCAGGTGCAGCATTTTCGGGGGGTTGCTCCGCGGTCACGTCGTTGGTCCATCCTGCTGGTCAGCTCCGCAATCGTGTCTTGCTTCTCCCCATACGCCAAGATTTTTCGTGACTTTGGCCCCGCCTCTCACTTTGGCCCGGTCCCGCACGGGCCAAAGTGAATGAAGTGCAAGCCGAATGACGGAAATGGTTGCCATGTGATTCGTTTTTCGAATCTCTGAGGAGAGAGCAACTACGCGGACCAAGGACTTGCAGCAGCCCATGAAGGTCAATCTTGAACACCACGAGCTTCTCAAGTGTCGGCTTCGGCTGACGGGATCTTCGATGGCGAAGATCGCCCGGCTACTTGGCATTTCCCAAAGCAGCGTCACAGTGGTCAGCCAGGGATATCGACGATCGCATCGCGTGCAGCGAGAGATCGCGGAACAGCTCGGCACGACCCCAGAGGAGCTCTTTCCGGACCGCTACATCTCACAGGAGGGTCGATCAGCCGAAAGTAGCTGACAACGGGACATGAAAAAGGGGCACCTGCTGGTAACAGGATCGCCCCTCTTAGATGTCGATTGATACCCGACACCAAAGTCATCCCCCGAGGCGAACAAAAAGTCAACCTGCCGGGCGGTCGTCCGGCAGGGCTGTTCAACACATCCACAGAAAAGGGGGATCATGACTGCCCAATCCGGTGTGACTGGCAGCGTGACCGGAACATCATGAAACAGAACCTGATCTACATCGGCCCTGAGCCAAGCCACGCGACGCGGGCCATCTCGCGCCGTTCCAAGGCCAGTCTACGCGGGGCGCTTGTCGTAAAGCTGCCGGGCTTTGAGCGTCCGCGCATCATCCAGTTTGAGAGCGCGCTTGAATACGCGTTCCTCTGCCTGATGCTGGTGCGCACTGACATCCACCATATCTGGGACCAGCCGACGGCGGTGCAATACGCCGACGCCAGCGGGCTGCCAGCGAAGCACGTCTTCGACTTCCTGGTCACTACGACAGGGGGAGAACGTGTTGCAGTGGCTATCAAGCCGATGCAGCGGGTAATCCAGCAGAACTTCGTCTCTGAGCTGGAGCGAGTTGCCGCCGCAACGCCGAAGCAATTTGCGGACCGCGTCATGCTGATCACGGATCAGCACCTCGATCGCCGTGCAGCTGCCGAGGCCGCACGCCAGCTGGCCCGGTCGCGCCCACCTTTTACGGAGGTGGCAGCATGACAATCCGTTTCCGGTTCTCGAAGTCTGACCTGATCACCGCCGCTGGCGTTGCCATGCGCCCGTTGGAAATCGACGACAAGGGCGGCCTCTTCGAGCGGCTCGGCCAACCGGGCATCACAGAACGCCTGACGCATGAGGAACTGGCGGACCTGCTGCGACAACCCGACACCGCCTATATCGCCGGCTATTTTGATCGCGCCAAGCAGGACCTGCGCGGTCGTAAGCCGACCGATATCATCAATGGGCTTGCACATGATGTTCGGCGGCTGGTCATCTGGCGCAAAGCGGTCTGTGATGCCTTTCTGGCCTTTGAGGCAGCCGGGGAAATCAATCGGACTCATGCAGGCTACGCTGAGGGCCGTGCCAAGCTTTCCTGCGAGGTGGAGCGGCGGGTCGGTGAGGGCATGGCGGCGGCAAAGCTGGCCCGGCCGGGCGCGGAAATCATCACGCGCCAGCTTCCGGGCAGCCGCACGGCATTCCAATGGGTGCGCAGCTACGAGCGGGCAGGGTACTCCGCCCTCGCCCTGATTCCGGAAACTCATCGCTGCGGCAACCGCGCCCCTCGATGGTGTCTTCACTCGGAAGCTTTGATGAACCAGGTCATCGAGATCTACGCCGATACGCAACGGCCCACCAAGGCAGCGGCGGTGGCTGACACGCGGCAGCTGTTCGTCCGCGAGAGCGAGCGCAGGGCAGCTGCTGGAGCCCCCACGCTTGTCGTCCCGTCTGCGGCCAGTCTCAGACGGCGTTTGGGTCTTGCGGATCCGTATTACGTCCATGCCAAGCGCTATGGCACGGCGGCCGCGAACGCCAAGTTCACGCTTTTTGAGACAGGGGTGGACGTGACGCAGCCGCTTGAGCGTGTCGAGATGGACGAGAACCGCCTCGATGTGATCTCGCTCCTGACGCTGTCGGGCATCTGGGATCATCTTCCGCCCGAGCGGCAGGAGCGGTTCGAGGCCGGTCGGCGTTGGCTCTATGTCGCGATCGACTGCGCAACGAGATGCATCCTCTCCATGCGCCTGGCCGAGACACCGAACTCCAGCGATGCGGTCAGGGCGCTGCGGGACATCTTCATCGACAAGACGCCAATGGCGCGTGCGGCCGGATGCGAAAGCACATGGCATCATCATGGCGGGGTGCAGGCACTGGTCACCGACCAGGGGACGGCATTCACGTCCGATGACTTCCAAGGCGCCGTTTTGTCCCTCGGCGTTACTACGCTTCTGCCGCCTGCCGGGAAGCCATGGCTTCGTGGCCATATCGAAACGTTCTTTCGGACGTATGGCCACCAACTGATGCCCTTGCTGGCCGGAAGGACCTTCTTCGACACGATCCAGCGTGGCGATTATCCGTCAGAGCAATTGGCCTGCCTCTGCGACGACGATCTGATCACCATTCTGCTGACCTATGTCGTCGACATCTATCACAACCAAGGGCACGGCTCACTTGGGGGAGAAACCCCCAACGAGGCTTGGGCGCGACTGGTGGCCAGGTATGGAACACCTCCGGTCCCGGACGGCCTGACGCTGCGCCGCGCATTTGGCAGGCCTCTGGAGCGCAAGCTGCGGGGCGACGGGATCTTGCTTTCGGGGCTGACCTACAGCTGCAAGGCGCTGCGGGAGGCGTTCCTGCACTCCCCGCAGCGAAACGTAGAGATACGCGCGGATCTGCGGGACATGGGATGGATCGCAGTAAAGGTGGGCGCTACGTGGCACCCGGCTACGGCGAATCAAAGCGGCTTCGATGGTGTCAGTTATGATCTGATGCAAGAAGCTACCCGGACCTTGCGCAGCAAGCATCGGAAAGATGCCGAACTCGACGCGCCGAAAGTCCGCAGGGCCATCGAACGGATTTCGGACATCAACCGCCGCGCGTTCGCGCTGAGGGAGCTGACCCCGTTCCATGTCACCGACCTGGATGTGGAGCGCCATCAGGCCGCCCTGCAGTATCCCGTCCGATCCGATGCGGAGCGGCTTGCGCGCATGACCCCATCTGCCGATCCCCTGGTTGACGGCATTCAGATCACGCCGCGAACGTTCATGCCGCCGGATCTGCCCAAAGACAGTTCCGAGTCGCCGGCACAGGAGCGCACGCGCAAGAACCGTTGGAGGTTCGATGATGAGCAGTGACCGGATCAAATATACTGCCCGGAGGATCGCGCTTCTGCGCGGTCACTTCATCCACCACGATCGTTTTGAGCCGCTTGAGGCTCGCTTCTCCCTCCTGATCGAGAAGCGGCTGGCCGATTGCGAGGCGGGAAGGACGAGCGAAGCGCATGGACTGGCCCTTTCGGGCCCATCCGGCGCAGGGAAGACATCAGCGATGGTTCAGCTCATGGTGCGGAGCCGCGGATGGCTTGAGCGCTCCGGTCATGAGGATTTTTCAATCGTTAGTATCAGGGTGCCGTCACCTGCGACGTTGAAGTTCGTCGGACAGACCCTGCTGCGGGCCCTCGGCTACCAGATCAGTTCCGAACGGCAGGCCTGGTACATCTGGGACCTGGTCCGGCATCACCTGAAAGAGCGGAAAATCCTCTTTGTCCATCTGGACGAGGCCCAGGATCTGGCATCCCGCGGAACACGGCATGAGCTTGATTCGGTTGCCTCCATGCTCAAAACGCTGATGACGGATTCGGAATGGCCGGTTGGCATCATTCTCTCGGGCACACCAGAACTCGAGGACATTCTGAACCATGATTCGCAGCTGGCCCGGCGCATGGACACGGTCCACTTCGAGAGCCTGTCGCCGGTGGCGCACGGGAATGATGTCCTTGACCTCATCGAAAGCTACTGCAGCAAGGCAGAGCTTGCGCCGGGCTCGGATACTCTTGAGCTCGCGCACGGGGAGCGGCTCATCCACGCCGCTGCAAACCAGTTCGGCCTAGTCATCGAGTTGATCGTCGCGGCTGTCGAGCAGGCGTATCTGGCCGGTGCACCCCGGCTGACCCGTGCTCATTTTGCCTTGGCTTATCACCTGCGCACGGCCTGTGACGACACGTTCAATCCCTTCATCATCCCTGATTTTGTCCGCATCGATGCGCGGCAGGTCTTCTCACGGGAGAAACGCTGATGTTCAGCAGCCTTAAGCAGCTCCCCCTGACAGTAGATCTAGTGCCCGGCGAGTGCGCCACCTCCCTCGGATCACGTCTGGCCCGCAGGAACGGCGTGCAAAGGCTGATTACCTTCTGCTCCGATGTCGGGATCGACTATTTCGCGCTTGCGAATGGCGACCCTCAGGAGGTGGGCCGTCTGGCTGCACTTGCCGGCGTTGATAGCGCATGCCTCCAGATGAACACCCCCCAGCTCATCGAGCCGGGATGGTTCCGCCTTGGCGAGGAGCGGATCAAGTTCACTGCTTTCAGCCGCACCTCACTGCGAAGCTGCCCGGCCTGTCTGACGGCCGGCCTGCATGTAGATTATTCAGCCCATCATGGCCTGTGGCAGCTGACATCCGTCCGGACCTGCGCGGTTCATGGCTGCTATCTCGTTCCACTGCCACCACGTCAGAATGGCAATGATACCTTTGACATCATGCGGATGCTTGAGGAGTACGTTCCGGTCGAACCGGCCCCTGCAAGGGCTGATGATCTGGAGCTGGAGCGATACCTGCGTCAGCGGGTTAAGACCGGTGCAGGAGACGGCTGGCTGGGCCGCTTACCGTATCATGTCGCGGCGCAGACATGCGAGGGGTTCGGCCTCCTCCTCACCCGTGGGGCGGATACCAAGCGCGATCTGGTTGCGCCGGCTGAATGGGCAGCTGCTGGAACGGCGGGGTTTCGAGTGCTGTGCAAGGGCCCGGACGCCTTTCGCGCCAAGCTTAAAGACATTCAGATGGCGCAGCCGATCGATGCCACGCTCTACCGAACCCGCTTTCGGGTGTTCTTCGAATGGCTACGCTATCGCGATGATGATCCGGACTTTGATTCCATCCGGGACATCGTCCGGGACTTCGTGTTCCGAAACTTCCCAATCGCGGAAGGGCAGGTGGTGCTTGGGCAGCCTTGTCCAGAGCAGTACGTCCATTCGTTCGCGACGGCGCGAAGTACCTTCGGCATCTCAAGCTGGCAGCTCGGAAGGCGGCTGGCGGCTTGCGGCCTTGCTCAGCGCAGCAACGTCAGCAAGCGGTTCATTCTGAGTGATTATGCGCCGGCCGATGTCGTCCGCGGCATCGTCACGGAGGTCGACGCTCTCCTAAACGCGACGGAGGCAGCAGAGCGGGTCGGCGTCGACCGCATCATGATGACGAAGTTCACGGCGCGGGGGCTGATCCCGAGATACTATGCCGAGCATAACACCACCCCGCTCTACCACCCTCGCGACCTTGCGGCGTTTCTGGCTAAGCTGAGCGGGCTCGTGGTCAAGGATGACCCGCAAGATCCTCTCGATATTCCTGAGGCATCAAGAAGACTCAGCGTGCCGATGGATCGCGTCACCGAGGTCATTCTCGAGAACCGGATCAAGTTATACGCGAACGGGGCACCCCAACCGCACTTCCGCGACTTCCGCTTGTCGCTCGATGCACTACGGGAGGCGTTCAGCGCTGAACAAGAGGGAGCGGTGACGCCAACCGAGGCTGCAAAACGCTTGCAGGTGAGCGTCCGCACGGTGCGCGGCCTGCTCGACCAAGGCATCTTGGAGCCTCGCGTGGTTGAGGAACGACGGACAGCCCGGACCCGCCGCTACGTCTCCTCCCGATCGGTTGAAAAATTCGCGGGCGAGTACATCACGGTCACCACTTTGGCTGCACAGTCTGGTCGCCTGCCTGGCGCCGAGGCCATCCTGCAGAGCGATCGTGGCATTCAGCCGCTCGCCTTGGACAGCCGCTGCAACACGATATACCGACGGAGTGACTTAATTTGGGTTGCAGAAGCGAGCTTTTTTGTATGAAGATCAAAGCGCTCCTCATGTTCAGAACTCGCCGTTGAAACCATCTCCACTAGTCCAAGAGACACCATCTATTTGAATGATGCGTACACAATATAATTGGTTGAGCCAGCACTAATTCGTCTGTTGTCGGTCCGCGGACCGAAGACGCCGAGCCAATGATCTAGCTTCGACCGCGCTACTGATCGGATTGCCCGCTTTAGAATAAAGGGGCAGTTGTCTTAAGGAAGTTTATGAGGAGCGGCCATGACCAAAAGCAGAGCACCGCGCCGGGTCGCTATCGCCCTAAGCCAAGCCGCAGAAGAATACGTTGCAGGATTGAAGCAGTTCGAGGCCGAGCAAAGCGAGTTTCTCATTAGAGCAAGACAGGCCTTGCCTCCCTCCGGCTATGCGGTTCCAATGGCGGCGCACGTTCTAGAGCGACGTGCAAATGAAACAGTTGACCATGTTGTTCCTTGGGGATTCGCTGACTTTTCTGTTTCTTTTCGGATATTGGCAGAGACTCTGGCCGAGCTAGCACCAACGATGTCAGATTCTCCAATACCACTTTATATTAATGTAGTCCGAGATGAAGATCCGGCCGTTGAGACATACCTTCTCATTAAGTTTGGCCAGATACTTGCCTTAAACGAGCGAGTGAGTGTGGAAAGTGGCAAGAGGATTGTATCGCAGGATGGCGAGCGTTATCTTTCGGCTATAGCTGACTCCCGCCGCCGGAGCGCGCTGACGCTTCTGCGGACCAAGGCCCTTTACTTAGAACACAGTGAGGAAGAGCGCAAAATAATCAATGGTGCGGTGGAAAATGGCGGCGGTCATGACTCCGACATCGCGCTCCGTGCTAAGTTGACACTGCTGCTCGACATGCGCGAGATCGACGTGCTACGGAAGGGACTACCTGAAACTTGGCAGCGGATGCTGACAGCGCTGGAAGTAAGAGAAGCATCCTTATTAAGTTTGCTCGCGTTCGCTTCACTTTTGCCCGCTATGGGGTACCGCTGGCTAGATGAAGATACCCTTTTTGACTTGCTCGGATCCTTTACCTCAGCATATGAGCGCGATCCAATCGACAATCGTGAGCTTATTCGATTGATGAATTTGCTCTCGTCTGACCCGGAAACCGCACGGCGAACAGGATCGGCAGTTCCATTCCTAAGAATAAGCTCGCAATACCGTGCTTGGCCGTTCGTCTACCATGCGATGCTTCCCGAACTAGTTTTTATAGCGCAGGTTCAAAGCAAGAGAGGCGAAATTTGGAGCACCACTTTCGGTAGTGATTTGGCCCGTGCGGCGGACTATATTGCCGATCAGCTCCAGCAGTTTAAAAATATTACTGTCGTTACTCGGAAGAAGAAGAGCGGAATTGGCGACATTGATTTAGGCATCTATGACCACGACACTAACGAATTGCTCATCTGTGAAGTTAAAACAGTTTTCGATCGATTTCGAACTGAATTCCAAGCTTCCAATTTCACTGACGATCGCGTGAATTTTGGAAAGGCGGTGCAGCAGCTGAATGCTGCGAGGAACGCATTGCTATCCGGACAGTGGTCACTGAAGGATATATTTGGGAAAACCGTTCCTGCGAATCCATCTAACGTTTACCGCGTCGTCTTGCTGTGGCGAGACCATATCAATCCCTCACTTGACGGTGGTGATTTCACTCCAGCCTGTGACTTTTCTACTTTCCGCTACCTGTTTGAGCGTTGTGCAGGCAAGCCCCGCATTGTCGCTGAGAGCATTGAGCAGCTTGAAAAAATCTTCTGGGTAAGCCGGTATCGGATCGATTTCTGGCCAGTAGGTGATGACACACTTGCTTATGCGCGCGAGGAGGAAACCGATGCGCTGCCTCCTATGTCGTTCCTCGACAAGCTTCCGCTCAACGAAATCGTTCGCGCGGAGGTTCGCACCCTCAGGCATTTCCCCCCTGATTGGGAGGAGCAGCTCGAGGCGGCAAATGATGAGGCTCTACCTCAGTTCCTATCACAGCTCACGTAAAATCGCGAGGGTACTTGCTGCGGGTGGAGGCACTTCTGTTGGGCATACGACTCTGAATTGCATCATGATTTTTTGTCGAGCGTCAGGGCCCCCTCTTAAGAGAT
Organism: Paracoccus marcusii; assembly: GCF_028621715.1. Lineage (NCBI taxonomy): Bacteria > Pseudomonadati > Pseudomonadota > Alphaproteobacteria > Rhodobacterales > Paracoccaceae > Paracoccus > Paracoccus marcusii. Next base: position 846,564 of record NZ_CP117466.1, on the reverse strand, counting down.
ATGGTGATCGCGGGCACCGCGATCGCTGATCCAGGAGACAGCCGCGCCTCCGCTTCGCTCTGGCACAGCTGACGATCTTTCATTTCATTTTTCCGCCTGCCATCCGGCCGGCGATCCGAACACGGGCTCTGGTGCCGCTGCGCGTCAGCCTCCACGGAAAAATCCGGTTCCTCCCACGCGCGGGGCGCGCGGGTCCCTCCCAATTTCACCGCTCCGGCCCCGTGTGTCAGATCACCGTCCGGCCGCAGGTCGGGCTGCGCCCACCCTGCTTTGCCCTTCGGATGACATGAGGTCATCCAAAGTGAAAAGCAGCGATGGCTTCGCCACTGGCGGAACAGGAAGGAGCGCCACGACATGTCGGACCAGTGCGGAACACGGGCCAGAGATTGGGCTGCGGCCCATCAGAGGCAGACCTTTGTGACAAGAAAGGCAGGCCCGCCTTCGCATCGCGAACAGGCCCCACTGATTTCACGCAATTTTTCCCACCCCTGAAGGCAGGACTATCTGACGCCTGCCACCCGATGTTCTGTGGCACATAGTTCTGCCTTTTCTATTAGGCAGCCTGCCTCTCGGGCTTGCCAGCTTGACGAAAGCGGACGGTCAGCAGTCGGCGCAGCATCGACGTGAAGAGCCGTTTGCGGTCATTGACCTCGCGCGGCGGCTATGCCTGATATGCCTGTAAATTCGAGGTGGAGACATGCCAATTAATCGCCTGCTGGCAGTGTCCGCCACCATGCTTTTTGCAGTCGGCTGCACCCAGGATAGCCACCTCATGAAAGTCCTTGGTAACGCGCTTCCTGCGGATGCATCACCTACCTTGACGGATAGCTGCACCAGCTTTCTCGGATTTGGCCCTGCAGTAGGTATTTTCGAAGTCTCGCCGGAAGCGGCGAGAGAAGCGGCGGGTTTCAAAGGGCGCTTCGCCGACACCCCCTCGTGGTCTCAACACGGATCAATGGTCGAATTTGCGGAGGTGCGCTCTCGCGAAATCGCGGGAATCAATGCAACTCTGCTTGATGGAAAGGATTGCCTGAGAGAGATGACTGCCGGTGCGGACGAAATCATGTTCGGGGATACACCCGGCACATATTATTCGTCACCGGATCAGCAGGTGGTCATCGTACTTCTTTCCGGTGACTTGGGTAAAGGAGCGATATTTATCCAATCGCCGTAAGGAACGAATGACCGCTTCGTCCCGCAGCATTGTCAATGCAGCGCAAACGCATGGATGCGAAGAGAACTTGCGAGGCAGCATGCTTATGTTACAGCTCGGCTTTGACGCTGCCGATCAGCGGAGGCAGGGAAAGAGTGATGATAGGCATTTTTCTCAGCTATTTGGAAAAAAAAGCGCAACGGCATCCTTGGCTGTGGCTAATCATTCTAGTCATATTTGGGGGGGCGTGGTGGGTATTTTTTGCGCAATTCTTTAATCGATAGTATTTATCATTGTCAATTTTATTATAAAGCTGCGAAGATGCCATTGGTGAGACCGTTTCATCGGCACAGCCCGCCTGCTTAAATGACCGCTCCGTCCCGCATAGCCGCAGGCGACGCGGGGCCATCAACGTAAATTATCTGGGGCTGACGTGAAAAATTGAGAGAATAGTGTTACTTCGCAATCAAGGCAGTCTCCATACGTCAAACAGGACCATTCTGCCGTGGGCCATGATTCTCTTAAGTTTCGGTCCATAATCGCCTCTTTGTCCGCAGTTTCAGGCATCGTTGTCTACGTAGCCGCAGGGCCTGTTTCCCCCTTAAGTACGGCGGAATATATACTCCTCGCCTGCATTGCGGGTTTCGGGCCTGCGTCGATTGGGCTCTTTCTCTCCCGCAGCTTTGGGCATGGTGAGTTTGCAGGTTGGCTTAGGTCGCTCGCGACCGCCTATCTGTGTTCGGTGATCGGAGGAGCAATCGCCGGTTCGATCATTCTGCCTGGGATCGGGACGGTCGGGGGAGCTGTTTACGGTGCAGAGATTATCACATCGTGGCAGAAGGCGGTGACCTGGATGCTCTGCGCCACTATCGCACAGCTAATCGCTATTCGTGTCCGGAGTCTGACGGGTAATTGAATGCGCGCGCTTTGAACAGCAAGAAACTGAGTTGCCTGACCCAATGTGATTAACACGACAGTCCGCTTCGTCCCGCACAGCTGCCGCCGCCGGGCCGCGACGGCCGGTGCATGAACAGCCCTTTACGGACGGTCGCCCTAGTCCTTAGCATCTGCAAAGCGTGGAAAAGGAGATGGCGATGCCCGAAATGACTGTGCTTCTGACTTACCTCGCAGTGCTGGTCGGCTTCGTCTTCTTTCCGGGGCCGTCGATCCTGCTGACTTCGGCACGTGCCTCAACCTCGGGAACTCGGGCTGGAGTAGCCACGAGCCTCGGTATTGGCTTGGGAGATGTAATTCACACCCTGCTGGCCGTCGTAGGGGTGTCGGCCATCGTCATGGCGTCTGCCAATGCTTTTCTGGCAGTAAAGTTGCTGGGCGCTGGATATTTGATCTACATCGGTCTTCGTAGCATCTTCGAGCGGACTTCTCTTCAGGGCCAGCCTGATTTGCCGCTGATCACTCCGCGTAAAGCATTTCGTCAGGCATGTCTCGCTGAGGTGCTGAACCCGAAATCGGCCATGTTCTTCCTGGCGTTCCTGCCGCAGTTCGTCGCTCCAGATCAGGGAAACGTCGCCCTGCAACTGCTGGTGCTTGGCCTGCTGTTCGTCGTGGTGGGGACTGCTGCCACGCTATTGGTGGCGGTCGGCGCAGGCGCTATCGGAGCAGCCTTGCGCAGCAACCCCGCCATACAGCGTTGGCAAGGAAAAGTGGTGGGCACCCTGTATTGCGCTCTGGGTATCCGACTTGCATTTCAACCGCGCTGACCACTGTCTGCTTGGTCCCGCATAGTAGACGCTCGCCCGTCACCCTGGGCCGTCTGTTTTGCGGGACATGCTGCTACTCGCAGCGGTTACGTCTTGTCTCAGTCTCCGTGGTGTGGGCCGTCAACCGTAACGTTGGACAAGTCAAGCCCATCTTGCATCAAAACAAGAGAGAAACGTTTGAAAAATGATAATAATTTTGATGCGCTCATCTCAATCTCGACCGCTCTGATAACTTTTTCAGGATTGTCGAAGCTGCCTTTCTGCAAGTAGATCAGAACGCCGGGTTCGTATTCTTTTCCGTGGTTCCCGTTGAAAGAAATGCGGTAGCCAATGACCCTTTCGCCATCTGTGGCAAGGCCCTTATCAGTAAGATACTGCGCCATGCTCTCGGTGTCGGATCTATCTGCGGCGACAGTCCCTTTGAAATCGTTGTATTGAACAGAAGCTACAAAATCAGACACATTCAACTCCCGGATGTTTAAAAAGACCAACACAACCTAGCTACTTCACTGCCCCCAAAAAAACAGTCTGTTTGAGCTCTGCCTACTGCATGATGCGGTTCGGTTGTTAATCGGCTTAGGTTGGGGGCGGTCATCCGCTGCGCCTTTGCGAAAGCTAGCTGACTACCAAGGGTTCAAAGCGGCAATATTGCCTGACGAACAAGGTAAAAATGTGTGGTGAAAGATGCGGCGTGAGCCCGCACTTCCAGCACGGCAGCGGCAAGCCAGCCTGCGAATCTACATCCTTTTGTGAACACCAAGCAAAATTGCCGTTTGCGTCACGGCTTTGCCTTTTAGGTGACCCAACATCTCCGCCCGTTCCTTCCTGTTCCGCCAGTGGCGAAGCCATCGCTGCTTTTCACTTTGGATGACCTCATGTCATCCGAAGGGCAAAGCAGGGTGGGCGCAGCCCGACCTGCGGCCGGACGGTGATCTGACACACGGGGCCGGAGCGGTGAAATTGGGAGGGACCCGCGCGCTTGCGCGTGGGAGGAACCGGATTTCTCCGTGGAGGCTGACGCGCAGCGGCGCCAGAGCCCGTGTTCGGATCGCCGGCCGGATGGCAGGCGGAAAATGAAATGAAAGATCGTCAGCTATGCCAGAGCGAAGCGGAGGCGCGGCTGTCCGTTGGATCAGCGATCGCGGTGCCCGCGATCACCATATCTCTGAAAAACAGCCTATCGAGGACCTAGTAGGATCGAGGCGAATAGCTCGTCTCCGACGTTCACGCTAGCTGCAGCGAATGCTATTGCAGCAATAACACCTGGCTGGTAGCTGGGTCGGGCACAGCCAGCTTAGCTACCTATTATTATTGCGTGCGATTTACTGGATAGAGGTAAACGTTCTAATTTTTAATATGGGCAGCAGACGCTTGGTAATTGCTGATTGCATCGTCTTATTTTGTTTCTGAGGGCTGGCATGATTACTTGTCGTTTGCTTACCAGTAGAGATCGTTAGGAATGCCTTTTGTTCGGTGTTCTGTGTAAGGGCAGTAATTCAGCAGCCAAAAAACGCCATTCCGTTCGTACGTCGCAATCCGCTGCTTGGCCTTGGACCAATCAAATTCTCGAGTTTCGGGGTCCTCAATCTGCAATAATATGCTCGCGCCTTGGCGCCACATAGCGACGGTTTCCGTAGTGCAGAGCTCGATGGCGCGATCGAAGTCCCGGCGCTGGATATCACCACAATGCAGGCGCTTCTCAAAAAAATTGCAGGCGCAACTCAAGTAAAGTTCCCCGCGTACGAACATCCCCAGGGTGCTACATAGGACTTCTTCGTGAGCTACCGCATCCGCTTTTCGGACAATTTCTTCAAGCTCTGCGCGCTGAATTAAAGCGCGTTTTTGCTCGTTGTCGCGGACCCAGACTGCAATGGACGTTCTGGAGGGATAGACTACTTCAACAATCAAGCCGTCCTTTCCCTCATGGATGTAGTCACTGCCTGCGCGAAATGAGGCAGCCATGCGGATGGCGTCCTCGGGAGAAAGTACAAACTCTTTCTTCTCACCCCCAGATTGGAAGATGAGTTTGATTTGCCCTTCTTCAACAACCTTAAGATCCACCCTCGGTTCGGTCACCTTGACTCCTGTCTCAACTGGCTTCGGTCAGCTCCCAACTATGCGGGACAAGCTGTCGCACAAGGAGATCACGCGCGGAGCATTATACTCTGCCGCTCAATCGGCAGCCCGCTCCATTTCCCGTGCGACGATCTTCTCAATCCGCGGGGCGACTTCACCGCATAGCGCGAGGTCGGCTTTAGCCAGCGGGTCGGCTTCAAGCATTTGACCGGTCAAGTTATAGTTGTTCTGCAGACGATCGCTATAGATGTCGCGGAAACGAACCGCTTCTGCGTCCGAGTTTCGGAACTCTACCTCGAAGTCCTTCGCGGGCAATCCACGGTCGCGCGTCTGATACGCCCTGATTATCGTCGTGCCAATGACCAGCGTCGTCGAGGCGTTTTGATACCGCTCAACTAGCTCTGCTGGCATATTTTGGCCTCCGTATGCCAAGATGCCATCGAACAATCCGGCGCAACGCACAGAGGTGTAGGCCGAAACGTGCAGGTCATCGTCTATGCTCTGCATAGTTTCGTTGATCGACCGCAGCTCTTGGGTCCATGCAGGCGTAGCGCTTACCAGCACTGCAGCCAAAATTATCATTCGCATATGACACCCCACACTGATCTCCCTATCCATGTCATGCCGCCAGTAGACCACGCAACCTTAAGGTGAAGTAAAATGCGTTGATTGCCACGTAAAGGATCGATCATGCAGGCGGTGTTAATCTTGCGCCATGCTGAAAATAAACAGCTAAACGCTAGCCAATATCAGGGATATCTGCATGATCCCGAAGATCTTGGTAGACCGCTACTTGAAACGGGATCCCTAATAAAAGCGACGGCTGAGCGGGGGAGCGCACATGCTCTTGTTATGTTCGTGCTGCGTAGGCCAGTCTAGTAGACGCTTTTCCTGTAAGACTGCTTTGCGTGACCAAGAGGGTGGTTAATAAAGTTGCAGAGTAACAATTTTGGTCAGTGCCATAATCGTTCCGAAGGTCGAATAGCCACTACCGAGGCTGCGGCATTTCATTCTCAGTAAACTATAGAAAACAATCGCTTGTGGAATGGCCAGTGACCAGCTTCGCGCTTTCCTTGCCAACAACGCTTGAAAATAGATATGGGGATTTAGACATTGCAGCTTATTGCCAATTCGATATCGCTATCCTGACGCAAGCCTGAAGCTCAATTGGAGAACCACCGACGTGCTGACAATTAGTTCTGATGCCGATTTTGTCAAAAGATCATTCGATATATGGCGTTCGGCTTCTTCTAGAAGAGGGCATCCGCGACGGAAAACTCTGGCGTTTGCCGGAGCAACGCATAGTCTTCCGTAATCAATCTGACGATAGAAGCAACAAACTTGATCTCAGAACCGCGCTTGGTACAGATCCTACTGGAAAATACTGGGCTGTTCAAATCAACGAGGCAGAAAATGCAGGTGATCCAAACATCACTTCCGCTATCGCGCTGGACGAGGATGGTCGACCATTTCTGCTTCGGCAGGGGCGGCTAACACCCCCGGTGGCGGGCAATAAACACATTCTGGAAGCTGAGTTTCGGACGCTTACTGGACTCACGCCCGAACCTGTCAAAAACGGAAATACATCGGGTAAGCTGCGCGAATGGTATGTCGTAACGCCACTTGATGTTAGTTCGGATGAAATTCGGTCCGCTACAGGTCAATTCGTTGATATCTGCGTAAGGGCTCGAGAAAGGGAGGTAGCTGGGATCGGTACGATGCCGGACACAACGCCAGTTGTTGGACTCGGTAACGACGAAACCGGTGGAACCTATGTCATCGGCGCCCGGGATGCTCAGGATGCAAAGCATATTCGAAAGCAGCAAGGAGAGGTTTGGCAACGCTTAGCAATCATATTGCGTGAAGCTGGTATCGCTATCGATAAGCCTAAGCATGCTAGTGGTTACGAAGTGGACGCGGTTATTGCAGGACCAATCGAGCCCACTCTACTTGAGATCAAGTCGGGAGCAACCGCTGCCGACGTCTATGCTGGCATGGGGCAACTCCAGCTTTATCCGAAGCTTTTGCCGCAGCTTGGACGCCATCAGCTGGTCTTGCTCCTACCAAGCCTGCCTCAGCAAGCCTTGGTCAAGGCAGTTAAAGAATGTGGTGTCCGACTTTTTACCTACGAATACTCCGAAGAAAATGGAACACCGGTAATCAGGTTCAGCGGTCACTTTAAAGGAATCTGTGGAATTCAATCCGTTTCGCAAAAGCATTGACTGACCACAATGCGGTAAAATTGCTTGGCAAACGAGGCAAATTGCTTGGTTCATGAACCGGGATTGCTGGAATTTCTGCCTGCGGCGCGGCAAATCGGTGCGTGAATCTACATTCTGTCAAAGGATCGGAGCCGGGGGGTGGTGCGGCCCGCAGCCGAAGGCGAGGACACGGCCCCCGATGGAGACGACGCCGCAGGCGGCGCTTGTCTTTTGACAGGGCCGATCAGGTCTGTTGGCGGATATGAAATGAAAGATCGTCTGGATGGGGGTGAGCGCGGGCCTTGGCCCGCGTCGATCCCCCGGCCAGTCCGCATGATCAAACACAAGCCCGGCGACCAGCCGGGCTTTCTCAATCCTCTATCTTTGGCCGGAGCTATCCAGCCTGCCGCGCTTCGCGGCGGGCCTTGCGGGGTGGCGAGCTGGACGCGCCATCACAGAGCGAAGGGAAGCGAGCCGCCCTGTGGGAAGGTCCGGCCTTGCGCGAGCGATTGTGACCCAAAGGGCCGAGACTATGCCGTTGGCCTGACTGTTGCGCCCCTGCACGGGCAGGCTCGGAACGAGAGAAGCGGGCAGGACCAGGCGCAAAGGAAGGGCAAGGGCATAGGCTCGGGGCGCAGGCCGGCTCTTGCCGGCCAAGCCTAGAGCGCGGTCCCGGCCATAGGACGGGACGCGCTATATTATGATAGCTTTCGTTGAAAAGTTAGGAGAAACAGGAGAGGTGAAAAAAACTGGAGGAAAAATGACTGATAAAGAAGAATTGGTTATAAAAAACATCGTTAGAAAAATACTTCGATGCTTTTGAATCGAGCAATAGCTCAGGTCTTACGGCGATAATTGGAGCAGCAACTTATACTTTATTCACAACTTTGGGCAGCGGCAGTTACTTAAACCTTATCCCCCGGTGGCCGACCTTTGATATTTCATATTTTATGGGCACTAATCATGCTTATAATATATCACTTCTGCACTTCCTAGCAACGGCAATGATTTACTTAGCCTGTTGCTTTTTCGCCTTATTTTTCGCGACGTCTTTATCTTTGTATGGATCTTATCTTTTTCAAATCGATAAAAACCATAGACGAATAGAAGTGCCTTTCCTTCTGGGAATTTGTAATGAAATTATATATGCCGGGGCAATATTTACCATTCTTGCTTTGTTGATTATCCCCGTTGCTGCTTTGCTTTTCGAGGTTAGCGTGCCAGCCGCCATATCAGCATTCATTTATGTAATAGGAATTCTACTAACAGGGTTTGCCATATTTCATGTAACATACAATATTTTAGACCTAGGGTGGATTAGGTTTACCACACTCGGCATAATTCTTATCAGCGCATTCTTTATATGGATGGAGGTTTATCGCAGCGCTCAGAAATATGCTTACGTATCTAACACTCGATATTGCCAGTGGATGAGAGCTTACAATCCTACTGATCTTTATTTAGCTATTAATAAACGCACATGCGAATAGGATGCGCGGTCAATTAGGGGGCTGTTTCTTGCGGTATCACTCAAAAATCGTGGAAGATTCTGTCTAAATTTGCTGTAAAAAGGTACAACACACGTGACCTGCCCCCGGAACGTCCCTCGGTTTAATGTAGAGTTTGCCTCATCGTGCGCTGCTCCCCAACCTTGGACCGCCGGATGCTGGAGTTTTCCGGCTCGGTCATGGCGACGGGCTGGCTGCGCACAAACCGGCAGACTCTCATTATGAACGAGGGACGATCGGGGGGCAGGTCATCACCAGTTTACAAGTTCAGTAATTGCCGCGAACAAGAAACATGAAGGTGCCAATAAGAAAGGCAGTATAGAGTAGGTAAATTATTGGCATCACGAAAGCCTTGACGAAGGCTGACTGCAGTCTCTCCCGTCGAGCCATGTTGGCTGAATTAGCCGCTTGCTCCCTTTCCTTGATCTCCTTACGGAAGCTGTCTCGTTCCGAAACTGGCGCTTTTGGATCAGACCCCCAACTCAGCCACATATCCGGATGAGCGTCCTTCACTAGGATACTGAGATCAGAGTCGGAGCCGTCGAAACGACCACCCGTACGAAGAATGGATTGCAGCACCATCCCGAATGCTATGGGAACACGAAACGCGAGTAAATCATTGTGGACCCGGACCTCTTCAGGGTGAAACTGCTCCGGACGGATGTCGAGGTCTGCTAAGATCCGCGCGCGGTGAAAGACCCACCAAGTCCGATCACCTCTTTTCACAAGAGCACCGGCATAAGGAGGTAGATCTTCGGTCCTATCTTGCTTGAAAAACATCGATTTCCTACATTGGAAAACAAGTTGCATGCCGTAGCTCCATCGGTGCATTGGGATGCCGAAGCCTGTGCTCCGTCAAGTCTGCTCGGAAAGTCTTAAACATACCAAAGGAGTACTTGACGCCGCCCTCTAAGACGACGGCGTGAGTAGCCCCCCTGCCTCTGGAGAGTGTGTTGCAAATCTGCTCGCGAATGTTCCTTTAGACCGTAAAAAACCAGCACTTGGCCGGCTCCTCCTGGTTTGCCTACGTTTTCTGGACCGCCGGACACTGGAGTTTCCGGCCTTGGTCATGACGCCGGGCTGGTGACGCTGCCGGGATAGTGTAACGCGCTCGGGACGTTGTATCCAATGCCGCTGTGGGGTCGATCGTCATTATAGTGTCTACGCCAATCCTCCAATTTTTTGATCGCGTCCGCGAGGCTCTTGAACCAACGTGCGTTTAGGCACGCAGCTTGGCTTTCACACGCCGCTTGGGCATTTTGCTCCGCAATTGCAAGCCTAAAGCCCTGTGAACATTATAGAACATCTTGATGCTGACCTCCCAGCTTTCCCGGTCGAGAACGACTTAAACGCGGCGATAGCCATAGCGCACGCGCGTTTCGCAGATCTCCCGGATCCGCTATTTCAACTCTGCCGGATCGGTGCGGCGGGATTTGTAGTAGTAGCTCGAGCAGTCGAACCTCAGGGCCCCACATGCCCTACGGATCGAGACGGCCCAGTCTGCACACATCCCGCGAAGGAGTTCACGCGTCCGTTCTGGCTTCAGAGCCTTCGCCGCACGACATCCTGCAACATCTGACGGTCCAGCGTCAGGTCGGCCACAATCCGCTTCAGCCGTGCATTCTCGTCCTCGAGTTGCTTCAGCCGGCGCATCTCGTCGGGCAGCAGCCCACCATACCTTTTCTTCCGGGCAAAGTAGGTCGACTGTCCAATACCCGCCTTGCGTCAAATCTCGGCGACTGGCGTGCTTTCCTCACCTTGCTTTAGGATGAACGCCTTTGGCGCCTCCGTAAACTTCGATGCCTTCACCGTTCTCAACTCCTCTCCCAGCAAGGGAAGATTAGCCGAAAACTCCAGTTTCAACTGGTCCAGTTCTCAGGGGGCAGAGCAAACGTACATTGCCCCGTCAACATCCACCAAAGCAACTACGCTGCCAGCCAGCACAGCCGGTGCGGGGCCGGGCGCTGAAGCTGCGGCCGTTCCAATAGTCCCGCTGATGTATTCGCTTTGCCGTCAGGATCACGGCACCGGTGCTGCGCGCAGCGGCCGTCACTCCCACTTTCTTTGCAGGCGCCTTTTCCCGCGTTGGGTTCCTCTGCTGTACTCGCTGATCAGTCTGGATCCTTCTGGTAGCAGAGCTGGACGACGTTTCCAGAAGTTTTGTCATCCGATCCGTCATAGTGTTTCCTGATCATCGCAATCAGCGACAGCGTCCTCTTGGACTTCTCCTCAGCCACCTGCATCTTCGCGAGGCTCGCCGCTGTGGACGCCGCTTGTATCGAGTTGGGAGATACCAAGTTCGCATTCCTTGCGGACAGTCTGGCTATGGAAATTACTCTGTTCGCTCGGAGTTCAATTAGGTCGATCAGGAACATAAACTCGTCGATAGGGATCATATGATCGCCACCGGTTAAATGTGTCCGGAACATCCAATCCAAAACGTCCAGCCTCGCGGCTTTCAAATCTCCCTCCGGCCAATGGCGCTTGGGCTCACGGAAATCAGTCAGAGCATGTGCCACCAGTTCCTTGGCCATACTCATCGCAACCTCGGGCCTAACTTCGGCACCAGTGAATGCGAACAGATCCGTAAAACTAGATATCTTTGTGCTGGTCGATAATGACGCTGTGCATGGGTGCTTCGGCCACGGCGCGCCAAACTCATCGAACCATACGCGTCCGCCGGTTGGAGACTGGTAATAATAGACAGCGGCGCCGCAAATGGGGCATTTTGCGTTCGGGGACATGAAGCCGTTGGTCCTGACTGATCCGGAAGACGACCCCGAACTGTATGATCCGGTATCCCCACCCCACCCCACCCGCAGTCGCAATTCGACGGGTGGTTCCAAGCGTTGCAGCCCATTCGAGATTCTCCGCTAAAGCAGAGTGTGTCTATCACCTCGGTTCGCTCCCCCCAAAACCATTCCTGTGACTTGGCTAACGGACCAAGTTGGTGTTGCGCTAGCTGTATGATGGAAATACGCCTCAATCCGAGGGGCAGCTTTGGGCTCAGTGCGCCTATGCCCGAGCGCCGCCTTGGCGGCGGCTCTGAGGGACGAAGCTGCAATTTGCTACGTAGCAGAAAGATATTCAAACCCGCAGTTTCAAATGACTACGAGGGCAGCTGCGTTGGTGCCACTGCAACAGACACATGGTGTCAGCCCGGCAGATCCAACGCTTGAGGTTCGTGGATCGGGCAGCCATTGAACTGACTGCGGAAGTCGCTCGACATCTTGTAAGTTTCGCGGCGAACCCGATTGACTGACCCCAAGGGACGGTGCGCCTCCAGACCAGTCCACACGGAAAAACGCAGCTTCTCGTCCACGATCTGAGCGCGGGCCTCGCTCCACCCTGGCTGCGGATTGGCGCGCAGACGCGCCACAGTGACGAAGGGGCTGTCCTCCTCGTCCCACAGGACCGAGGGATTCTCAACTGGCATTGCCTCAGCGTCGCGGCATAGCTGCACGCGCAGCTCCCATTCACAGACGCCAGCCTCCGCAGCGACTGCGACAGCCTCTCGCAGTGCGTCAGGGCGGCCCTTCGTGTCGATGATTTCCTCGGTGTGACAGGTTAGCGTTTCGGATACCGGAACCAGAGAAAATTTTGCGACATGATGGCCATGGCGGAACGCTGTCTGAGAGTAGTAGGTCTCACCCAACGGATGGACATTCGGTGCTCCCCCCATCGTCTGGAGAGTGGCACTCCCTCCCCCAACGGCCTCTAGCACCCTCTCAGTGCCGCGCAACACCGCAGACAGCGCCTTCTTTGCCCATTCTGCGCGGTCGGTCGTCTTGGCCAAAAGCTTCAGACTTTTCAGAAAGGCTTTCGCATTCGGCGCGGTGAAGACGGGACCATTCACCATCACGAAGTCCTGTGAGTTCCCTTCAGCGCCACTTAGCCTCGCCCCTTCAACTCCCATCACCTTCAGTGCAAGCCCCCGTGGAACGGAGATGCTGTCCGACAAGATATCTCCCGGATTGGTCGAGATACGCAGCACTGCCTGATAGACCCCCGGCACCGCGAACATCCCCTGCGCAAATTCCGGCGGGAGATCAGGCAGGACCGTCAGCTCCGCCTTGAGGATCCCGTGGCTTTTGGCGTGAACCGAGCGCACCGCGTGTCCATAATGCTCAGAGGTGGTCTCCATGATGTCCAGGAGAGTGGCCTTCAGGCTTTGGATCGTATCGGCTTCATCATCGGGGATCGTCTCAAGGTCGGGCGAGTAATGGATCGGTGGCTTCATGACGTCCCTCGGCTGCGCAAACGTGGCTTCGGGCTAAACGGTGAACTGCAAACCGTGGTTCCTTGGCCCACTCCAGCTGCCCAGATCGAACGTCCGGTTTGGGCTCTTCACGTCAATCTGTCGCCCTTGGCGAGGGCGCGGGGGGCGCGGCAGCCTCTGAGCTGCGCACTCGGCCGTTACCTGCCATTCGCCGGGAGAGAGTGCTGCGCGGCGTCAGTTCCAGAGGGGGGCTTTAGACGCGTGTTGCAGAAAAACGACAGTTGAAGCGTCGACTTCAGGACCACCGCAGCGACGTGAAAAGAGGAGATGCTAGGCGCACGAAAGATAACCTATAAATGACCAATTTTACATAACCTTAGTTGGCGGGCGTTTACCTTATGAAGATCGAGACAATTACTCTGTCCAACTTTAGGTGCTTTGCCACTGAACCTGTCGCAATCAACCTTGAGGAGAACCTAACTGCATTTGTGGGGAACAACGGTTCTGGCAAAACGGCTATCTTCATTGCGCTTGCCCGCCTTTTCGGGACGTCCGCCGCGCAGCGAGCCCTTCGCAAGTCGGACTTCCATATTGCAGGGGACCAAGACGCGCTCGCATCTGAGACAGAGCTCGCGATTGACTGTGTTTTCGGCTTTCCTGAACTCGATGATGACAATGATGAAGGTACTGACGCAGTGCCTGAAGCACTCAGCCACATGGCAACCGATGGTGAAAACGGACCATTAAAGGTCCGCATCCGGCTTCAGGCTAAATGGATTGATAACGGCACCCCTGACGGCGTTATTGAAGAATCTGTGCGATGGGTCCAGGCTCTAGATGACGAATTTGAATGGGATGACTGTCGCCCCGTACAAAGCGTTGAACGAAATTTCATCCAGCTCGTCTATGTTCCGGCAAGTAGGAATGCCGCCGACCAGGTCACGGCTCTTCTTAAAGGCCGCCTGTGGCGTGCGGCGAAATGGTCAACAGAGTTTGCCGGATCGGCAGCTGAGGCAGCTGGCGAACTTCAGGAAGACTTTGACGAGGAAGAGCCTTCGGCATTCATCCTGGACAGGTTGGAAAAGCGATGGACGCAGCTTCATCAGGCTGACACTGACCGCAAGCCCAAGCTGCGTTTGATCGACACTACGCTGGAAGAGCTTGTGCGCAGGGCAGAGTTTGTCTTCTTTCCTGATGAAGCGGGTCAGGCACGGAAGCTGGATGACCTTAGCGATGGTCAGCGGTCCCTCTTTCATATTGCCTTGACGGCTGCGGTCCTTGAAATCGAGAAGGATGCGCTTGCTCTGGACGCCGATGAGAGCATGTTCGACCAGGAAAAACTTCGCCGGACGTACCTAACAATCCTTGCCATCGAAGAGCCGGAAAACAGCCTTTCGCCGTTTTTCTTGTCACGAATCATGACGCAAGCACGAGAGGTTGGAGAACTCGACACAGCACAGATCCTGATCTCCAGCCACAGTGCCAGCATCTTGAGCCGCGTGGAGCCCGAAGAGGTTCGGTACTCCAGGTTGGACCAGGAAAGCAGATCTTCCTCCATTCGTTCTCTGTCATTGCCTGATGATGACGAAGATGCGCAGAAATATATCCGTCTGGCGGTCAGAGCATACCCTGAGCTTTACTTCGGCAGGTTTGTCATCCTTGCAGAGGGTGAATCCAAAGCGATTATTCTGCCGCGTCTTGCGGAGGCGATGGGCTTTCCGTTGGATAGATCTTTTGTCCCCATCGTCCCGCTTGGCGGCCGATATGTTCGTCATTTCTGGCGTCTATTGAGTGGACTTCAAATTCCATATGCAACTTTGCTCGACCTCGATCTAGGTCGCAAACATGGCGGGTCAAAAGTAATCGCGACGACGATAGGCGAATTAAACTTGATTGGGCGTGATCTCGCAGCGAACAGGTTTGTGGTCAACGGCGACGTGAATCTCGCTGACATTGAAGATCTCGATGACTCTGAATTGCTGGAGGAGGGGCAGGACCACCCGTGGCTGAAGATGCTACGTAGAGAGGCGATCTATTTCTCGTCACCAATCGACGTTGACTTTGCTATGCTCCGTTCGTTCCCCGACGCGTACCAGCATGCGCGGGCTGGCGGTCGGGGTCCGCGCAGATCGGCGCAAGCAATTGAAGATAAGAAGAAGGTCACTCTGAAGACCGGTGGAAACACCGATTTATATGATGACGCCGAATGGCGTGACGCGTTTGTTTGGTACCCATACTTGTTTCTCAGTGACAGCAAGCCGGGGACCCATATTGAAGCATTGACGCGTATCGCTGACGAAGATCTGGCTGATGATGCACCGGTTGAGCTCAAGCGTCTCCTTACTCTCGTGAAGAGAAAGCTCAGTGTATGACGCTGGTCAAACCCGGTGACTGGCAACCGCGAGGCGTAGCCGAATTGGAAGACCGCGCCTTGCAAGCGCTTCGGGAAACGGAACGAAGCGTCTGTGTGACGGCGGGCGCTGGTGCGGGAAAGACGGAGTTCCTTGCCCAAAAGGCGGCGTATCTTCTCCAGACAGGGCTTTGCCCCGCACCCAAACGTATTCTGGCGATAAGCTTCAAAAGGGACGCTGCGGCTACATTAGCTGAGCGCGTCAAGCGGCGCTGCGCTCCTGAGCAGGCGCGCCGCTTCACTTCAGTGACCTTTGATGCATTTTCAAAGGGACTTATAGATCAGTTTCACAAGGCGCTTCCTGATGCCTACCGACCCCCGGCCAATTACCGTATCGGCTTTCCAACGTCGGACGCTGTTAATGATTTCCTGCGGCGCCATAATCGGCACGGTGTCAACGCGACCCAATTCCAAAACGCACTGATCCGGCGTCGCCTGCTTGACGGTGACCAGGAGGTCAATGGTGAAACGGAAGCCCTGCGCGATGCGTATTGGCGAGATCAATATGAATACTATGAAGAGCCGGTTTTGACTTTTCCTATGATCAACCGGCTTGCGGAGTACTTGATTCGTACGAACCATCGTGTGTGCCGGGCCATACGCCTAAGCTATCCTGTAGTTTTTCTTGATGAGTTTCAGGATACGCAGGCATCACAGTTTGAGGTTCTGCAGCGGGCATTTAATGGCGCGGGTACTGTCCTCACAGCGGTCGGGGATGACAAACAGAAAATCATGGGCTGGGCAGGGGCGATGCCGAATGCTTTTCAGGCATTTCGAGATCAGTATAGTGCGCGCCCTATCTCGCTGTTGTTGAATTGGCGATCTCACGCGGAACTGGTCGCGGTACAGCACATCATTGCAAGCAACATCAATCCGGATGTTGAGCCTGTCGTGGCTCGCGGGCAGCGCAATGTAGAAGGTGACGTTTCGGCTATTTGGGAATTTGCCGATGAAGAAACCGAGATTGCGGTTATTTCTGAATGGATAGAGGGGCAGGTAGCAAGCGGTACGCCCGCTCATGATATCGCCATCCTTGTCCGTGCAAGAGCTGATAGGGTCGAAAATGAGCTGGGACCCGCACTTGCAGATCGGGGATTGATCCTAAGGAATCTGGCAAGGAATGTTGGTGAAATCTCGATTGAGGATGTGCTATCTGAAGAACTCACCCAGATACTTATGCCTATTTTGCACCTTGCGACGAGCAAGCGTCATCCTGAGGCCTGGTCGACGGCTCTTGAGAATTTTAGCAGACTATACGCTGTCTCTCCGGATGACGATGATCAACTTCAGCGTTTGAATGATCGCATGCAAAGCATCGTCCGGGGGTTGCGGGCGTTTTTAGCTGAGCACGCCGTAGCTGCCACCAATCCAAACCAAATCAGTGATCTTCTTATTGAAGAGATCGATGAGGCGTTGATTCGCCGTTCTACACCTGCGTACCAGCGAGACGCAGACTATCTAAGGGTAAAACAGGGCTTTGATTTGCTTCTCGCAGAGGCGATGAATGAGTCAGACGACTGGCGCGCAGTCCTAGATCGCTTTGAGGGGCGAAATCAGATACCGTTGCTTACCGTACACAAGAGTAAGGGCATGGAGTTTCATACCATGATCTTCTTTGGCTTTGATAGCCGAACTTGGTGGAGCCTTACGCCCGACAAAGATGAGGAGAAAAACTCGTTCTTCGTGGCGTTCACGCGAGCGCGACAGCGTGCCTTTTTCACATCATGTTTGAGGCGTGGTGGTCGCATCACATGGCTTGAGGATCTTCTGGGCAATGCGGTTCCACGGATTGAGGGTGTGATGATCTTATGACAATAGATAGCACGTTGTCGCCCCCACGACACGGCGCTGCCATCATGCTGCTTTCTCCCCAATAACGGGTATCGCGGCGGGGTGGTTGCTCCGTCGCGCGAGTGGCCGCTTGTCCAGGGTTCGCTGCAATCGCGATGCTGCACCGCCGTAAGTCTGCATTCCGCCCATTCTTCCCTTGGCCCTGTCGTTTGTCCCTCACCATAGCCCATCGAACCGGCTTGCGGCTGTTCGCGTGTACCGTGCTGTGTGCCTTGGATCACGGTGGCCGAGATAGTCCTGAATCAGTCGTAGGTCGTATCCTCGATTGGCGAGCGTGAAACCGCAGGAATGGCGCAGTATGTGGGGATATATATGACCGAGACCGGCCCGTTCTCCAGCCGCCGCGAGGATATAGTTGACGGCCTGCCGGGTAAGCGGCTGCCGCCGTTCCGAGACGAACAGCCAAGGCAGAAGGTCGTCTCGTTGGCCGAGCCAGCGTCGGATCGCCCGTAGTTCGTCTCCCTCGACGGGATGCTCGACGCTCAGCCCCCGTTTTAGCCGCGGCACCCAAAGGCGGGACTGCGCCAAATCGACATGATCCCGGCGCAGGGCAATTGCTTCAGAAACTCGCAACCCGTGCCGGAACATCATCAAGACTAGCAGATGATCCCGTGCGCCGTGCCGACTAGCCTTGGCGCACGCGAGGAGCTTATCGATCTGAGCAAGGCCTAGATAATCCCGACCGCGCTCATGGGCATCGGCGGCCACATCTGCATCACTTTTGACATTTCGCCGTGTGGACATTGGTTTGGCGGATCCGCTTAGCTCAAGAAACATGCGGTCTGGTTCATTCCGTCTGCGCCAACTCTTTACGAAAAGCGTATTCTGTAAAGAGTAAGTATTTAGGCCTTCTGGCGCGCTTCTTCTTCACCGAGGCGGTTTTTCAGCGCCTGCAGAATGAAATCCTCGATCTCTTTCACCCGCAGGCCATGAGCAAAGGCTAATTGATCCACAAGCTGGCTGATCTCAGGATTTTTGGGCCCATACAGGGCCCAGTCATCAAGGTCTCGATTGTCAGGATGATGGCAAGGTGTCATCGTGTCCCTAGTGCTCCTTCATGTCATCCAATTATGGAGAATATGCCTCGTAACTGAACGGACAATTGAATCAGTCCTCCCAGTGTCAGCCGCGTCCGACCCGCCGGAACTCGTTGAACAGGTTCAGGCGCGCGTGAATTGTAGAGCTGACAGCTGCACCTGGACGGCCCGTCAGCGCTGCCAGTCGCTTGTAGGCGTGCCACTCCTTCCAAACTGCATGTCCAAACCAAAGCAACGTTGGCAAGAGAAGCGCAGCGGACGATTGCCAGAGTACTACTTCCCAGAGGGAAGCCTCCGCGACAGGGACAAATGCAGAAAACTTGATCTGGCCGAAAGCGAACACGATAGCGCTAGTGGTATAGATGGATCCGGCCCGCTTGCTGTCTGTCATGGCCCGCGTCCAAGCCTGTTCTAGTTCAACCTGCGCAAGTCCCCGGTCGATTGAATATGGCAGCACACGTCACCTCATTCTTTTAAAAGGTCGACCCAATGCCTGACATCCGGCATCCCGACACGAGTTCCATCCCGTAGGGCCTTCCACCACCCGGATATGATCTTACCTTGGTTCTTCGGCGGCAGCGTCACCTGTATCGCGGCCAGATGGGCCCCAAGCTCCTCGACAAATGCAGCCAAGGCCTCTGCATCCTGACCTTCGCGCGGCAGGCCTTGGCCCAGCAGGACCCAGTTCGGAGCAAGTCCGTGGCTTGTCCGGAGCTGGCGCAAGAGCTCCGCAGAGATGCTCCGCGTTCCTTTTTCGTAATGCTGGTACGAGCGCGGCGACACGTTAAGGCTGGCGGCGAAGCCTGCCTGTGTCATCCCAAGGCCCACGCGGATCAGGGCCAGACGTTTGCCGATGGCCGCATCGCTATCGAGATCAGGCAACATAGATGAGGGCTGTTTGGGCACAACTGTCTCCAAGGCAGACGAAACGACGAGCATCCGGCGCCATGTGGTGAAGACGTAGATCCTCGGTTCATACGTACTTTCGGACGTATTATGCCAGCTTACAAGATAATTACGTCGATAAAGACGTATTCCTAGTGCTAGCTTTCTTGTGAACTATCCACTCAACTCGTCGGGCTCGTGCCAACATGTTGCGATTGACGCCAGAGGTGAACCTAGAGCTGCACGATGAAATCAAACGTGCGCTCAGGGCACAGAGGGTCACGCTGCGCAGCATTGCCGAAGAAGCGGGCTGTAGCCTTAGCATGGCCTCGATGGTGTCGCAGGGATACAGATCCAGCAAGGTTGTCGAAGGTCTGATCGCCGAGAAGCTTGGCAAGACGCCGGAGACGCTCTGGCCTGACCGGTACAACACAAAAAGGGAGCGCTGACATGAGCACTGGATAGAATAAGCGACCTCGAAAGCTGTCGCTCCCGAGATCGCTAATCGATTGGTCGTCGATAGGTAATCCTCCCGCGCCAGCTTCAAAAAGTCAAGCACGAGCGCTGCCACCGGCAGTGCTGCAACCCTTTTTGCCCTGAGACAGGAGGAGCGCCCTCGGGCGAATGGTCACGCCTGACCATTCGCCGGGCCAACCAGCCATGAGCTACCCATTTGAGCCTTCCTTCATCCGACCGTTGTCAAGCAAGGCGGCACGCAAACCGCCCGCCCGATCCAAGTCCAGCAGCCGCGGACATGTTATTGGTGGAGGGTCACCGTCCGGAGCTCCGCCGCGCCTGCGGTATTACGAAAGCAAGCGAGAGCAGGATGTACTCTACCTGCTTCTGGCGCGCCCGGATGTTGTTGATATCTGGGACCAGCCGCCACCCGTGTTCTATCACGATGCCAACGGCCGAAAGCGCAGTCACACCTTCGACTTCCTCATCACCCTGACCAGTGGAAAGCGCATTGCCATCGCGGTGAAGCCCGATGCGATTGCCGAGCGCCAAGGCTTTCGCGAAGCCCTGCAGCGCATCCGAGCAGCAGCTCCGCTCAGCTTCGCCAATGAGATCGTGCTGATCACTGAAAGGTCCTACTGCCCATCGGCCGCCCGAAATGCGCAGAAGCTGCACGACTTCAAGCGAACTCCTGACCCCGAGGCTGACGGCTCCATCGAAACCCTGGTGCGGTGCCTCAGCGGCCCGACGACTATTGCGGAGTTGGTGGAAGCGTCGGGACTCGGGGGTCGGGCCTTCCGCGCTGTCTTCAAGGCAATCTACGCCGGTGTTCTGCGCGCCCTGGAACCAGGCGACATTCTTCCCACAACCCGCATCATTCCGGAGGCCCTGCAATGACCCGTCATCGATCACCGGCGCCTTGCGGCCACCGCGTTCAAAGACACCGGACGCGCCATCGAGCAACGCGCGTTTCCATTGATCGATCATCGTCGGATGCATGCCGAACCGGCTCGCCAGTTCCGACACGGTCCTCTCGCCTTTCAGCGCCTCAAGTGCCGCTTTCGTCTCGACATCGTCGATCTCCCTCGTGATGAAGATCAGCAGACAGCAAAAACAGAGCTTACGTCAGTGCCCAGCTTTCACGGGGCACCTCAAAAGTCCAGGTCCGCACCGCCGTTATAAACGGCGACGCTGCGCTCGGCATACCCATAACCGAGGCCGTAGGATAAGTCCGTCCGGGAAAAGGGACTCCGACCATAAGCCGATTTGTGTAACAGGGTCGATGGACATCTTCTTCCATTTCCTGCGGAACAAGCGGCCAGCAGAGCATTGCTTTAGGTCCTTGAGCGGTTGAACCATGGGCTGATTTCATGATGTGATGGCGGTCGGGGCAAGGGGGCGGGTATCCGATGCGACGGGAGGATGGACCGCGCTCCGTGATCGGCAGGTCTGGCAATGCACGGCGCATCTGGGTCGCGCTGGTGGTCATGACGCTGTGTCTTGCCGTGGCCATCGGCGGAAACGCCCTTCTGGCGCGATACTATATCGTCGCGACGGTGCCGCAGGGAGAGAACATCCTGCGGCTTGCCGTGTCGGGCCTTCGCGGAGAGCTGGCGCGATACGAGCGGCTGCCCGACCTCATGGACCGGAATCCCGTCCTGGTGCGCGCGCTGGCGCCTGATGCGGATCCGGTGCGGTTGGCCGCGGCGAACCTCTATCTGCGCCATCTGGCACGGCTGATGGGGCTGTCGGATGCCTATGTCATGGCGCCTGACGGCATGACCGTGGCCGCCAGCAACTTCGATCAGGCGTTCAGCTTCGTGGGCGAACGGTTCGACTATCGTCCCTATTTCACCGATGCGTTGGCTGGGGGGCAGGGGCGGTTCTCGGCGCTTGGGACGACCTCGGGCAAGCGGGGGTATTACTTTGGCCGGGCGCTCAGGGACCGGGGGCGGATCGTCGGCGTGCTGGTGCTGAAGGTCGACATGGATGCGATCGAGGACAGATGGCGTGCCGCCGAATACGAGATGATCGTGACCGACGGCGAGGGGATCGTCTTTCTGGCCAGCCGCCGCGACTGGCAGTTCCGCTCGATCGCGCCGCTGACGCCCCGGACGCGGGCGCGCATCGCCGCCACCCGGCGCTATGATGACGAACCGCTGCTGATGCTGCCCCTGCGCGTGGCGGGCGAGGCCGCAGGTCATGACATCCGACGGCTGGAGCTGCCCGAGACGCGGCGCGAGTTCCTGACCGTCTCCGAGGCCATGCCCGAGGCCGACTGGACCGTGCATGTGCTGCTGGACACAGCGCCCGCCCGGCGGCAGGCGCTGATCGGGACGCTGGCGGCGCTGATGATCCTGGGCGTGGGGGTCGCGCTGCTGACCGCCTGGGCGCAGCGCCGGGCCCGCCTGCGCGAGCGCCTGTCGATCCAGGCCGAGGCCCAGGCCCAGCTGGAAGAGCGCGTCGCCGCCCGCACGGCCGAACTGGCGCAACTGAACGCCCGCCTTGGCGCCGAGGTCACGGAACGTCGCGCCACCGAGGCCGAGCTGCGCCGCACGCAGCGTCATCTGGTGCAATCGGCCAAGCTGGCCGCCCTAGGGCAGATGTCGGCGGCCCTGTCGCATGAGCTGAACCAGCCTTTGGGCGCGGTGCGCAACTTTGCCGCCAACGCGGTGACCTATCTGGACCGCGACCGGGCCGCCGATGCCCGTCTGAACCTGACGCGCATCCTGTCGCTGACCAATCGCATGACCGAGATCGGCCGCACCCTTCGCAACTTTGCCCGCAAGCCCAATGCCCAGCTGTCCGACGTGGACCTTCATGACGTGCTGCGCGACGCGCTGGAGGTGATCGCCTGGCGCATCGACCGCCAGCCCGTCGCGCTGGTCGTGGACATGCCGCCGGGGCCGTTGCGGGTGCGGGCGGGGCCGGTGCGGTTCCAGCAGGTGGTAGTGAACCTGGTCGCCAATGCGCTGGACGCGCTGGACGGCCGCCCCGACGGCGCGATCCGCATCGAGGGGCGGCGGACGGACGGGCGCGTCCTGCTGACCGTCAGCGACAATGGCCCCGGCATTGCACAGGGGTTGGAGGATCGCATCTTCGATCCGTTCTTCTCGACAAAGGGGGTGGGTAGCGGCCTGGGGCTGGGGCTGTCGATCTCTTTCAACATCATCAAGGATTTCGGAGGCGAATTGCGCATTCTTCCCAGCGACCGCGGCGCGGCCTTCCGCATCGACCTGCCCGAGATCGCGCCATGATCGCGGGCCGCATCCTGCTGGTTGATGACGAGCCCGACATGCGCCTGTCGACCGCCCAGGCCCTGGAGCTGGAGGGGTTCGAGGTCGAGGAGGCCTCCGATGCCCAATCCGCGCTGGACCGCGTGGGGTTCGGTTTCGGCGGCATTGTGGTGACCGACATCCGCATGCCGGGCATGGACGGCCTGACCCTGATGAGCCGCATCCGCGAGATCGACGTGGACATCCCGGTGATCCTGGTGACCGGGCATGGCGACATCCAGCTGGCCGTGCGGGCGATGCGCGAGGGGGCCTATGATTTCGTCGAAAAGCCATTCGACGGCGCGCAGCTGGCCGAGATCGCGTCCCGCGCGATGGATTACCGCCGGGTTGTGCTGGAGAACCGCGTCCTGCGGGCGGCGGCGGGACAGGCCGACGACCTGGAGACGCGGCTGGTCGGGCGGTCCAACGTGATGATCGACCTGCGCCGCCGCCTGCGCACCATCGGCCCGACCGAGGCCGACGTGCTGATCGTCGGAGAGACCGGCACCGGCAAGGAGGTCGTGGCGCGTGCCCTGCACGACCTGTCGCCGCGCGCGGGGCGGCCCTTCATCGCCATCGATTGCGCGGCGCTGCCCGCGTCGCTGATCGAATCGGAACTGTTCGGCCACGAGGCGGGCGCCTTTCCCGGCGCCCTGCGCCCGCGTTACGGAAAATTCGAACATGCGCGCGGTGGCACCATCCTGCTGGACGAGATCGGCTCGATGCCCCTGGACGTGCAGGGCAAGCTGCTGCGCGTGGTCCAGGACCGGGTGATGTTCCCCCTGGGCGCGGATGAGGGGCGGGCGCTGGACGTGCGCTTCATCGCGACCTCGCGCCAGCCGCTGGAGGAGGAGGTCGCGGCGGGGCGGTTCCGCGCCGATCTGCTGTACCGTCTGAACGTGGTGACGCTGACCATGCCGCCGCTGTCCGCGCGGCGCGAGGATATCCAGCTGCTGTTCATCAAGCTGGTGCAGGAGGCCGCCGCCCGCCACCGCCGCGCCGCCGTGGCCGTGCCCCCCGCCCTGCTGGCCGAGATCGCCGAGCGGCCCTGGCCCGGCAATGTCCGCGAACTGCGCAACGCCGCCGACCGTCACGCTCTGGGCATCGCCCTGCAACCGGCCGAGGATCGCAGCCCCGAACAGCAGCGCCTGGCCCACCGGGTCGCGGCCTTCGAACGCGACGTGATCGTGGCGACCCTGGCCGCGCATGGCGGGCGGCTGAAGCCGGTCTATGAATCGCTTGGCCTGTCGCGGAAGTCGCTTTACGAAAAGATGCAGAAATACATGATCGACAAGACGCATTATGTCGATGCGGGCGACGATCCGGACCCGTGATGGGGGGATTTCCACCCACGCGATGACGCCGATGTTACCGAATCCACCCATCGCCGCGACTTGGCGGCGCTTTTCCCGCGCGCCCGGCGCATGGCGGCATTGCGTGCAGGGCATGGCGTGGTCTAGCTGAGCGGGCTTTGTCGGGCCGCCACGCGCAAGACGTGCGGCCCCGGAAAAATCTGGGAGGATTTTCATGCGTTTCATGACCGTCGCCGCGACCGTCGCGGCCACCTTCAGCCTGTCGCCCGCCTTTGCCCAGGACGACCGCGCCGACTGGCCCAGCAGCCTGACCATCGGTACCGCCAGCCAAGGCGGCACCTATTTCATCTATGGCACCGGTCTGGCCGGACTGATCAGCCAGAACCTGGACCTGAACGCCTCGGGCGAGGTCACCGGCGGCCCGGTGCAGAACGCCACCCTGGTCGAGACCGGCGACCACCAGATCGGCCTGGTCACCATGGGCCCCGCCTATGAGGCCTGGACAGGCAACAGCGAACTGGCGCCGGGGGTCGAGCACAAGGCCCTGCGCGCCCTGTTCCCCATGTATCAGACCCCGTTCGAAGCCGTGGCGCTGCAGTCGTCGGGCATCGCGGATGTCACCGACATGGCGGGCAAGCGCGTCTCGGTCGGACCGGCGGGCGGCACCGCCGCCACCTATTGGCCGCGCTTCTTCGAGGTGCTGGGCGTCGACGCGACCATCAGCTATGCTGGGGCCAACGACGCCACGAGCCAGGTCAAGGACGGCCTGATCGACGCCTTCGCCTTTGCGGCCGGCGTGCCGATCAGCGCCTTTGCCCAGATCGCGGCCGAGAACCCGGTCAACATCTTCGGCTTCACCGAGGAGCAGCGCGCGCAGATCCTCGAGGCGATGCCCGAAGTGGCCGCCTTCGAGGTGCCCGGCGGCATGTACCAGGGCTTCCCCGAGGGGCATGGCACGGTCGCCATGTGGAACTTTGCCGTCGCCCATCAGGACATGCCCGAAAGCCTGGCCTATGAGATCACCAAGCTGGTGATGGAAGGCAACGAGGCGATGATGCAGATCCATGCCACCGCCGCCGAGACCCTGCCCGAGAACGTCGACAAGAACACCTTCCTGCCCTACCACCCGGGCGCCGTGCGTTACTTCGACGAGGTCGGGGTCGAGATCCCGGCCGAACTGCGCGGCTGAGCGCATTCTCCGGGGGCTGCGGCCCCCGGACCCTTTTCCCTTTTCCCCATGATCGGACCGACTGCCCGGACCCCGTCCGCGCGGTCCTTGCCGACGGAGACCCCTCATGTCAGTTGATGCTGCATCTGCGGCAGGGACCGGACCCGTCATCGCGCAGGGCGTCGATGACGAACCGATGGCCCCCAACCAGCGCGACCCCCGCGCCGGAACGGGTGTGCTGATCGCGGTCCTCTGCGCCGCCTATACGTTGTTCCACCTGTTCGTCATGGTCGTCTATCCGCTGGAGACCTGGACCTACCGCATGATGCATGTCTGCGGCGGCCTGATCATCGGCTTTCTGACCTATTCCGCGCTGACGCAGCGCAGCGACAGCGCCACCGCTCCCGCACGCCGCGGCATGGCCGAACTGGCCCTGCTGGGCGTGGCGGCCCTGGGCGTGGGCTATGGGCTGGCGGTCATCGCCTATGCCTGGGGCGCCTGGTGGCTGGCCGGGGTGGCGATGCCGCCGGCCTTCGGGTTCCGCACCTATGGCCTGCCGCTGGCCATCGGCACCGGGGCGGCCATCGTCGCGGGCTGGCTCTATTCGTCGCGGGACCGGGGGCGGATCTATCCGGGCGACCTGATCCTGTGCCTGGCCTCGATCGCGGTCCTGGGCTACATCCTGTTCGTCGTGGGCGCGCTGCGCATGCGGGCGGGCACGGCGATGGCGCAGCCGGGCGATCTGTGGGCCGCGGTCACCGGGGTCATGCTGATCCTGGAGCTGACGCGCCGCCTGACGGGCCTCGCGCTGGTGATCATCGTCGCGGTCTTCATCGGCTACAGCTTCCTGGGGCCGTGGCTGCCGGGCTTTCTGAACCATCGCGGCTATACGGCGACGCGGTTCTTCACCTACATCTTCACCGACCAGGGCATCCTGGGTGACCCGATCGCGGTCAGTTCGACCTATATAATCCTGTTCATCGTCTTCGCAGCCTTCCTGCAGGCGTCGAAGGTGGGCGATTACTTCGTGAACTTCGCCTTTGCCTGCGCCGGTCAGGCACGGGGCGGTCCGGCCAAGGTCGCGGTCTTTGCATCGGGCCTGATGGGCATGATCAACGGCACCTCGGCGGGCAACGTGGTGTCCACCGGCTCGCTGACCATCCCGCTGATGAAGAAGGTCGGCTATTCGCCGAAATCCTCGGCCGCGATCGAGGCCACGGCCTCCTCGGGCGGGCAGATCCTGCCGCCGATCATGGGCGCGGGCGCCTTCATCATGGCCGAGGTCACGGGCATCCCCTATACCGACATCGTCATCGCCGCGATCATCCCGGCGTTGCTGTATTTCGTGTCGGTCTACTTCATGGTCGACCTCCAGGCGCTCAAGCTGGACATGAAGGGCCTGCCACGGTCCGAGCTGCCGCAGTTCAAGGTGCTGATCCGCCAGGTGTATCTGTTCCTGCCGATCATCATCCTGATCTATACGCTGTTCGCGGGCTATTCCGTGATCCGGGCGGGTGCGATGGGCATGGCATCGGCAGCGATGGTCAGCTGGCTGACGCCGCACCGCATGGGCCCGCGCCAGATCTTCAACGCGCTGGACATGGGCGCCAAGATGACCATCCAGATGGTCGCGGTCTGCGCCGCGGCGGGCATCATCGTGGGCGTCATCGCACTGACCGGGGTTGGGGCGCGCTTCTCGTCGCTGCTTCTGTCGATCGCGGATCAGAACCAGTATCTGGCGATGTTCTTCGCGATGTGCATCTCGATCATCCTGGGGATGGGCATGCCCACCACCGCCGCCTATGCGGTCGCCGCCGCCGTGGTGGCGCCGGGGCTGATCGCCCTTGGGGTGCCGGTGCTGGTCGCGCATTTCTTCGTCTTCTACTATGCGGTGATGTCGGCCATCACGCCGCCGGTGGCCTTGGCCGCCTATGCGGGCGCGGCCCTGTCGGGGTCCGACCCGATGAAGACCAGCGTCGAGGCCTTCCGCCTTGGCCTTGCGGCCTTCATCGTGCCCTTCATGTTCTTCGGCTCTCACGAGCTGCTGATGCAGGGCGAATGGATCGACATCATCCATGCGACCGCGACCGCGCTGCTGGGCATGTTCCTGCTGTCGGCGGGGGTGATCGGCTACTACTTCGGGCACGCGTCGATGGTGGTGCGTCTGGTGCTGATCGGGGCCGCGCTGTCGATGATCGCCGTGGGCTGGGTAACCGACCTCATCGGCCTGTCCGTGGCCGCCGCGCTGTTTCTCTGGCAGCGCCGGATGGTGACGCCTGCAACCCTGACGCATGGCCGCGCCGACTGAAACAAGGCTGCGGCCCCCGGATCGGGGCCGCAGCCGTCATGGTGGCCAGGTCACCTGTGCATCCAGCACTGCCGTTCACTCTCTGGCGCGCGCCAGCAGTTGCACGATCAGCTCCCGCGTCGCTTCCGCCCGGACTGGGTTGGGATAGTTGCGGTTCGCCAGGACCACGACGCCGATCCGTTCGGACGGCACCATCGCGACGTAAGAGCCAAAGCCGTTGGTCGCCCCCGTCTTGTTCAGATAGACGTCCCCCTCCAACTGGCGCGCGTCGACCTTGGTCATGGGTTGCGGCGACATCGCCATGTCCGGCGAATTTCCGGCCGCCAGCGCAGCGGCATCCACGGGCCAGGGATACCCTTCCCAGATCATGGCCTGCGCGTAATGGGCGGTGTCGTAGTCCGACCGGCGCGTCCGGGCCAGCGCTGCCGTGATCTCACCCTCCAACGTAAGATTGCCCAGATGGGCGTCCATGAAACGGGTCATGTCGGTCACCGACGACTTGATGCCATAGGCCTCGGCATCCAGCATGCCGGGATTGACGCGGATCGGGCTGTCGTCCGTTCTGGAATAACCGAAAGCATAGCGCGCCATCTCGGCGTCGGGGACATCGACGAAGGTGCTGTCCAGCCCCAGTCCGGGAAGAAGGTCACGGGCCAGCGCATCCGTGTAGGTCGTCCCGAACTGCTCTCCCGCGATCAGCCCCAAAAGGCCGATGCTGACATTGGAATAGGCGCGCAGCGTGCCGGCCCCGCCCTGCGGCGTCCAGGCGTTCAGATAGGTCATCAGGCCGTCCATGTCCGTGACCGCGTCTGGCACCTGCAGGGGCAGGCCACCCGTGGCATGGGCGGCAAGGTCGGCCAGCGTCACCGCATCGAAGGCGCTGCCCGCCAGCGCAGGCATCCGGGATGACACCGGGTCCTGCAGGGACAAAAGGCCGCGCTGTTCCGCAAGGGCCGCCAGGGCCACGGTGAACAGCTTGCTGTTCGATCCCAGCTCGAACAGCGTGTCGCGGTCGACAGCGCGCGATGCCGCGCGATCGGCCAATCCATCGGTGAAGAAGAACTGCTGTCCGTCCATCGTCACGCCGATGGCGATGCCGGGAATGTCGAACTCCTCGATGACGGGGCGGAAGACGCTTTCGCTGATCTGCTGGAATGCCTGCTCGGTCAGCCCTTGGGCATGGGCGGGGGTGGTCAGCAGCGCAGCTGCGACAGCCACGGTTCGGATGATGGTCATGGGATTCCCTCTGGCGTCGCGACGGCGCCGCGACATGAATTAATTTTGCCAGCCAGAGCTATTGTGATCCTCCATGGGCATCAAATCATGGTTTCTTGCCCTATCGTTGAGAAATTCTAATGGATGCGTGATGGATCGGCCCAATATCCCCCTGAATGCGCTGCGGGCCTTCGAAGCCGCGGCCCGGCACCTGACGCTGTCGAAGGCCGCGATCGAACTGTGCGTGACGCAGGCGGCGCTCAGCCACCAGATCCGCAACCTCGAGGAACGCCTTGGCGTGGCCCTGTTCCGGCGTGTGCCCCGAGGGCTGGTGCTGACCGAAGAGGGTGCGGCCCTGGCCCCGGTCCTGACCGGATCGCTGGACCTGATCGGCGCGACGCTGGACCGGTTCTCGGGCGGGCGCTATCACGAGGCGCTGCATGTGGGCGTGGTCGGAACCTTTGCGACGGGCTGGCTGATCCCGCGCCTGGCCAGGTTCGAGGCGGCGCATCCCGAGGTGGACCTGCGCATCTTCGCCAACAACAACCGCGTCAGCATTCCGGGCGAAGGGCTTGACCTGGCCATCCGCTTTGGCGACGGGTCGTGGCATGGGCTGCAGGCCACCCGCATCATGGATGCGCCCCTGGCCCCCATGTGCGCCCCGGACCGTGCCAGGACCATGTCCGGCCCCCAAGCGATGCTGGAGCAGCCGCTGCTGCGGTCCTATCGGACAGGCGAATGGGAACGGTGGTTTGCAGGGTTGGGCCTTGCCTGCCCGCCCCTGCGAGGGCCGATGCTGGACAGCTCCATCGCCCTGGCGGACATGGCGGCGGAGGGGCACGGGATCGCGCTGCTGCCACCTGCGCTTTTCGGCCACTGGACGGATCGCGGCCGTCTTGTGACCCTGTTCGACCATTCCATTGCCGCAGGCGCCTATTGGCTGACCCGCCTGCAATCCAGGCCGGAAACCAGCGGAATGCGCAGCTTTCGAGAGTGGCTGTGCCGGGAGGTGGCGGATCAGCCGCCCGCGACGGGCTGACCGCCCCTGCGCGACCGATCACGTGCGGGGCAAAGCCGTCGTGTCAGTCAGGCCCATGCGACCTTCAGGGGTGGCAGGACGACGATGTCTTCGATGGCATAGGCGATGCCGTCCACCAGCAGGCCGTCGGGCATCTCGTACCCAAGTGGCTGGCATGCGATCTGCTTGAAGCCCAGCGTCCGTGCCAGACCTGCGCTGGCCGTGTTGGGCGCGGCATGACCGGTCGTCACCAGACGTGCGTCCAAGGCCCCAAAGGCAGCCCGTATCATCGCGGGCGCCAACTCGGCCCCATATCCCTGGCGGCAGGCAGAGGACCGCACCCAGTAGGACAGTCGGAACTGGCCCCGCCGCCACTGCGGGATCAAATCGACGGCGCCGACACAGACGCCCGAGGCCCATGCAAGATAGGACAGCCGCTCGCGTCGTTGTGCAGCCTCCACCGCTTCCGCCAGCCGCTCTGACTGCCATCGGGCATCCCGTTCCTGTCCGGCGTTCCCCATCGTTCCGTGAAACCACGGCACCAATTCTGCATGACTTTCGCCCCTGGCCCGCGCCACCGCGGCGGCGTCATCAACGCTCGCGCGGCAAAGATCCAGCCGGGATGTCCGAACGATCCGCGGCAGGACATATGACGCGGGATCCTTCAGGCGCGCCTAGGGCGGGGGCATGCGCTTCTCCATGGTCTGTGTGCATGATCATCGCCCGGATCGACAGCCATTGGAATAAGACTGCCGTGCGCCGAACACGTGCCTGCATTCCCGCCACGATCGCGAAATGCCATGGGCGGGCTTGTCGCGGACCGGGCTGTGCCCCAGAAACGCGCCGCAACCGTCCCGTTGGAAAGCACAATGTCATGCCAGCCCGCATCGCCCACCTGTCCCTGCTGGTCCCGGACTACGACGACGCGCTCGACTTCTTCTGCCGGATCGGTTTCGAGTGCCGGGAGGATATCGAACTGGGCGACGGCAAGCGGTGGGTGCGGATTGCGCCCCCGGGTGGCGATACCGAGATCCTGCTTGCCCGGGCCGTCGGAGACCGCCAGACCGCGTCCATCGGAGAGCAGGGCGGCGGGCGGGTCTGGCTTTTCCTTGAGACGGACGATTTCGCGCGCGACTATCAGCGCCTCCAGGCCGCGGGCGTGACGTTCGAGACGCTTCCGCGCGACGAGCCTTACGGGCGTGTCGTCGTCTGGAGGGATCCCTGGGGGAATCGTTGGGACTTGATCGAACATGCCCGTTCCGTCGCGATCGGAACGGGCAACTGAAGTCCGCGTCGCGCCGGTATCCTCGATATGGATCGCGGGTATCGGGGCGGCGGTACCCGCGACGCGATCCTCGACGCACCCATCCGCCGCGCCCTCCGCTACGGCCGATGATGTCGCACCTGCTGCCTTTCCCCCTCCGGCCATCACGGATCGTGCCCATCCGAGGCTGCGGCACGCCCGCGACCGCCGCCGATAGATCGTGCGCGTGATGCGCACGGGGAATGCGTTGGACAGCACCCGTGCCACGCGGTCCGTCCTCAAATGACAGCGTCGATGCCACCAGGGCGGGCATAGCAAAATTGCCGGTGCTTCCCGCCGCATGGCGCCAAATTCATTGCCTGGAAAGCACAACCGCGTCCGGGGGGCCGGCAGTGCAGCAACCAAACCCCACCGACCGTCGAT
Organism: Paracoccus marcusii; assembly: GCF_028621715.1. Classification (NCBI taxonomy): domain Bacteria; kingdom Pseudomonadati; phylum Pseudomonadota; class Alphaproteobacteria; order Rhodobacterales; family Paracoccaceae; genus Paracoccus; species Paracoccus marcusii. The sequence continues at coordinate 815,063 of NZ_CP117466.1, read as the reverse complement.
ACAGGACCAGGCGGCGGTGCCTCACCCCCTGTGCACCCCTGACATCGGCCCAAGGTGCCACCCGTGACGCAGATGCGCCACAGGGGGGCGGGCGCGACATCGATGCCCTTGCGCGGCCGCGACCAGTAGGAGCACTATGATTCCAGACGACGATGGGTCCGGTCATGTGCCCGTGGTGCAGGCGGTGGCCGGTCCGAAACCGACATGCCCGCGGGGCGTGCCCCTGCCGTGAAAGGCCCCCGATGTTCGACAATGCAGATGCCATCCTGCTGGCCCGGATCCAGTTCGCCTTCACGGTCAGCTTCCACTTCCTGTTCCCCGCCTTCACAATCGGACTGGCCAGCTTCCTGGCGGTCCTGAACGGACTGTGGCTGTGGACAAAGGACCACAAGTACCTGGATCTGTTCCGATACTGGGTCAAGATCTTTGCCCTGGCCTTTGCCATGGGCGTCGTGTCGGGCATCGTGATGTCCTATCAGTTCGGCACGAACTGGTCAGCCTTTTCCGACAAGGCGGGGCCGGTCATCGGCGCGCCGATGGCCTATGAGGTCCTGTCGGCCTTCTTCCTGGAGGCCGGGTTCCTGGGGATCATGCTGTTCGGGCGCGACCGCGTCGGGCCCACGCTGCACATGATCGCCTGCGCCGCGGTGGCGTTGGGCACGGCGTTCTCGGCCTTCTGGATCCTGTCGGTCAACAGCTGGATGCACACCCCCGCGGGCTTCGAGATCGACGCCGAGACTGGGCAGTTCCTGCCCACCGACTTCTGGCAGGTGATCTTCAACCCGTCCTTTCCGTTCCGCCTGATGCACACGGTGACGGCGGCCTATCTGACCACGGCCTTCATCGTGGGGGGCGTAGCGGCTTTGCACCTGCTGCGCCATCGGCACCGCCGCGACAAGGTCAGCCCGGCCACGCGGACCATGTTCAGCATGGCGATGTGGATGGCCGCGATCTTTGCCCCGGTCCAGATCGTGCTGGGCGATTTCCACGGCATCAACACGCTGGAGCACCAGCCGGCCAAGGTCATGGCGATGGAGGGCCATTTCGAGAGCCATGACGAAGGCGCGCCGCTGTACCTGTTCGGCATCCCGAACCAGGACGAACAGCGCCTGGACTATGCCATCGGCATCCCCAAGCTGTCGTCCCTGATCCTGAAGCACGACCTGAACGCGCCGCTTGCGGGCCTGGACACTATCCCGCGCGAGGATCAGCCCCCCGTGGCCATCGTCTTCTGGTCGTTCCGCATCATGGTCGCGCTTGGCTTTGCCATGCTGGGGATCGGGGTCTGGTCGCTGTGGGCGCGCTGGCGGGGGATGCTGTTCGACAGCCCCATGCTGCACCGCGCCGCCCTTGTGATGTCGCCCGCAGGGCTGATCGCCGTGCTGGCCGGATGGGTCACGACCGAGGTCGGGCGGCAGCCCTTCACCGTCTATGGTCACCTGCGCACGGTGGACAGCGCCGCACCCCTGGATGCGGCCGCGGTGGGGGCATCGCTGGTGGCTTTCATCATCGTCTATTTTGCGGTCTTCGGGGCGGGGACATACTATATCCTGCGTCTGATGAGCCGCTCTCCGGCGAATAACGAACCGCGGTTGAAGGACGTGACCAACAGCCCGACGCGCACGGCGGGCACCACGCCCGCCCAGCAGCACCCGACCCGCAACGTCCAACCCGGAGAGTGACCATGCCCCTCGCAGAAGGCGTTTCGCTGGATCTGACCGTCATCTGGGCCTTCGTCATCGCCTTTGCGGTGCTGGTCTATGTCGTGCTGGACGGGTTCGACCTGGGCCTGGGCATGCTGTTCGCGGTCGAACCCGAGGGCGAGGACCGCGACATCATGATGAACTCGGTCGCGCCGGTCTGGGACGGGAACGAGACCTGGCTGGTCCTGGGCGGGGGCGGGCTGTTCGCGGCCTTTCCGCTGGCCTATGCGCTGATCCTGCCGGCGCTGTATGCGCCGATCATGGCGATGCTGCTGGCGCTGATCTTCCGCGGCGTCGCGTTCGAGTTCCGCTGGCGCACCAAGCGCTGGCGCAAGGTCTGGGACGTGGCCTTCATCGGCGGATCGGCGGTGGCCGCGCTGGCGCAGGGCATCACCCTGGGCGGGCTGCTGCAGGGTATCGACGTCGATAAGGCCGCGCGCGAATATTCCGGCGGCTGGTGGGACTGGCTGACGCCCTTCACGCTGATGGTCGGCGTCGCGGTCATGGTCGGATACGCCCTTCTGGGCGCGACATGGTTGGTGATGAAGACCGCCGGCCCCCTGCAGGAGCGCATGCGCAAGCGGGCCTGGGTGCTGGGTGTCGGCACGGTGATCTTCATGGGCGTGGTCAGCCTGTGGACGCCGTTCCTGCAGGACGGCTATTACAGCCGCTGGTTCGGCGGCTGGAACATCGTGCTGGCAGCGGGGGTGGGTGCCGCCGTGCTGGGCCTGGCCTTCGGCATGTTCACCTCGCTGATGGTGCGTCATCACGACTACTGGCCGTTCCTCTGCGCGCTGGGGATGTTCATCCTGGGCTTCGTCGGGCTGGGGATCTCGATGTTCCCCTACATCGTCCCGGTCGAGGTCACGATCTGGGAGGCCGCCGCCCCCCGCAACAGCCAGATCTTCATGCTGGTCGGTGCGGCCGTGCTGATCCCGGTGATCCTGACCTATACCGCCTATTCCTATTGGGTGTTCCGCGGAAAGATGGACCCCAAGGAGGGGTACCACTGATGCCGCAATCCCTGCGGCGGCTGGCGTGGTTCGTGGCGATATGGCTGGCCAGCGTGGCGGTGATCGGCACCGTCGCCTGGATCATCCGCCTGTGGATCGCCTAGCCCAGATAGGCGCGCAGTCCCGGCGGCGGATCGTCCAGCAGCGGCCCGGTGGGACGGGGGGCGTGCACCGCGCCATCCTCGACCAGCAGGGTGTCGGGCGCAAAGGCCCGCGCGTCGGCCGGATCATGGGTCACCATCAGCACCGTCGTGTCGGACGCCACCTGCGCCAGCAGGGTCAGCATCTCCGACTTCAACGCCGGACCTAGCGCCGCGAAGGGTTCGTCCAGCAGCAGCAGGGGCCGCGCCCGCAGCAGCACCCGGGCCAGCGCGACGCGGCTCTGCTGACCACCCGACAGGGCTGCGGGGCGGCGATCCTGCGTGCCTGACAAACCGACATGATCCAGCACCTGCGTCACGCGGCGCTGCTGATCCCGGTCCAGACGCAGGTCCGGGCGCAGTCCCATCCCTACATTTTGTTTCACGGTTAGATGAGGAAACAAATTGTGGTGTTGAAACAGGATCGACACTGGTCTTTTGCCGGGCGTCATGTCGGTGATATCTTGGCCGTCCCAGATCAGCCGGCCCTTTGTCGGGGCCAGAAACCCCGCCACCAAGGTCAGCAGGGTCGACTTGCCCGACCCCGAGGCGCCGATCACCGCATGGCGACCCTGCGGCACGGTCAGGTCCGCGGTCAGCGTGAAGTCGTCCTGTCGCAGCAGGATGTCGCGGAATTCAAGCGTCACGTCGGCCTCCCATGTCGAACATCCAGAACAGCCCCAGGCTGAGCCCCATCAGCAGCAGGGCGCAAGCCGCGGCATCGGCCATGCGATAGCCGTTCATCAGCTGGTACAGCATCAGCGGCAGGGTCGGGCGATCCCCTGCGAACAGGGTGATGACGCCCAGATCGCCCATGGCCAGCGCCGCCGCCAGCCCGGCGCCAAAGCCCAAGGGGCGCGCCAGACGGGGCAGCACCAGAAGGCGCAGCCGTGCCCAGCCCCGCAGGTCCAGCGATGCGGCAAGCTGGCCGTAATCCTGTTCCAGCGCCCGCGCCGCCGGGATCAGCGCGCGCAGGGCGAAGGGCAGGGCCATGGCCGCGTTGATCAGCGCAGTGACCGGCAGGGCCATCTGCTGCGGCGTGACCGTGCCGCGCAGCAGGATGAACAGCCCCGTGCCCAGCACCAGCGGAGAGGCGATCAGCGGCAGCATGCCTGCGGCCTCGACCCACCGGGCCGCGCCCCGCGCCATCGTCAGGGCCAGCGCCAGAGCCGCCCCCGCGCAGAGCAGCGCGGAGATCACCGCCATCAGCACCGAGCGGCGCGTGGCCTGCCAGACCTCGGGCGGCAGGGCGGTCAGGCGCGGCAGGCCCGTCGCCGCGACCGAGATCAGCGGCGCCAGCAGAAAGGCCGCCGCCGCCGCGATCACCGCCGCATCCGCCAGCCGCCGCCAGCCGCCCGGCGCGGGCGGCCCGCCCAAAGCGTCCAGCCCCGCGCCGAAGCCCACGGGCACCGTGATCCGTGCGGCCAGCGCCGCCGCCGCGATGCAGATCGCGATCTGAACCATCCCCAAGGCCGCCGCCCGGCCCAGGTCGAAATCGAAGCGGAAGGCCTGATAGATGGCCAGTTCCACCGTCGTGGCCCGCGGCCCTCCGCCCAGGGCCAGCGCCACCGTGAACGATGTCAGGCAGACCAGGAACACCGCCAGCCAGACGCCGGGCAGCACGCCGCGCAGCATCGGGCGTTCCAGATGGCGGGCGATGTCGCGGGGCGCGAAATCCAGGGATGCGGCCAGCCGGAAGCGTTCGGCGGGAATCGCCTGCCAGCCCTGCAGGATCAGCCGCACCGACAACGGCAGGTTGAAGAACACATGCGCCAGGATCACCCCCTGCCAGCCATAGATGCCGATGGCGGGCAGGCCCAGGGCCTCCAGCGCGCCGTTCAGCGCGCCGTTGCGCCCGAAAATCGCGATCAGACCCAGGACCGCCACGATCACCGGCAGGATGAAGGGCGCGCCCAGCAGCGTGACCAGCAGCCCGCGCCCCCGGAACCGCCGCCGCGCCAGCGCGCGCGCCACCGGCACGGCCAGCGCGGCCGACAGGGTGGCGGACAGCGCGGCCTGCCAAAGGGTGAACCAGACGGCGCGCAGGTCCCATTCGGTCAGGCCCGACAGCCCGCCCGCGACCCAGGCCACCGCCGCCAGCGTGCCCAGGATCAGCGCTGCCAGCGCGCCCGCGATGGCGTGGCCGATGCTCAGCGGAAAGCCCGCTGCCATTCGTCCAGGGCGGGGGCGCGCAGGGCCTCTGCCTCGTCCTCGGACAGGAACAGGGTCTTGTCGGGGCGGGGCAGGTCGCGCATCACCTGCGGCCAGTCGGCCTGGGGCAGTTTCGCGGGCAGGGACCAGTTGGCCAGCGGGATCGTCGCCTGGAAATTGGGGGTCAGCACCCAGTCCATGAAGGCTTGCGCCAGTTCCGGCTGATCGGTGCCCGCGACCTGGGCCACCAGTTCGGCCATGAAGTAATGCCCCTCGGGGAAGATCGCGGCGCGCTTGGTGTCGTCCTCCTCGGCGGCGATGTGATAGGCGGGCGAGGTGGTGTAGGACAGGACCATGTCCGCCTCTCCGTCGGTGAACAGGCCATAGGATTCGGACCAGCCGCGGGTGACGGTCAGCACCTTGGGGGCGAGCTTTGCCCAGGCCTCGCCCGCCTGATCGCCATAGACCGACTTGACCCACAGCAGCATCGCCAGACCCGACACCGAACTGCGCGGGTCCTGGATGACGATGCTGATGTCCTCGGCCTCCAGCAGCTCGGCAAAGCTGGCGGGCGGGTTCTCCAGCCGGGTCGCGTCATAGACGAAGGCCGTCTCGCCCCAGTTGTAGGGGAGGAAGATGTCGTCCTCCCACGCGATGGGCAGCGACAGGTCGGACGTGTCCTGCCCATGCGGCGCGAACAGACCCGATGCGCGGGCACGCGCGGTCATGTCGGTGTTCAGGCCGAAGACGATGTCGGCTTGGGTGCCCGCCCCCTCCATCAGGATGCGCGGCAGCACGTCGCCGGTCACGAATTGCAGGTCGCAGTCGCAGATCGCCTCGAACCCCTCTTCGATGGCGGGGCCGGGGCCCCATTCGCTGGTGACGCTGTCGCCGGCATAGACGGTCAGGACGCGATCCTGGGCCAAAGCGGGGCCGGCCAGCAGCAAAGCGGGGATCAGGACGGATTTCATCGGCAGCCTCTCTTGTCGGGTGATCGAAAAGAAGGGGGTGCGCACCTTCCCTCCGCCGGTGTGAGCCGGATCAGGTTCTACGGGTCCGCTGTCGCGTCTCAGCCCGCATGGGGCACCCCGAGGTGATCCCGAATGTAGAGGTTTCGCGCGCCCGCGCAAGCGGATAGAAACCGCCCATGACCAAGGACATGTCTGATCAGCCCACGCCGATGATGGCGCAGTATCTTGCGATCCGGGAGGCCAATCCCGGCGCGCTGCTGTTCTATCGCATGGGCGATTTCTATGAGATGTTCTTCGACGACGCGGTCGCCGCCGCCGCCGCGCTGGACATCGCGCTGACGAAACGCGGCACCCATCTGGGCAAGCCGATCCCGATGTGCGGCGTGCCGGTCCACGCGGCCGAGGGCTATCTGCTGACGCTGATCCGCAAGGGTTTCCGCGTGGCCATCGCCGAACAGATGGAGGACCCCGCCGAGGCCAAGAAGCGCGGCTCGAAATCGGTCGTGGCGCGCGACGTGGTGCGGCTGGTGACGCCGGGCACCCTGACCGAGGAATCGCTGTTGGAGGCGCGGCGGCACAACTATCTGGCGGCCTTCGTGGTGGTCCGCGAGGAGGGCGCGGTGGCCTGGGTCGATATCTCGACCGGCGCGTTTTCGGTGATGGATTGCCCCCTGCCGCGTCTGGCCCCCGAACTGGCGCGGCTGGCCCCGCGCGAGGTCCTGGCCTGCGACACCGGGCTGGAAGAGCTGATCGGTGACGCGGGCGCGGTGATGACCGACCTGCATGCCAGCGCCTTCGACAGCAATGCGGGCACGCGGCGGCTCTGCGCGCTCTATGGCGTCGAGACGCTGGACGGCTTCGGCAGCTTCACCCGGGCGGAGCTGGCCGCGATGGGGGCCATCGTCGATTATCTGGACATGACGCAGAAGGGCCGCCTGCCGCTGCTGCGCCCGCCGGTGCGCGAACGCGCGGGCGGCGCGATGCAGATCGACGCCGCGACCCGGCGCAATCTGGAACTGACCCAGGCCCTGTCGGGCGGGCGCGACGGATCGCTGCTGGCGGCCATCGACCGCACGGTGACCGCGCCGGGCGCGCGGCTGCTGGAGCGACGGATCAGCGCACCGTCGCGCGATCTGGGCCTGATCGCGGCGCGCCATGACGCGGTGGCGGCGCTGGCGGGGGATGCGCGGTTGCTTTCGGATCTGCGCGGCGCGCTGGCGCGGGTGCCGGACATGGACCGGGCGCTGTCGCGGCTGGCGCTGGACCGGGGCGGTCCGCGCGATCTGGCCGCGATCCGTGCAGGGCTGACGCAGGGCGCGGCCATCGCGGCGCGGCTGCCCGGTGATGCGCCGCCCGTGCTGCGCGATGCGGCGGGCGATCTGGTCGGGCATGAGACGCTGGTTGACCTGCTGGATGATGCACTTGTGGCAGAGCCGCCTCTGCTGGCGCGGGATGGCGGCTTCGTGGCCGAGGGGCATGACGCCGATCTGGACCAGACCCGGCGCCTGCGCGACGAGGGGCGCGGCGTCATCGCCGGGATGCAGGCCGATTACGCGGCCCTGGCCGGGGTCGGCAGCCTGAAGATCAAGCACAACAACGTCCTGGGCTATTTCATCGAGACGACGACCACCCATGCCGAGCGCATGATGGCCGCGCCGCTGAACCAGACCTTCATCCATCGCCAGACCACCGCGAACCAGATCCGCTTCACCACGGTGGAGCTGTCCGAGCTGGAGACCCGCATCCTGAACGCCCGCGATCGCGCATTGGAGATCGAACGCGGCATCTTCGACCGCCTGCGGACGGCGATCCTGGATCAGGCGGCGCGGATCGGGCAGGCGGCCCGCGCCCTGGCCGAGATCGACCTGGCCTGCGCCTTTGCCGATCTTGCCTCGGGCGAGGGCTGGGTCCGGCCGCGCGTCGATGACAGCCGCGCCTTCGTCATCGAAGGGGGCCGCCATCCGGTCGTGGAACGCGCGCTGCGCCGGAAGGCGGAAAGCTTCGTCGCCAACGACTGCGACCTGACCACCGGGGCCACGCCCGCGATCTGGCTGCTGACCGGGCCGAACATGGCGGGCAAGTCGACCTTCCTGCGGCAGAACGCGCTGATCGCGGTGCTGGCGCAGGCCGGGGCCTTTGTTCCGGCGCGCGCGGCGCATATCGGGCTGGTCAGCCAGCTGTTTTCCCGCGTGGGGGCCGCCGACGATCTGGCGCGGGGGCGCTCGACCTTCATGGTCGAGATGGTGGAAACGGCCGCGATCCTGAACCAGGCCGATGACCGCGCGCTGGTGATCCTGGACGAGATCGGGCGCGGCACCTCGACCTGGGACGGGCTGTCGATCGCCTGGGCGGTGATGGAGCATCTGCATGCCGCCAACCGCTGCCGGGCGCTGTTCGCCACGCATTACCATGAGATGACGGCGCTGTCGGCCAAGCTGGAGGGCGTCGAGAACGCCACCGTCACCGTGCGCGAATGGCAGGGCGAGGTGATCTTCCTGCACGAAGTCAAGAAAGGCGCGGCCGACCGCAGCTATGGCGTGCAGGTCGCGCGGCTGGCGGGCCTGCCCGCCTCCGTCGTGGAACGCGCCCGCACCGTCCTGACCGCGCTGGAAAGCGGAGAGCGTCAGTCGGCGCGCCCCGTGGCGCTGATCGACGACCTGCCGCTGTTCCGCGCCGCCCCGCCGCCCGCGCCCAAGGCCCGCCCGCTGGATGATCGCCTGAAGGCGGTCCATCCCGACGCCCTGTCCCCGCGCGAGGCGCTGGACCTGATCTATGAACTGAAAGCCCTGTCCGAGGAGACGCGCCCATGAGCTACAACACCTTCGGCCGCGAGTTCCGCTTTACCACCTGGGGCGAAAGCCACGGCCCCGCCCTGGGCGCGACGGTGGACGGCGTGCCGCCCGGCGTGCCCCTGAGCGAGGAGTATATCCAGTGCTTCATGGACCGCCGCCGCCCCGGCACGTCCAAGCACACCACGCAGCGGCGCGAACCCGACCAGGTCCGCATCCTGTCCGGCGTCTTCGAGGGCGTCACCACCGGCACCGCGATCCAGCTGATGATCGAGAACACCGATCAGCGGTCCAAGGATTACGGCGACATCGCGACCAGTTTCCGCCCCGGTCATGCCGACATCACCTATCATCTGAAATACGGGGTGCGCGACTATCGCGGCGGGGGCCGGTCTTCGGCGCGCGAGACGGCGGCGCGGGTTGCGGCCGGAGCGGTCGCGCAGGCGGTGCTGGGCGCGTTGGTGCCCGATCTGCGGATCACCGGCTACATGGTGCAGATGGGGGCGATGCATCTGGACCGCGCGCGGCTGGACTTGGGCGCGGTGAACGACAATCCGTTCTTCCTGCCCGATGCGGGCGCGGTTCAGGCCTGGTCCGATTACCTGGACGGCATCCGCAAGGATCAGAATAGCGTCGGCGCGGCCATCGAGGTCTGCGTTCAGGGCTGCCCGCCGGGCCTCGGCGCGCCAGTCTATGCGAAGCTGGACACCGATCTGGCCGCCGCGATGATGTCGATCAACGCCGTGAAGGCCGTCGAGATCGGCGAGGGCATGGCCTCGGCCGCGCTGACCGGGGTGGCGAACGCGGACGAGATCCGCATGGGGCCGGACGGGCCGGAGTTCCTGTCGAACCATGCGGGCGGAATTCTGGGCGGCATCTCGACCGGACAGGACATCGTCGTGCGCTTCGCGATCAAGCCGACCAGCTCGATCACCACGCCCCGCCGATCGATTAACTCACGCGGAGAGGAGATCGACGTGATCACCAAGGGCCGCCACGACCCCTGCGTGGGCATTCGTGCCGTGCCGGTGGCCGAGGCGATGGCCGCCTGCGTGATCCTGGACCACCTGCTGATGGACCGGGCGCAGACCGGCGGGGTGCGTGGTCAGATCGGCTGATCGGCCAGGAACGCGTCTACTTCGGCGCGGGTGGGGATGGCATCGCCCGCCCCCGCCCGCGTGACCTTGACCGCCGCCGCGGCCGAGGCCAATCGTAGGGCGGCAGGAATATCCGCCCCGCCGTCCAACGCCGCCGCGAAATAGCCCGCGAAGGTGTCGCCCGCGCCCGTGGTGTCCACCGGCGTCACGCGGAACGAGGGCTGCTCGTGCACCTGGCCCGTGGTCAGGTCGCGATATTCGGCACCCTCCGCGCCGCGGGTGATCAGCAGGCCCTGCACGGGCAGGTCGCCGGGGACGCTCGCGAACAGCTGCTCCGCCTCTCCGGCGTTCATCGCCAGGATTGACACATGGGGCAGGACCGCACGCACCGCGTCCAGATCGAAAGGGGCGGCGGAATAGATCACGCGCGCGCCCTGCGCCTGCGCCGCGCGGGCGGCGGCGACCTGGCCGTTCGTCTCGTTCTGGATCAGCAGCGTATCAGCGGGGGTCAGGGCGGAGAGGGCCTGCGTCAGGGCATCCTCGTCGATCGCGCGGTTCGCGCCGGGGTGGATGACGATGGCGTTTTCCGCATCGGCATCCAGCAGGATGATCGCGTGGCCCGTCGCCTGATCCGCAAGCCGGGCGACATGGCCCATGTCCACGCCCGCCTGCGCCAGCCGGTCGCGCACCCAGTCATCGCCCGTGCCCATTGCGCCCAGGTGATGCGTGACCGCGCCCGCGCGCGCCGCGGCGACCGACTGGTTCGCGCCCTTGCCGCCCAGACCCTGGGCATAGCCGCGCGAGGCCAGCGTCTCTCCGGGCTTGGGCAGGCTCTCCAGCCGATAGACATGGTCGATGTTGATCGAGCCCAGGTTCCAGATTGCCATGCACGCCTCCGCCGTTTGGCGGCCATGTGACCGGGCGGGCCGGGCCTTGTCCAGATGTGAAAAGACGCGCCCCTTGCGGGGCGCGTCCTGTCATGTCGACCTGTCGTGCGGGATCAGGCGGGCAGCTTGCCCTTGTGGGGTGCCCATAGCCGCTTGTTCACGACATAGAGCAGCGCGCTGAGCAGCACCAGGAACAGCACCGCGACCAGGCCCACGGACTTGCGGTCCATCATCTTGGGCTCGGCGGTCCACATCAGGAAGGCCGCGATGTCCATCGCCATCTGGTCGACGGTCGCCTCGGTGCCGTCCTCGTAGGTGACCTGACCGTCGGACAGCGGAGCCGCCATGCTGATCCAGCCGCCGGGGAAGGCGGTGTTGCCGTGCAGCAGCGTGCCGGCCTGTTCCTGGTCCTCGCCAGTATAGCTGGTCAGTAGGGCGTGGATGTATTCCGGACCGCCCATGCCGTTGACCAGCTGGCTGAGACCGGTGCCGAAGGGGCCGTGAAAGCCCGCGCGGGCCTTGGCCATCAGCGACAGGTCCGGGCCCATGCCGTCACCCGAGGTTGCCGGGAAGTGATCGGTGATGGTGCGCGGACGCTCCTCTCCGATCGCGTCGTCGAAGACCGGCAGCAGTTCGGCCGCATAGGCGCGGACCTGATCCTCGGGCAGGCCGGGGCCGCCTTCATCCGCCAGGGTGCGGATGGCGACGTATTTCAGGCCGTGGCAGGCCGAGCAGACCTCGGTATAGACCTGCAACCCGCGCTGCAGCTGGAACTGGTCGTATGCGCCGAACGGCCCCTCGTGCGGGAAGGCGACATCCTCGATGTGCCCGCCTTCGCCTGCGGCCATCGCCGGTCCGGACAGGCCAAGGGCCGTGACGGCGGCGATCGCTAGTGCTTTCAGCATGATCCTTGGTCCTCTCATTCGGCCGGCTGCGTCAGGCTGGTTCCACCAACCTTGGGCGCGTAGTGTTCGTTGAAGTCTTCCTCGATCGTGGCGGGCATGGGCTCCGGCTTCTCGATCACGCCCAGCAGCGGCAGGATTACCAGGAAGTAGCCGAACCAGTAGGCCGCGGCAGCCAGCGCGATGTAGGGATAGGGCCCCTCGGTGGGCATGGCACCGACCCAGGTCAGGACGACGAAGTCGACCGCCAGCAGCCAGAACCACCACTTGAACTGCGGACGATAGCGGCCCGAGCGCACGCGGCTGGTGTCCAGCCAGGGCGCCAGGCCCATCACCACGATGGCGCCGAACATCGCCAGCACGCCGAAGAACTTGGCGTCGACGATGCCGAAGGTCACGAACTGGACCAGCTGGACCAGCCACACCTCGGCGTCGAAGGCGCGCAGGATCGCGTAGAAGGGCAGGAAGTACCATTCGGGCACGATATGCGCGGGCGTGGCCAGCGCGTTGGCCTCGATGTAGTTGTCCGGGTGGCCCAGATAGTTGGGCATGAAGCCCACGATCGCGAAGAACACGGCCAGGATGACGGCCAGCGCGAACAGGTCCTTGATGACGAAGTAGGGCCAGAAGGGCAGGGTGTCCTTGGCGGCCTCCTCCTTGCTGGTGCGACGCACCTCGATGCCGGTCGGGTTGTTGTTGCCCGTGGTGTGGAAGGCCCACACGTGGACGATGACCAGGCCCGCGATGATGAAGGGCAGCAGGTAGTGCAAAGAGAAGAAGCGGTTCAGCGTCGCGTTGCCGACCGCGGGTCCGCCAAGCAGCCAGGTCTGCAGCGTTTCACCCACGCCCGGAATGGCGCCGAACAGGCCTGTGATCACGGTCGCGCCCCAGAAGGACATCTGACCCCAGGGCAGCACGTAGCCCATGAAGGCGGTGGCCATCATCAACAGGTAAATCAGCATGCCGATGATCCAGGTGACCTCGCGCGGGGCCTTGTAGCTGCCGTAGTAGAGGCCGCGGAAGATGTGCAGGTACACGGCCACGAAGAACAGCGACGCGCCGTTCATGTGGATGTAGCGCAGCATGTAGCCGCCGTTGACGTTGCGCATGATGTGCTCGACGCTGGCGAAGGCCATGTCGACATGCGGGGTATAGTGCATCACCAGGACGATGCCCGTGACGATCTGCAGCACCAGGCAGAAGACCAGCACGATCCCCCAGATCCACATCCAGTTCAGGTTCTTGGGCGTGGGGATCATCAGCGTGTCGTAAAGCACGCCGGCGACGGGCAGGCGGCGGTGAAGCCAGCGTTCGAAGCCCGACTTGGGCTCGTAATGGTCGTGCGGAATTCCGGCCATGATAACCCTCCTTAACCCAGCTGAATGGTGGTGTCGTTCACGAACGACGCCAGCGGAATATGCATGTTCTGCGGCGCGGGCCCGCGACGGATGCGGCCTGCGGTGTCGTAATGGCTGCCGTGGCAGGGGCAGAACCAGCCGCCGAAATCGCCCGCGCCGTCACCGATGGGCACGCAGCCCAGATGGGTGCAGACGCCGATCTGGACCAGCCATTCGCCGGTCTCGTCCAGCGCGCGGTTCGCGTCGGTGGCGGGCGATCCGTCGGCCAGATTGGGGTTCTGGGCGTTCTGGTCGGGCAGCTCGCTCAGCTCGACCGCACGTCCGGCCTCGATCTCCTCGGGGGTCCGGCGGCGGATGAACACGGGCTTGCCCAGGAACAGCACGGTGATCTGCGACCCGGCGGCGACGCCGCTGACATCGACCTGGATCGAGGCCAGCGCCTGCACGTCGGCCGAGGGGTTCATCTGATTCACAAGGGTCCAGGCGGCGGCACCGGCGGCCACCGTGCCTGCGCCCGCCGTGGCATAATAGAGGAAATCCCTCCGGGTGCCTACGTGGTCATCTGCGTGGGACACGGGTCATACTCCAATTCGGGCCGTCAATGCAGGCCGATACGACATTCCGGGCCGCGTCCGAAACGCAGCCTTCGCGGGGCGGTTCTAGCCCTCAATTCCTCGTCAGTCCAGATGATAAGCCGTCGCGGCCCGTTGCAATTCGACGCATCGGGCACAAATGCTGCACCCCCCGCGGGGATCAGAGCAGGCCCTCGGACCGGAACGACAGCTCGCGCGACTTGCCGATGATCAGGTGGTCGTGGATGGTGATTCCCATGCTTTCCGCGGCCTGCCCGATGCGCGCCGTCATGGCGATGTCGCTGTCCGAGGGCGTCGGATCGCCCGAGGGATGGTTATGCACCAGGATCAGCGCCGAGGCGTTCAGCTCCAATGCGCGGCGGATGATCTCGCGCGGATAGACGGGGACGTGGTCCACCGTGCCGCGCGACTGCTCCTCGTCCGCGATCAGGACGTTCTTGCGGTCCAGGTACAGCACGCGGAACTGCTCGATCTCGCGATGCGCCATCGCGGTGTGGCAATAGTCCAGCAGCGACTGCCAGCTGGACAGGACCGGGCGGTGCATGATGCGGGCGCGGGCCATGCGCTGCGCCGCGGCCTCGACGATCTTCAGTTCGGTGACGACCGCGGGTCCGACACCGTCGACCGCCTGCAGCCGGGCGGGCGGCGCGGTGACCACGCGGTTGAAATCGCCGAAGGTCTCGATCAGGCGGCGGGCCAGCGGTTTGACGTCCTGGCGTGGGATGGCGCGGAACAGCACCAGCTCCAAAAGCTCGTAATCGGGCATCGCGGTCGCGCCGCCCTGCAGGAACCGTTCGCGCAGCCGTGCCCGGTGATCGGCCAGATAGGAGGGTGCGGCCTTGGTGGCCGGCACCACGTCATCCGCGGCCGGGCTGAACAAGGGCAGGGGCATTTCCCCAAAGGAACGATTCGGGTCCATGTGTGGAACATGAACCCGAATCGGTAAAGGAACGGTTAACCCTTAACGGGTCATCCCTTCCCAGAACCCCTTCACCTTGTCGAAGAAGCTGTCCGATTGCGGGCTGTTGTCGGCCTTCTCGGCCTCGAACTCTCGCAGCAGCTCCCGCTGGCGGGGCGTCAGGTTAACCGGCGTCTCGACGGTCAGCTCGATCAGCATGTCGCCGAAATCGCCCTGCGCGCCGGGGCCGTGGCGCAGGGGCGGCATGCCCTTGCCGCGCAGGCGCATCTGCCGACCCGTCTGGCTGCCGGCGGCGACCTTGACGCGGGCGCGCCCGCCGTCGATGGTCGGCACCTCGACCTCTCCGCCCAGAGCGGCAGTGGCCATGCTGACCGGCACCTGGCAGGCCAGCGTCTTGCCGTCGCGCAGGAAGATGGCGTGGTCCTGAACCTCGATGAAGATGTACAGATCCCCGGCCGGACCGCCACGCAATCCCGCCTCGCCCTCTCCGGCCAGCCGGATGCGGGTGCCGGTCTCGACACCGGCGGGAATGTTCACCGACAGCGCGCGATCGCGTTCCATCCGGCCCGCACCGTGGCAGGCCTTGCACGGGTTCTTGACGATCTGGCCCGCGCCGCCGCAGGTCGGGCAGGTGCGCTCGACGGTGAAGAAGCCCTGCTGGGCGCGGACCTTGCCCATGCCTGCGCAGGTCGGACAGGCGGCGGGCTGGGATGCGCCCTCGGCCCCGGTCCCGTCGCATTCGCCGCAGGCGACCGAGCCGCGAACGGTGATCGGCTTTTGCACGCCGACATAGGCGTCCTCAAGGCTGACGCGCAGGTTGTAGCGCAGGTCCTGCCCGCGCTGCGCCCGGGCGCGCCCGCCACCGCCACCGCCGCGACGGCCCATCATGTCGCCGAACAGATCCTCGAACACGTCGGCGAACGCCGCGCCGAAATCGCCCGGATGCTGGCCGCGGCCACCGCCACCGCCGCCCATGCCACCCTCGAAGGCGGCATGGCCGAAGCGGTCATAGGCGGCCTTCTTGGTGTCGTCCTTCAGGCAGTCATAGGCCTCGTTCGCTTCCTTGAAGCGGGCCTCGGCTGTCGCATCGTCCTGGTTGCGGTCGGGATGCAGCTCTTTGGCCTTGGTGCGGTAGGCCTTCTTGATCTCGTCGGTCGAGGCCCCGCGCGTGACCCCGAGCACTTCGTAGTAACAACGCTTGCTCATGTGTCGTCCTGTTCAGCTGTCCCCATGAAACAGGCCGGCCCGCGGGAAAGGCGGGCCGGCCCGGTCAGGGGATGCGGCCCCGATCAGCCGCGCTTCTTGTCGTCGCCCAGATCTTCGAAATCGGCGTCCACGATGTCGTCGTCGACATCACGCGGGGCGTCGCGGTCCGACGGATCGGAGTCCTCGGCGCTCTGCTGGTTCTTGTAGATCGCCTCGCCCAGGCGCATGGACGCGTCCATGACGTTCTGGATGCCCGACCGGATCTTGCCCGGGTCCTCGGACTTCAGCGATTCCTCCAGCGCGCCGATGGCCAGCTCGATGGCCTCGACGGTCGAGGCGTCGACCTTGTCGCCATGCTCGGACAGCGACTTGTTGGTCGAGTGGATCAGGCTTTCGGCTTGGTTCTTGGCCTCGACCAGCTCGCGGCGGGTCTTGTCGGATTCTGCGTTCGCCTCGGCATCCTTGACCATCCGCTCGATGTCCTCGTCGGACAGACCGCCCGAGGCCGCGATGGTGATGGTCTGCTCTTTGCCGGTACCCTTGTCCTTGGCGGCCACCGACACGATGCCGTTGGCGTCGATGTCGAAGGTCACCTCGATCTGCGGCATGCCGCGCGGCGCGGGCGGGATGTGCTCCAGGTTGAACTGGCCCAGCATCTTGTTGTCCGCGGCCATCTCGCGTTCGCCCTGGAACACGCGGATCGTCACGGCGCCCTGGTTGTCCTCGGCGGTCGAGAAGATCTGGCTCTTCTTGGTCGGGATGGTCGTGTTGCGGTCGATCAGGCGGGTGAACACGCCACCCAGCGTCTCGATGCCCAGCGACAGCGGCGTCACGTCCAGCAGCACGACGTCCTTGACGTCACCCTGCAGCACGCCGGCCTGAATGGCGGCGCCAAGGGCCACGACCTCGTCGGGGTTCACGCCTTTGTGGGGCTCCTTGCCGAAGAACTCGGTGACCTCGGCCACGACCTTGGGCATGCGGGTCATGCCGCCGACCAGGACGACCTCGTCGATGTCTCCCTTGGAGCAGCCGGCATCCTTCAGCGCGTCCTGGACGGGCTTCATGGTGCGCTTGATCAGGTCAGCGACCAGGCTTTCCAGCTTGGAGCGGGTCAGCTTGACGACCAGGTGCAGCGGGGTGCCGCTGTTCTTGTCCATCGAGATGAACGGCTGGTTGATCTCGGTCTGGCTGGAGGAGGACAGCTCGATCTTGGCCTTTTCCGCGGCTTCCTTCAGGCGCTGCAGGGCCATCTTGTCCTTGGACAGATCGACGCCGTGTTCCTTTTTGAACTCGTCGGCCAGATAGTTCACGATCCGCATGTCGAAGTCTTCGCCACCCAGGAAGGTGTCGCCGTTCGTGGACTTCACCTCGAACAGGCCGTCGTCGATCTCCAGGATGGTGATGTCGAAGGTACCGCCGCCAAGGTCATAGACCGCGATCGTCTTGGTTTCCTTCTTGTCCAGACCATAGGCCAGCGCGGCCGCGGTCGGCTCGTTGATGATGCGCAGCACTTCCAAGCCGGCGATCTTGCCGGCGTCCTTGGTGGCTTGGCGCTGGGCGTCGTTGAAATAGGCCGGAACGGTGATCACGGCCTGGGTCACGGTCTCGCCCAGATAGGATTCGGCGGTCTCCTTCATCTTCTGAAGGATCATCGCGCTGACCTGCGCGGGGGAGTACTTCTCACCCTGCACCTCGACCCAGGCGTCGCCGTTGCCACCATCCGCGATGGTGTAGGGGACCATCTTGCGGTCCTTCTCGACAGCCTCGTCGCCCATGCGGCGCCCGATCAGGCGTTTCACGGCAAAGACGGTGTTGGTCGGGTTGGTCACGGCCTGGCGCTTGGCGGGCTGGCCGACTAGGCGTTCACCGTCCTTGAAACCCACGATCGAGGGCGTGGTGCGCGCGCCTTCGCTGTTCTCGATGACCTTCGGCTGGCTGCCGTCCATGATGGCGACGCAGCTGTTGGTGGTGCCGAGGTCGATGCCGATGACTTTTGACATATGTGTTTAACCTTCTCTTGCGGCGATATCTTGGACTGCGGGTCCGTTGCGGCCCCCGAGGCCCGATCCCTTGACGAACGGGCCGGAACCTCCGGACCGCTTCGGGGGTGTATATAGGGATGCAATTCAGCCCCGCAAGCACTGCCGCAGCGCAAAATCGGTGGTTTGGGCCCGCGAAACCGGGGCCATGGCGCTACTGCGCGGCGCTCCAGCTGATGGATTCGTACTTGCGGGTCGTGAAGTTGATCAGCAGCCCCACCATCAGCGCCGCGATCGCGAACCACAGGGGGTAGAACAGCATCGTGCGATGGGGCGAATAGTTGATGAACAGGAAGCCGCGTTCCTGGTCGATCAGATGGAACAGCGGGTTCCACGCGAACCAGGGCAGGATGAAGCTGGGGATCATGTTGGCGACGAAGAACTTGCCCGACGCGAACATGTTCACGCGCTGATAGACCATCGTCAGCACCTTGCAGGCCTGCGGGGACCAGGGGCGGATTCCCAGGAAGATCAGCCCGATCGCGCAGCCGGTGAACCAGGACACCACGAACAGCGACCCGGCGCCGACAGGGTCCTCGATCGTGATCGGCTGGAAGACCATGTGGTAGACCGACAGGATCACCAGGCAGCTGATCGTCTGGCGGTACAGCACCGCCAGCGCCGCCCCCGAGATCAGCACCGCCGCGTTCAGGGGTTCGTGCTTTATGATGCCCGACGACACCGAATGGCTGCCCGCGACCGCGCCCACGGCCTGCACGTGCAGCATGAAGATGAAGATCCCTGACATGATGTAGAGCAGGAAATCCCCGCGGATCTGCGACCCGCCGATGCCGATCAGCGTGTACATGCCCAGAAACACCACGACGAAGACGACGCTTTGCATCATGGTCATGACCAGGCCCAGCACCGCATTGCGGTGTTCGGTGCGCAGGTTGTACACCGTCTGGTGATAGATCAGCGCGAAGGTGGTGAAGGCGGCCTGGAACAGGTTCCGGTTCTGGCGCTGCTTGAACAAGGGCGGTGCTCCGTCACTGGCGGCCCGGCGCTTGCCGATGGACCCGCCGCACATCATAAGAGGCGCAGCACCCCCGCACAATCGGGCAGCGGCCGCAGGCCTCTGGCAGGGAAAGGAAAATGAATGCAATTCGACCGACTGATCACCGAAATGCGGCGCCTGGCCCTGCAGGCCGGCGACCGGATCATGCAGATCTATGAGGCCGACGATTTCGATGTCCGCGCCAAGTCCGATGATTCGCCCGTCACCGCCGCGGACGAGGCCGCCGATGCGCTGATCTCGGCCGGGCTGCGCGAGGCGTTCCCGGACACGCCCCTGGTGACCGAGGAGCAGGCCGACACCCACGGCCAGAGCCTGCGCACCTTCCTGATCGTGGACCCGCTGGACGGGACCAAGGAGTTCGTGCAACGCCGCGGCGATTTCACCGTCAACATCGCCTATGTCCAGGACGGCGTGCCGGTGCGCGGCATCGTCTACGCCCCCGCCAAGGGGCGGCTGTTCTACACCACCGCCGACGGGCGGTCCGTCGAGGAGACGGGCCCCTTCGGGGACGCGCCCGGAGAGACCCGCCCGATCGGCGTGAACCCCATGCCCGACAACCGCGGCCTGATGGTCGTCGCCTCCAAGTCGCATCGCGACGCGGCGACCGACGCCTATATCGACCGCTACGGCGTGCGCGACATGACCAGCGCGGGCAGCTCGCTGAAGTTCTGTCTGGTCGCCACGGGCGAGGCTGACCTGTATCCGCGCCTGGGCCGGACGATGGAATGGGACACCGCCGCGGGCGACGCCGTCCTGCGCGGCGCCGGCGGAGAGGTCGTGCGGTTCGACGACCATAGCCCCCTGGCCTATGGCAAGCCGGGGTTCGAGAACCCGTTCTTCATCGCCTATGCCCCGGGCGTCCTGCTGGTGAAGGAGTGACCATGTCGGTCGTCATCGTCATTCCCGCCCGTTTCGCCTCGACCCGCTATCCGGGCAAGCCGCTGGTCGAACTGCGCGGCGCGGGGGGGCAGGCGCGCAGCCTGATCCGACGCAGCTGGGACGCGGCCGTCGGCGTGCGCGGGATCGACCGCGTTATCGTGGCCACCGATGACGACCGCATCCGCGACCACGCCCTGGCCTTCGGCGCGGAGGTGGCGATGACCAGCCCCGACTGCCGCAACGGCACCGAGCGCTGCGCCGAGGCGGTGGCGACCCTGGGCCTGACCCCCGAGATCGTGGTGAACCTGCAGGGCGACGCGCCGCTGACGCCTGCCTGGTTCGTTGAGGATCTGGTCGCCGGCCTGCGCGCCGATCCCGACGCGCAGGTGGCGACGCCTGTCCTGCGCTGCACCGGGGCGATGCGGGCCGACCTGATCGCCGACCGCCATGCGGGGCGCGTGGGCGGGACGACGGCGGTTTTCGGCCATGAGGGCCGTGCGCTGTACTTTTCCAAGGAGGTCATCCCCTTTGTTCCGGGTGACGTGGCCCCCGACGCGCCAAGCCCGGTCTTTCATCACGTGGGCGTCTATGCCTATCGCCCGGCGGCGCTGGCCGAATACGCCACCTGGCCCGAAGGCGCCCTGGAACGGCTGGAGGGACTGGAACAGCTGCGTTTTCTGGAACGCGGCCGCCATGTGCGCTGCGTCGAGGTCGAGGCACGCGGTCGGCAATTCTGGGAACTAAACAACCCTCAGGATGTTCCGCGTCTGGAGCAGATGATGCAGGACATGGCGATGATGTGATCGCCTGCCCCGCAGCGTTTGATCTTTGTGAATTTGCAGCGAATTCTCGACATTTGCTTGGCGACAAGCTGCCGAGAGCCTAACCTGCCCATTGAAGTCAATGTCGCTGCTGCACTAGGCATCGACGCCATTGCGGCGGGGACTGGTCCCGCCGAGCCATACAAAAGGTATCCGTCATGGGTCGCAAGGTTACAAAAGCCATCTTTCCGGTCGCCGGACTGGGAACACGATTCCTGCCCACCACCAAGAGCATCCCCAAGGAAATGCTGTCGCTGGTCGACAAGCCGCTGATTCAATACGCCATCGACGAGGCGCGCGCGGCAGGCATCAAGGAATTCATCTTCGTGACCTCGCGCGGCAAGGGCTCGCTTGAGGATTACTTCGACCACGCGCACGAGCTGGAATCCAGCCTGAAGAAGGCCGGCAAGACCGAGCTGCTGGAGATTCTGCGTGCGACGAACATGGATTCGGGCGCCATCGCCTATATCCGCCAGCACAAGGCCTTGGGCCTGGGCCATGCGGTCTGGTGCGCCCGTCGCCTGCTGTCGGATGACGAGCCCTTTGCGGTCGTGCTGACCGACGACGTCATCCAAGGCGAGCCCCCCTGCCTGCAGCAGATGATCGAGGCTTATGGCGAGACCGGCGGCAGCATGGTCGCCACGATGGAGGTCGCGCCCGAGAAGGCCAAGGCCTATGGCGTTCTGGACGTGGCCGAGGACATGGGTGCGATCGTGCGCGCCAAGGGCATGGTCGAAAAGCCCGCCACCGGCACGCAGCCGTCGAACCTGGCGGTGATCGGCCGCTATATCCTGGCGCCGACGGTCATGAAGAACCTCAACAAGCTGAAGCAGGGCGCCGGTGGCGAGATCCAGCTGACCGACGCCATCGCCGAGGAGATCCAGGCGGGCCGCGACGTGTTCGGCCTGCGCTTCCGCGGCCAGCGTTTCGATTGCGGTTCCAAGGCAGGCTTCCTGCAGGCGACCGTGGCCTTTGGCCTGGAGCGCGACGAGCTGAAGGACGAGTTCGCCGAGTACCTGCACGAGGTGATGTCCATGCGCCGGGCGGCCGAATAATCCATGTCGGATACGGTTCTGGTGACGGGCGGCGCGGGCTATATCGGCTCGCACGCCTGCAAGGCACTGGCGGCGGCGGGGTTCACCCCCGTCACGCTGGACAATTTCTCCACCGGCTGGCGCGATGCGGTCAAGTTCGGTCCGGTGGTCGAGGCCGACCTGATGGACCGTGCCGCCCTTGACGCGGCCTTCGCCGAACACCGGCCCGTGGCGGTGCTGCATTTCGCGGCCCTGTCCCAGGTCGGAGAGGCGATGGCCGAACCGGGCCGCTACTGGCGCAACAACGTCGTAGGGTCGCTGAACCTGATCGAGGCCGCAGTGGCCGCGGGCTGTCTGGATTTCGTCTTCAGTTCGACCTGCGCGACCTATGGTGACCGCGATGGCGAGATCCTGGACGAGGACACCCCGCAGGCGCCGCTCAATGCCTATGGCGCCTCCAAGCGCGCGATCGAGGACATGCTGACGGACTTCGGCGCGGCCCACGGCCTACGTTCTGTGATTTTCCGGTATTTCAACGTCGCGGGCGCCGATCCCGACGGGCAGGTCGGTGAATTCCACCGCCCCGAAACGCATCTGATCCCGCTGATCCTGGATGCGGTCGATGGCAAGCGCGCGGCGCTGACCATCCACGGCACTGACTATCCCACCGCCGATGGCACCTGCATCCGCGACTATGTTCATGTGATGGATCTGGTCGACGCGCATGTGAAGGGTCTGGAATGGCTGCGGGCGGGACGCGAAAGCCGGGTCTTCTGCCTGGGCACCGGCGACGGATTCTCGGTCCGCGAGGTGGTGGACGCGACGCGCTCGATCACCAACCGCGAAGTTCCGATGCTGGACGGCCCGCGCCGGGGCGGCGACGCGGTCAAGCTGGTCTGCGGCAGCACGCGTGCCAAGGCCGAACTGGGCTGGTCGCCCGACCGATCGACCATGCCCCAGATGATCGCGGATGCCTGGCGCTGGCATCAGACGGGCGATTACAGGCAGTGACACCGCGCGCGGCGTGGCAGGCCTATCGCCTGCGCTGGAAACGCCGCGAACTGATCTGGCGCGCCCTCAGGGCGCGCCATCTGCTGCAGCCGGTCGCCGACCGTACCGCCGCCATCCGCCCCGCCGACATTCTGGCCGTGACCACCCTGCGCAACGAGATCGCACACCTGCCGGGGTTTCTGGACCATTATCGCCGCTTGGGCGTCGCGCATTTCCTGATCATCGACAACGCCGGCACGGACGGGTCGGACCGGTTTCTGGCCGCCCAGCCCGACGTGTCGCTGTGGCGCTGCGACGCCAGCTATCGCGAGGCGCGGTTCGGGCTGGATTGGGCCGGCGCGCTGCTGTGGCGCTTCGGGCGGGGGCATTGGTGCGCGACCGTCGATGCCGATGAACTGCTGGTCTATCCCCATCACGATACCCGGCCGCTGCCCGATCTGACGGCCCATCTGGACCGGATCGGGCAGCCGGGGCTGGGGGCGGTGATGCTGGACCTGTATCCGTCGGGACCGCTGGGCACCGCCGACGCACCCCCGGAGGCGCCGCTGACACGGCGTCTGCCCTGGTTCGACGCGGGGCCATGGCGGTCCAGCCGGGCGATGCCGCGCCAAAACCTGTGGTTGCAGGGCGGTGTCCGCGACCGGGTGTTCTTTGCCGATGCCCCGCGACGCGCGCCCACGATGAACAAGCTGCCGCTGATGCGCTGGACCGGGCGGGCCGTCTATGTGAACTCGACCCATTCGATCCTGCCGCCCCGGCTGAACCTGATCTATGACGGGCCGGGCGATGCACGGCTGTCGGGCGCGCTTCTGCACGGCAAGTTCCTGCCCGACATCGTCGCCAAGTCGCATGAAGAACTGGGTCGGCGCCAGCATTTCGCGGACCCCGATGCCTATGCCGACTATCACCGCGCGGTTGCGGCCGGGCCGCGGCTGCACGGGCCGGAATCGGTGCGATTCACGGGGTGGCGGCAGCTTGTCGACCTTGGCCTGATTGGCACAGGCGACTGGCCGCGTTGACCAAAGCGCTGAATGGGCTTGCCAAAACGGGGTGTCCTGCACATTGCTAGGGCATGACGTCGCGCCGCACATCTTCTGCCGATCGCCGGTCCGCGTGATGCGCATGGGCCGGTTCCCGATCCCCGACCGCCTGCGGCGCAGGGCCGAACGGCAGTACCTGATCGCGCGCGCGTTCAACCGGCGGCGGGCCCTGCGGCCCGTGGTCAACCGCACTGCCCAGATCCGCAAGAACGACATCCTGGCCCTGGTGACGATGCGCAACGAACGGGTGCGGCTGCCGTTCTTTCTGAACTATTACCGCAACCTGGGCGTGAATCACTTTCTGTTCGTGAACAACAACAGCGACGACGGCAGCGGCAATTACCTGGCCGAACAGCCCGACGTGTCACTGTGGTGGACCAATGCCGGCTACAAGCGGTCGCGGTTCGGGATGGACTGGATCAACCGGCTTCTGGCGAAGTACGGCCACGGGCATTGGTGCCTGACCGTCGATCCGGACGAGTTCCTGATCTATCCGCATTGCGATTCGCGCCCGCTGCCCGCCCTGACCGACTGGCTGGAGGCCTCGGGGCGGCGCAGCTTTCCGGCCATGCTGCTGGACATGTACCCCCGCGGCCATATCGAGGACGAACCTTATGCCGAGGGGACGGACCCGTTCACCATCGCCCGATGGTTCGATCCGGCGAACTATACGATCAGCAAGAACCCCTATTACGGCAATCTGTGGATCCAGGGCGGTCCGCGCACGCGCAAGTTCTTCACTGCCGAACCCCTGTCCGGCCCGGCGCTGAACAAGACCCCGCTGGTCAGGTGGGACTGGCGCTATGCCTATGTCAGTTCGACCCACATGCTGCTGCCCCGCCATCTGAACATGGTCTATGACGAGGCCGGCGGAGAGATGGCATCGGGCTGCCTGCTGCACGCCAAGTTCCTGTCCACCTTCGCCGACAAGTCCGCCGAGGAGCTGGACCGTCGCCAGCATTATGCCAACAGCAAGGAATACAAGGCGTATCACGCCGGGCTGCGCGGCGGCACCGACCTGTGGTGCAGCGAATCGCGCGAATACGCCGACTGGCGCCAGCTGGAGGATCTGGGGCTGATCTCCCGGGGGAACTGGGCATGACGGGCCCGGTGGAGGTGCGCCGTGTCAGGCTGGGGGTGGTGCTTCTGTGCCATGCGCGCCTGGACGTGGCGGCCCACATGGCGCGGATCTGGGTCCAGGGCGGCGCTCGGGTGGCGATCCATGTCGATGCCAAGGCCTCGGCCCGGTCGGTGGCGCGGATGCAGGTCGAACTGTCCGACCTTCCCGGCATCGTCTGGTCGCGGCGCCACACCTGCGACTGGGGCCGCTTCAGCCTGGTGCGCGCCACCCAGGATGCGGCGCGGCTGCTGCTGGACAGCTTCTCCGACGTCACCCATGTCTATCTGGCATCCGGGGCCTGCCTTCCGCTGCGCCCGGTGCGTGACCTGACGGCGTTCCTGGCGCAGGACCCCGACCGCGACCATATCGAAAGCGTCAGCGCGCTGGACGTCGGCTGGACCGTTGGCGGGCTGAACGAGGAACGCTTTACCCTGTTCTATCCGCTGGACTGGCGCAGGCGGCGCTGGCTGTTCGACCGCCTGACCGAGTGGCAGCGCCGTCTGGGCATCCGCCGCAGGCTGCCCAAGGGGCTGACCCCGCATCTGGGCGCGCAATGGTGGTGCCTGACGGTGACGACGCTGCGCGCGATCCTGGACGATCCGCGCCGGGCCGAGTTCGACCGCTATTTCCGCATGGTCTGGATCCCGGACGAAAGCTATTTCCAGACGCTGGCGCGGCGCCACGCGACCCGCATCGAAAGCCATTCGCTGACCCTGGCCAAGTTCGACCACGACGGCAGGCCCTATCAGCTGTACGACGACCACGCCCTGATGCTGGAGGAGTCGCGCTGCTTCGTGGCGCGTAAGGTCTGGCCCGAAGCCGCGCATCTTCTGGCGCATTTCCCGCGTCCGGCCGGTGCCCGCCCCGATCTGTCCGCGCCCCAGCCCCAACGGATCGAACGCCTGATCAACCGGACGGTCCGCCGCCGCCTGCTGGGGCGGCCCGGCCTCTACATGCAGTCGCGCTTTCCGCGCAAGGATGCCGAGAACGGCAAGACATCGGCCCCCTATGCGATGTTCCAGGGCTTTTCCGACATCTTTCCCGGCTTCGAGGGGTGGCTGTCCGCGCAGGTCGACGCCGATGTCCACGGCCACCTGCTGGGGCCCGAGACGGTGGAATTCGGCGGCCGCCCGCAGATCGGCCCGGGGGCGATCTCGTCCAGCACGCTGATCCGCGACCGCGACCCGCATGGGTTCCTGACCGCGCTGATCCGCATCACCACGCGGATGCAAGTGTTCCAGTTCAGCCCGCGCGACAACCAGGCGCTGAACTGGTTCATCGCCACGGACCCGAACGCCCATATCCATGTGGTCACCGGGGCCTGGATGCTGCCGCTGCTGCGATCGGACATGCCCTTCGACGACATCCGCCGGGTCACGGCCCTGCTGCAGCGGGCCGAGATCGCGCAGATGGACGTGCTGAATTCGGTCTGGGTCAAGGCGCGCGTGCATGTCCATGAACTGTCCGACTTCCTGGCCCGCCCCCAGGAGATGCTGTTCCAGTCCCTGGCCCAGCTGCCGCGCCTGGCGGACGCGCCCACCGACATGCCGCAGATGCGCGACCTGCACGGGCTGCCCGAGCTGCTGCGGCGGCTGCGCAATTCCGGCCTGCGTCCGCGCATGTTCGGCGACGGCCTGCCCATGCCGGACATTCCCCTTCCCGAAAGGACCGCCGCCGAATGACCGTTCCGTTCCGCCGCTTCGTCATCTTCGCCGAGATGCGCACGGGCTCGAACCTGCTGGAGGCGACGCTGAACGCGCTGCGGGGCGTCACCTGCTTTGGCGAGGCGTTCAACCCCTACATGATGGGCTGGCCCGACAAGGACGAATTGCAGGGCGTCACCCGCGCCCAGCGCGAGGCCGACCCGATGGTCCTGCTGGACAGGCTGTTCGACCGGCCCGGCCATCTGCCGGGCTTCCGCTATTTCCACGATCACGATCCGCGGGTCTTCGACGCGATCATGCATGACCCCGAATGCGCCAAGATCGTGCTGACCCGCAACCCGCTGGACAGCTATGTCTCGACCCAGCTTGCGCGCGAGACGAACCAGTGGAAGCTGAACGAGACGGAGACTCCGATCCCCGCCGCGATCACCTATGACGGGCCAGAGTTCCGCGACACCATCGCGGCTGTCGAGCGGTTTCAGCTGCGCGTGATGCACCGGTTGCAGGTGACCGGGCAGACCGCCTTCTGGCTGGGATACGAGGACCTGCGCGACCCCGAGGTGATGACCGGCCTGGTCCACTGGCTGGGCCGCACCGACATCGCACGGGTCGAACCCGCCAGCGACCAGGTGCCCCAGAACCCTCGCGAACTGGCCGACAAGGTCCGCAATTTCGACGAGATGCAGGCGGACCTGGCGCAGATCGACCCGTTCATGTTGCGCCGCATCCCGAATTTCGAACCGCGTCGTGGCCCCTCCGTGCCCAGCTTTTCCGCGGTCGAGGCGGGGCAGGGGCTGATCTTCATGCCAGTCCGCTGCGGGCCGGGGGATGCGGTGCGCGACTGGATGGCGACACTGGGCGCGGTGTCGGGCGATTTCACCCAGACCAGCCTGCGCCAGTGGAAACGCCAGCATCCCGGCCATCGCAGCTTTGCGGTGCTGCGCCACCCGCTGCACCGGGCCTGGACGGCGTTCCGGCAGCTGCTGACCGACAGCCGCCCCGAACTGCGTCAGCTGATGCGCGACGTCCATCGCGTGGCGCTGCCGCCGGACGCGGCATTGGCGGGGTTTGATCGTCAGGCGCAGCTGGAGCTGTTCGCACAGTTCCTGGCCTTCCTGAAACGCAACCTGAACGGCCAGACCACGCTGCCCACCCATGCCGGTTGGGCCAGCCAGTCCGAGGTGATCGCCGGGTTCAGCCGCGTGGCCAGCCCCGACATGCTGATCCGCGAGGACCGCATCGCCGACGAACTGCCCACGCTGGCCCGCGCGGCAGGGATCGACGACGCACGCCTGGCGGGGCTGAAGGTTCAGCCGATGCCCGATTTCCTGCGCGACAAGGCCCTGCTGCAGGCCGCGCGTCAGGCGTACCTGCGCGACTACATCGCCTTCGGGTTTTCGGACTAGGGCGCGGGCCTTTCGGCCCGCCTGCCCGTCACGCCTTCAGCAGCGCCGCCAGTTCGGCCTGCTTTTCGCGCACCAGCGCCGCGTCGCCGTCGGATTCGACGTTCAGGCGCACCACCGGTTCGGTGTTCGACTTGCGCAGGTTGAACCGCCACTTGCCAAAGTTCAGCGAAACCCCGTCCAGGTCGTCCCGGCTGTCGGCCTGCGGCTCGTAGGTTTCGATCAGGCGCGCGATGGCCGCATCCGGGTCCGAGATGGTGTAGTTCGTCTCTCCGGACGACGGATACAGGCGCATCCGCTCTTCCAGCATCTCGGCCAGGGTCATGCCCTTGCGCGACAGCAGTTCGATCATCAGCAGCCACGGGATCATGCCGCTGTCGCAATAGTAGAAGTCGCGGAAATAGTGATGCGCCGACATCTCTCCGCCATAGATCGCGCTGACATCGCGCATCTTGCGCTTGATGAAGGCATGGCCGGTCTTGGACACCACGGCTTCGCCGCCGGCCTCTTCGATCATGGCACGGGTGTTCATGATCACGCGGGGGTCATGGACGATCTTCTCGCCGGGCGACTTCTCCAGGAATGCCGCGCCCAGCAGGCCCACGATGTATTCCCCGGGAATGAAGCGCCCGTTCTCGTCGAAGAAGAAGCAGCGGTCGAAATCGCCGTCCCAGGCCACGCCCAGGTCGGCCTTTTCTTCCTTCATCCGCGCGACGGTGGGGGGCTGGTTCTCGTCCAGCAGAGGGTTGGGGATGCCGTTGGGAAAGCTGCTGTCGACGTTGTGGTGCATCCGCACGAAGGTCAGCGGCGCGCCCCGACGCTCCAGCTCCTCGGCGATCGCGTCGAAGGTAGGGCCCGCGGTGCCGTTGCCGGCATTCACCACGATCTTCATCGGGCGCAGCGCGGCCACATCGACGAAATCGGCCATGCGCGATGCGTATTCGGCGCGGGCATGGCTGAAATCAGTGACGCTGCCCTTGGTGGTGGTGGGGGCGAATTCGCCGTTGGTGGCCAGATCGACGATGGGCGGCAGTTCGGTCGCCGGGTCCAGCGGCGCCGAGCCGCGACCCACGATCTTCATGCCGTTGTAGTTGATCGGATTGTGCGAGGCCGTGACCTCGATGCCGCCATCGGTGTCCTGGTTGCCGGTGTGGAAATACACCTCCTCGGTGCCGGCCAGGCCCAGGTCCAGCACGTCGGCGCCGCCGTCGGTCAGGCCCTCGATCAGCGCCGCGGCCAGTTCGGGCGAGGATTCGCGGCTGTCGCGACCCACGACGACGCGCTTGGCGCCGCGCGCCTGCGCAAAGGCGCGACCGATGCGATAGGCGACGTCCGCATCCAGGTTCTTGCCCAGCTCTCCGCGCACGTCATACGCCTTGAAGCAGGTGATCTCGCGCTTGCCCAGCTGATCGCGATTGTCCATGAAGTCCTCCGGTTCCTGTTTGCATCAGCGCTAACAGGTTCAAACCGTTTTTCAAGGCCGCCGGGGCCGGATTGGTTCCCTCGGACCTTGGGATCAGGTGACGGCGCGCGTTCGGCACGCTAGCCTTGCGCAAAAGCAAGGAGACCCCGATGGATGCCAAGGCCCTGATCGCCGCCTATTACGACGCCTTCAACGCGGGGCGCACCGACGACATGCTGGCGCTGCTGCATGACGACGTCGAGCACCACGTGAACGAGGGCAAGATCCGCCGCGGCCGCGCGCTGTTCGCGGAATTCAACGCCCACATGACCGAAAGCTATCGGGAAAACCTGACCGACATGGTCATCATGGCCAACGAGGCGGGCGACCGCGCGGCGGCGGAATTCGTCGTGAACGGGGCCTATCTGAAGACCGATCCCGGCCTGCCCGAGGCCCGCGGCCAGACCTATCGCCTGCCTGCGGGCGCGTTCTTCACCATCCGCGACGGCCGCATCGCGCGGGTGACCACCTATTACAACCTGGCCGACTGGATGGCCCAGGTCGGCGCATGAGCGTCGCGGTCCGCGTCCTGACCGGCGATGCGCTGGCCGAGGCGCTGCCCGACGTGGCGCGCCTGCGCATCGACGTGTTCCGCGACTGGCCATACCTGTATGACGGCGATGCCGATTACGAACGCGACTATCTGCGCGCCTACCAGTCGCCCGGCGCAGTCGTGGTCGCCGCGATGGACGGGGACCGGATCGTGGGGGCGGCCACGGGCGCGCCGATGTCGGATCACGCCGCCGATTTCGGCGCGGCACTCGCGGATCGTCCCGAACCGCTGTCCGACATCTTCTATTGTGCCGAATCGGTGCTGCTGCGGGCCTATCGCGGGCACGGGCTGGGCCATGCATTCTTCGACGCGCGCGAGGATCACGCCCGCGCCCTGGGCGCACGCTGGTCAGCCTTTTGCAGCGTGATCCGTCCCGCGGATCACCCGATGCGTCCGGCCGAGTACTGGCCGCTGGATGCGTTCTGGCGCAAGCGCGGCTATGCGCCCCTGCCGGGCGTCGTTGCGCAGTTCGCCTGGAAGGACTTGGGCCAGGCCACCGAGACCGAAAAGACCCTGCAATTCTGGATGAAACCGCTGTGAAGATCGCCGCCGCCGCCTATCCGATCGACTGGTTCGACAGCTTCGACGCCTATGCCGCCAAGCTGGCACGGTGGGTCTCGGATGCTGATGCCGATCTGTTGGTCTTCCCCGAATACGGCGCGATGGAGCTGGCATCCCTGTCCGGGCGCGCGGTCGCCGGCGATCTGGAGGCCAGCCTGCATGCCGTGGCGGCGCTGGACCCGCAAGTCCGGGCGCTGCATGCGGACCTTGCGGCGCGGCACGGCTGTCACATCCTGGGCGCGTCGGGGCCGGCCTTCGACGGCGCGCGCCCGGTCAACCGTGCGGTGCTGTATGGCCCCGACGGGGTGATCGGCCACCAGGACAAGCAGATCATGACCCGGTTCGAACGCGAGGAATGGCATGTCACCGGCGCGCCCGGCCTGCGGATCTTCGACACGACCTTGGGACGGATCGGCATCCTCATCTGCTATGACAGCGAGTTTCCGTTGCTGGGACGGGTACTGGCGCAGGCCGGGGCGCAGCTCCTGCTGGTGCCCAGCTGCACCGACACGGTCGCGGGGTTCAGCCGGGTGCGCATCGGCGCGATGGCCCGCGCGCTGGAAAGCCAGTGCGTCGTGGTCCAGGCGCCTACCGTCGGCCCCTGCGACTGGATGCCCGCGCTGGACGAGAACCGGGGCCGCGCCGCGATCTATGGCCCGCCCGACGGTTTCTGGCCCGAGACCGGGATCATCGCCGAAGGAGAGATGGACGCACCGGGATGGGTGCGCGCGACCGTCGATCTGTCCCGCGTCGATGTCAGCCGCAGGGACGGCGCGGTCCTGCCCTTCGCGCATTGGCCGGAACAGGAACCCTGTCGCCTGATCTGAGGACAGCCGGAATTTACACTGTATTAACCGGTTTGCGCTTTAACTGACCCCGGATCGCGCCATATCCTGAAGGTCATGCTGCATGTCACCGAAACCATCGCCATCCAGGAATGGGAACTGTCCGAACAGTTCACCCGGTCTCAGGGACCGGGCGGGCAGAACGTGAACAAGGTCGAGACCGCGGTCGAGCTGCGGTTCGAGGCCGCGACATCCCCCAGCCTGACCGACCCGGTCAAGCGGCGGCTGCAGCGGCTGGCCGGGCGGCGCTGGACGCAGGACGGGGCCGTCCTGATCCTGTCCCAGGAAACCCGCAGCCAGGCCCGAAACCGTGAACTGGCCCGCGAACGGCTGGCCGACCTGATCCGCCAGGCCCTGGTCGCGCCCAAGCGCCGCATCGCCACCCGCCCCACCCTGGGCAGCCAGCGCCGCCGCCTGAAGGCCAAGTCGGTGCGCGGAGAGGTCAAGTCCCTGCGCGGCAAGGTGGAGGACGAATGAGCGTCTGGCGCAGGACCCTCGATCTGCTGCTGGGGCGGCGGCCGGTGCTGATGCAGGTCGGCGCGATCTGCCGCGACCCGGCCAGCGGCAACGTCCTGCTGATCACCAGCCGCGACACGGGCCGTTGGGTCATTCCCAAGGGCTGGCCGATGGAGGGGCGCACCCTTCCCGGCGCCGCAGCCCAGGAGGCCTGGGAGGAGGCCGGCGTGCGCGGGCGCATCCGCCCGGCCGAACTGGGCCGCTTCCGGTACAGAAAGCAGCAGGACCAGGGCTATGCCGTCCCGGTCGAGATGCGTGTCTATCTGCTGTCCGTAGACAGCGTGTCCGACCGGTTTCCCGAGGACCGGCAGCGCAAGCGTCGCTGGTTCGCCCCGGTCGAGGCCGCCCGCATGGTGGTCGAACCGGGGCTCAAGCAGATCCTGGCCGGTCTGGACCGCCCCGATGCCGCCTGAGCCGGCATGACGCACCGCCCCGGCTTTCGCGCGCTGGACAAGGATCTGGGCCGCATCGGCCATGCCGAGGTCGCGCAGATGCATGCCTTCCGCCCCGTCTGGCGGCTGGGGCTGGCGGTGCTGGCGCTGGTGGGCGGGTTGCTGATGGTCATGGCGCTGTCGGGTGCCGCGCCCGGCATGCTGGCCATCGGGGCGGGGCTGGTGGTCGCGGCCTGGCTGGGCGTGGCGATCGGGGCGAACGACGTCGCGAACTCACTGGGTCCGGCGGTCGGGGCGGGGGCCATCGGACTGCTGCCCGGGCTGGCGCTGGTCGCCGTCGCGGGCGTGGCGGGGGCGGTGCTGGCCGGGGGCGCGGTGTCGGCCCGTCTGGCGGGCGGCATCGTCCAGCTGGCACCCCTGGCCGAGGGCGGGCGCGCCCCGATGATGATGGTCGCCGCGCTGATCGGGGCGGCGGTCTGGATCACCCTGGCCACGGGCATCGGCCTGCCGGTCAGCACGTCGCATTCCATCGTGGGTGGCATCGCGGGGGCGGGAGCGGTGGCCCTGGGCCTGTCGGCGGTGGCTTGGGGGACGCTGGCGATCATCGCATCTGTCTGGATGGTGACGCCGGTGGTGGCGGGGGGCTTGGCCGGCGGTCTGCTGATCCTGCTGCGCCTGAAGGTGGTCGAGGCGCCGGACCGCGCCGGGGCGGCGCTTTTGTGGCTGCCGCTGCTGGTCGGCCTGATGGCGGCGCTGTTTTCGGCCTATGTCGTGGTGCTGCTGGACCTGGGACCACTGGCCGCCTGTGCGGCGGCCGCGCCGACCGGGGCGGGCGCGCTGTGGCTGACGCGGCGCAGCGTGCTGCGCGAACTGGCGCGCCATCCGCGTAAACCAAGCACCAAGTCTCTGCTGCGCCCCGCGCTGGTGATGTCCGTGCTGATCCTGGGCTTTGCCCATGGCGCCAACGACGTGGGCAACATCGCGGGACCGCTGTCGGTGGTCCTGCGCGGACAGGGGATGTCGACCGCGATCGGCGTGGTCCCGGTGCTGGTGCTGGCGGGCGGAGGGCTTGCCATCGCCACCGGCACGCTGCTGTTCGGGCGCCGCCTGGTCCACATGGTGGGCAGCGGCATCACCAAGCTGAACGCGGGGCGCGCCTTCTGCGTGTCGCTGGCCACCGCCGTGACGGTGCTGGGCGCATCGGCCCTGGGCCTGCCGGTATCGACCACCCATGTGGCGGTCGGCGGCATCTTCGGCGTGGGCTTTGCGCGCGAATGGCTGGACCGCCGCCGCGGCAGCCGGTCCGAGGCCCTGCCCGCGGACGAGACGCGCCGCCGCATCCTGGTGCGGCGCAGCCATGTCGTGACCATCACCGCCGCCTGGCTGGTAACGCTGCCGATCACGGCATCGCTTGGGGCGCTGGCCTGTCTGCTGGTGCTGTGGGTGACCGGGGTCTAGACCGTGACCGACAGCGCCTGCTGGACGCCCACCCCGAAGACGCGCTTGTAGCGTTCGATCTCGGCCGCGGGACCGGTGGCCTTGGCGGGGTTGTCCGACAGCTTGACGGTCGGGCGCCCATCGGCCGCCACCGCCTTGCAGACCAGGCTGAAGGGCGCCAGCCCGTCCCCCGGCACCAGCCCGCGAAAATCGTTCGTCAGCAGCGTGCCCCAGCCAAAGCTGACCTTGACGCGCCCATGGAACTGACGGTGCAGGGCCAGGATCTTGTCCACGTCCAGCCCGTCGGAAAAGATGATCAGCTTGCCGCGCGGGTCCTCTCCGCGCGACTGCCACCAGCGGATCGCGGTCTCGGCGCCCGTGGCCGGGTCGCCGCTGTCGATGCGGATGCCGGTCCAGCCCGCCAGCCAGTCCGGCGCGCCCGCCAGGAACCCTTCGGTGCCGTAGGTGTCAGGCAGGATGATGCGCAGGTTGCCGTCATGCTCCTCGTGCCAATCGGCCAGCACGTCATACGGCGCCTGGCGCAGGGCCGCGTCGCCATCGGCCAGGGCCGCGCGCACCATGGGCAGTTCATGCGCGTTGGTGCCGATCGCCTCGATGTCGCGGCGCTGCGCGATCAGGCAGTTCGAGGTGCCGGTGAAGCGGTCGCCCAACCCCTCGATCATCGCCTGCACGGCCCAGTCCTGCCACAGGAAGCTGTGCCGCCGGCGGGTGCCAAAATCGGCGATGCGCAGGTCGGGCAGGGCGCGCATGGCCTGGATCTTCTCCCACAGGCGGGTCATGGCGCGGGCATAGAGGACCTGCAGCTCGAACCGGCCCATGTCCTTCAGGACCGCGCGGGACCGCAGCTCCATCAGGATCGACAAAGCCGGGATCTCCCACAGCATCACCTGGGGCCAGGGGCCCTCGAAGGTCAGCTCGTACTGGCCGTCGCGCTTGTCCAGGTGATAGGCGGGCAAGCGCAGCCCCTCCAGGAACTCCATGAAGTCGGGGCGAAACATCTGCCGCTTGCCATAGAAGGTATTGCCGCGCAGCCAGGTGCTCTCTCCGCGGGTCAGGGACAGCGACCGCACATGGTCCAGCTGCTCGCGCAGCTCGCCCTCGTCGATCAGGTCGGCCAGGCGCACGTCCTTGCTGCGGTTGATCAGACTGAAGGTGACGGTGGTGTCCGGGCTGTTGCGGAACACCGACTGGCACATCAGCAGCTTGTAGAAATCGGTGTCGATCAGCGACCGGACGATCGGGTCGATCTTCCATTTGTGATTGTAGACCCGCGTGGCGATATCGGCCATGACGCTGTTTCCTTGACCATTTCGCCCTTGGTGCCTTGATCCGCGCGGGGGCGCAACCCTCAGGCCAGCGTGACGCCCGCCTGGCGCATCGCCGCGCGCGCGGCGGCCAGGCTGCCATCCAGGTCGATCGCACGGCACGCATCCTCCGCCACGCGGGCGGCAAAGCCCAGGCGGGCGGCGTCCATCGCGCTCCACGCGACGCAGAAATCATGGGCCAGCCCGACAAGGGTCAGGTCGGTGATGCCGCGGTCGCGCAGATAGCCGGCAAGACCGGTGGCGGTCGTGCGGTCGTTCTCGAAGAACGCGGAATAGCTGTCGATGCCGGCGCGGAACCCCTTGCGCAGCACCAGATCGGCCCGGTCCACCTGCAGGTCGGGGTGGAACTCCGCCCCCGGCGTGCCGATCATGCAATGGGCGGGCCACAGCACCTGCGGGCCATAGGGCATCTGCGTCATCGAAAAGGCGGCGGCGCCCGGGTGGTTGTCGGCAAAGCTGGCATGGTCGGCCGGATGCCAGTCCTGCGTCAGGATCACCGCGTCGAAATCGGCCATCATCGCGTTGATCGGCGCCACGATCTGGTCGCCCCCCGCCACGGCAAGCCGGCCGCCGGGGCAGAAGTCGCGCTGCATGTCGATCACGATCAGGGCCTGGGTCATCCGGTCCGCCTTGGCTTCGGTCCGGCGCCACTAGACCGCCGGGCGGGGCCGGTCGTCAAGGGTGGTCGCGGACCCAGTTTTACCATACCCTGACCGCAAGAAGATGTCGCACGAAAAGGGAGGACACGATGGGGATACAGGACGATCTGCACCACCCCGGTGAATATGACGAGAACGAGGTCCCGACCCGCTCTGCGCAGATGATCTGGGTGCTGCGGGCGCTTGGGGTGGTGATGGCCGGCATCGTCTGGCTGCTGCTGGGCGGACAGGAGGGGCTGTCCGAGGATGCACGCATCGTCGCCGCCGTCGGCACGCTGATGGCCATCTGGTGGATGACCGAGGCGATCCCGCTGTCGGCCACCGCGCTTCTGCCGATCGTGCTGATCCCGGCGCTGACGGAAACGACCGTCGGCCAGGCGACGCAGCCCTATGCGTCGTCGATCGTGTTCCTGTTCCTGGGCGGCTTCCTGATCGCCATCGCGATGGAGAAATGGCACCTGCACACGCGCATCGCGCTGCTGACGCTGCGCAAGGTGGGTGTGGCGCCCCGGCGGATCGTCCTGGGCATGATGCTGGCAACCGGCTTTCTGTCGATGTGGGTGTCCAACACCGCCACCACGCTGATGATGCTGCCCATCGGCCTGTCCGTGCTGTCCCTGGTGGTCGAACGCGGATCGCGCCAAGACGGCGCCGCGGCCGAGGATGCGATGAAGGCCGGCGGCACCATCACCGACGTCGTCAAGGACCCCAACATCAGCGCTTTCGGCGTCTGCCTGGTGCTGTCGATCGCCTGGGCCGCGTCGATGGGGGGCTTGGGCACGCTGCTGGGCAGCCCGCCCAATGCCATCGTCGCGGGCTATGCCTCGGACGAGCTGGGCCGCAACATCGGCTTTCTGGAATGGATGGTCCTGGGCACGCCGCTGGCCTTCATCTTCATCTTCATCGCCTGGTTCCTGATGACCCGCGTCCTGTACCGGTTCGACCTGCCCGAGATCCCCGGCGGCAAGCAGATGATCGAGGATCAGGTCCGCGATCTGGGCGCGCTCAGCCAGGGAGAGAAGATGGTCCTGGCCGTGTTCCTGGGCGCGGCGTTCCTGTGGATCGTGCCGGGCCTTCTGACCTCGATCCCGGCGATCGAGGCCGCGGCACCCTGGCTGGGCAACCTGGACGACACGGCCATCGCCATCGGCGCGGGCCTGGCCATGTTCCTGCTGCCCGGCAAGGGCCGCGACAAGATGGTCCTGGACTGGAAGGATGCCGAGGCCGGGCTGCCCTGGGGCGTCCTTCTGCTGTTCGGCGGCGGGCTGTCGCTGGCCTCCGCCGTGGCGTCGTCCGGGCTGGACAGCTGGTTCGGCCAGCAGGTCACAGGCCTGGGCTCGCTGCCGACGATCCTGCTGGTCGCGGCCGTGGTCACGATCATCCTCTTCCTGACCGAGATCACGTCGAACACCGCCACCGCCGCAACCTTCATCCCGATCCTGGGCGGTGTCGCCTTGGGCATCGGGGCCGATGCGATGACACTGCTGATCCCCGCGGCGCTGGCCGCGACCTGCGCCTTCATGCTGCCGGTGGGCACGCCGCCCAACGCCATCGTGTTCGGCACCGGGACCGTTACCATCGCCCAGATGGCCAAAGGCGGGTTCGTGCTGAACGTCGTGGGCATCCTGCTGATCACCGGCCTGACCTATCTGCTGGGCGGCCTGGCCCTGGGCCTGACCTTCTAGGGTCTGCGTTCTGATCTTGCGCCAAGGGGCGTGGCCGCGATAAGGCCACGCCCATGCTGCCCAAAACCCCCCTCACCGTCGCCGCACTCTATCACTTTGCCCGCCTGGCCGATCCGGCGGCCCGGCAGGGACCGTTGCTGGACCTGTGCCGCGCGCAAGGCCTGTGCGGCACGCTGCTGCTGGCGCCCGAGGGCGTGAATGGCACCATCGCAGGCCCGCGCGCGGGCATCCTGGCGGTCCTGGACCACATCCGCGGCTGGCCCGGTTTCGCGGGTCTGGACTGGAAGGAGAGCGCCGCCGACGCACCCCCCTTCGCCCGCATGAAGGTCCGGCTCAAGGCCGAGATCGTGACCATGGGCCAGCCCGACATGGACCCGGCCACCACCACCGGCCATTACGTGGCACCGCGCGACTGGAACGCGCTGATCGCCGCGCCCGACGTGGCCGTGATCGACACCCGCAACGATTACGAGGTCCAGATCGGCACCTTTCAGGGCGCCGTCGACCCCGGCACGAAAAGCTTTCGCGATTTTCCGGCCTGGTGGACCGACAACGCGCATCGATTCCAGGGCAAGCGGATCGCGATGTTCTGCACCGGCGGCATCCGCTGCGAGAAGTCGACCAACTACCTGATCTCGCAAGGCGTCGATCAGGTCTATCACCTGCAGGGCGGCATCCTGAAATACCTGGAGGACGTCCCCCAAAAGGACAGCACCTGGCAGGGCGAATGCTTCGTCTTCGACCAGCGGGTCAGCCTGACGCATGGGCTGGCGCAGGGGCGGCACGGTCTGTGCCATGCCTGCCGCCGCCCCCTGGCACCCGAGGACCGCGCCCGCCCTGAATTTGAGGATGGCGTCAGCTGCCACCGCTGCGCCGACGAATACTCCGACGCCGACCGCGCCCGGTTCCGGGAGCGGCAGCGCCAGTTCGACCGCGACGCCTGAACGTCTCCTTTGCCCAAATACCCCCTTCGGTACGCCCTCAGCCCTGCGCGCCGACCCCGCCCGCGGCAATCGCGGCCATGTTTAGGATGTCGCTGACGGTCGAGTTGGTCGAACAGATCTGGATCGGGCGCGCCACGCCCGTCAGGATCGGGCCAATGACGGTCGCGCCCGCCATCTCCTGCATGAGCTTGACCGAAATCGAGGCCGAATGCCGCGCCGGCACCACCAGCACGTTCGCGGGCGCGGTCAGGCGGCTGAAAGGATAGCGTGCGGCCGCGTCCATGTTCAGCGCCACGTCCACGGTCATCTCGCCCTCGTATTCGAAATCGGCGCCGCGGCGGTCCAGGACCTTGGCGGCCTCGGCCATCTTGATGGCGCGTTCGCTGACCGGATAGCCGAAGTTCGAAAACGACAGGAAGGCCACGCGCGGCTCCAGCCCCAGGTTGCGGGCGACGGCGGCGCCGCGGGCGGCGATGTCGGCCAGATCCTCGGGTTCGGGCCATTCATGGACCAGCGTGTCGCCGATCAGCACGATCCGGCCGCGGTGCAGCACGGCGGTGATCCCCACCGCCCCGTCCTGCGGGCGCACGTCGAAGACATGGCCGATCTGCGCCAGCACCGGTGCGTTCTTGCGCGTGGCGCCGGTCACCAACCCGTCGCCATGCCCATGCGCCAGCATCAGCGCCGCAAAGATGTGGCGGTCGCGGTTGGCCAGCTTGAACGCGTCCTCGCGGTCGACGCCCTTCCGTTGCAGGCGCTGGTACAGGAACTCGTGATAGCTGTCCAAATGCCGGGTGTTGGCGGCGTTCACGACGCTGATCTCTCGGAAGGCGTCGCCCATGCCCAGGGCCTCCAGCTCGGCCTTGACCTCGGCCTCGCGGCCCACGACCAGGGACTGGCCCATGCCGGTGCGCTGCCATGCGACGGCGGCGCGCAGCACGCGCGGATCGTCGCCCTCGGCAAAGATCATCCGGGCCTGGGCCTGCCGCGCGCGGGCATGGATGCCCTGCAGGATCGCGGCCGTCGGGTCCATCCTGTTCTTCAGCGTCTGGACATAGCCATCCATGTCGATGATCGGGCGCCGCGCGACGCCCGTGTCCATCCCGGCGCGGGCGACCGCGGGCGGGATCACGTGGATCAGCCGCGGATCGAAGGGCGTCGGGATGATGTAGTCGCGCCCGAACTGCAGCTTGCGGCCATAGGCGACGGCGACCTCGTCGGGGACATCCTCGCGCGCCAGGCGGGCCAGGGCCTCGGCGCAGGCGATCTTCATCTCGTCGTTGATGGCGCGGGCGTGGATGTCCAGCGCGCCGCGGAACAGGTACGGGAACCCCAGGACGTTGTTCACCTGGTTCGGATAGTCGCTGCGGCCGGTGGCCACGATCGCGTCGGGGCGGACGGCATGCGCATCCTCGGGCGTGATCTCGGGGTCGGGATTCGCCATGGCGAAGATCACCGGGTTGTCGGCCATGCTGACGACCATGTCCTGGGTCACCGCCCCCTTGGCGCTGACGCCCAGGAAGACGTCTGCGCCTTTCATGGCCTCCTCCAGCGTGCGGGCGGTGGTCACGACCGCATGGGCCGATTTCCACTGGTTCATGCCCTCGGTCCGGCCCTGATAGATGACGCCCTTGGTGTCGCACATGATGCAGTTGTCATGCCGCGCGCCCATCGACTTCAGCAGTTCCAGACAGGCGATGCCCGCCGCACCCGCGCCGTTCAGGACGATCCGCACATCCTCGATCTTCTTGCCCGACAGCTCCAGCGCGTTCAGCAGGCCTGCGGCGCAGATCACCGCGGTGCCGTGCTGGTCGTCGTGGAAGACCGGGATGTCCATCAGCTCCTTCAGGCGCTGTTCGATGATGAAGCATTCCGGCGCCTTGATGTCCTCCAGGTTGATGCCCCCGAAGGTCGGGCCCATCAGCTTGACGGCGTTGATGAATTCGTCCGCGTCCTCGGTGTCCAGCTCCAGGTCGATGGCGTTCACGTCGGCAAAGCGCTTGAACAGAACCGCCTTGCCCTCCATCACCGGCTTGGAGGCCAGCGCGCCCAGATTGCCCATCCCCAGGATCGCCGTCCCATTCGAGATCACCGCCACCATGTTGCCCTTGGTGGTATAGTCGTAGGCGGTTTCGGGGCGGTCAGCGATGGCCTGGACGGGCACCGCGACGCCCGGC
The DNA here is from genome assembly GCF_028621715.1 of Paracoccus marcusii. Taxonomy (NCBI): domain Bacteria; kingdom Pseudomonadati; phylum Pseudomonadota; class Alphaproteobacteria; order Rhodobacterales; family Paracoccaceae; genus Paracoccus; species Paracoccus marcusii. The sequence continues at coordinate 774,728 of NZ_CP117466.1, read as the reverse complement.
GAATAGGCCAGCGACAGGTCGCGCTGCGTGGTCATGGGGGTCGAGGGCGTGATGTCGTATTTGCCCGGCCTCGGTTCCAGATGATAGGCCAGCGCCTCTTCGGGGGTGATGCGGCTGCGGCTGGTCTTGTCGGTCATGATGTCCCCCGAAGATGATGCTGGGGACTGCTTAACGGCTTGGCAGGACTGCTTCAACGCGGATGCGGTCCGGCTTGCGCTAACAGCTGCGGGTCAGATGCTGACCTTGACGAAGCTGTCGCGCAGCGCCGCGGACCAGGCCGCGCTCATCTGCATGAAGTCCGGATCGCCATCCAGGATGCGGCGGCGCGTGGTGACCGCACAGGCATCGGCGCCGATCACCGCCAGGTCCAGCGGCATCCCCACCGACAGGTTCGACCGCAGCGTCGAATCCATCGATAGCAGCACGGCCTTCTGCGCGTCGGCCAAGCTGGTCGCGGGGGTGACCACCCGGTCCAGGATCGGCTTGCCGTACTTGTGCTCTCCGATCTGCAGGAAGGGCGTGTCCTCGGTCGCCTCGATGAAGTTGCCTTCGGGATAGATCAGGAACAGGCGCATGTCGCCGCCCTTGCGCTGTCCCGCGACGATCATGCTGGCGGATGCCTGCTGCTTGAGGTCGCGGCACTGTTCGGCGATCTCGCGCCGGGTGCGGCACAGCGTGTCGCCGATGATCGTGGCCACGCGCAGCATGGTCGGCGCCTTGAGGATCGAGGTCGTGTCGTCTGCCAGCTCGTCCTCGATCGCCTCCTCCAGGCGGGCGATGGTGGTCTGGGTCACGGACAGCGACCCGGCGGTCATGATCGCGATGATGCGTTCGCCCGGCGCCTCGAAGAAGAACATCTTGCGATAGCACGAGATATTGTCCAGCCCGGCATTCGTGCGGGTATCCGACAGCAGCACAAGCCCGGCATCCAGTTTCAGTCCGACGCAATAGGTCACCGGCACATCTTTCCGTTGCATTCCGCAGGGCAGACTAGGACCGGGGGGCGTGGGCTGCAATCGCTCGTTTGCGGGTCGCGTCATGAAACTTTGGGTCGCCTTGGCGCGCCGAATCGCACATCGTGCAGGTTCCACCACCCAAGGACGAACATGATGACCCATCCTCTTGCCCTCAGCCGCCGCGGTTTCCTGACATCGGGGGTGGCCGGCCTGGCGCTGGTCGCGCTGCATCCCTATTCCGCACGGGCCGAGGCGGGGCAGGCGCATCTGCGCATCATGGAAACGACGGACCTGCACGCGCATGTCTGGCCCTACGACTATTACGCGGACACGGCGACCGACACCCTAGGCCTGGCGCGGACCGCGGCCCTGGTCGGTGCCGTGCGGGCCGAGGCCACGAACGCGCTGCTGTTCGACAACGGCGATTTCCTGCAGGGCAACCCGATGGGCGATTTCATCGCCTATGAGCGCGGGATGGAGGGGGATGCGACCCACCCGGTGATCCAGGGGATGAACGCCCTGGGCTATGACGGCGGGACCCTGGGCAACCACGAATTCAACTATGGGCTGGAGTTCCTGGGCGCCAGCCTGGCGGGCGCGGGCTATCCCGTCGTCTGCGCCAACGTGGTGACCGAGGCCGGCGCCACCCCGGACCAGGACCGGACCCTGGTGCCGCCCTATGCGGTGATCGACCGGGACCTGACCGACGGGGCGGGCGCCACTCATCCGATCCGCATCGGCATCATCGGCTTCGTGCCGCCGCAGATCATGCAATGGGACCGCGCGCATCTGGAGGGGCAGGTCACCGTCCGCGACATCGTCGAGGCGGCCCAGGCCTGGGTGCCCAAGCTGCGTGCCGAGGGGGTGGACCTGGTCGTGGCGCTGGCCCATTGCGGCATCGGCGGGCGGACCGCTGAACCGGGGATGGAGAACGCGGCCATTCCGCTGGCGGCCATCGACGGCATCGACGTCATCCTCACCGGGCATTCGCATTCGGTCTTTCCCGGCCCCGACTACGACGGCGTGGCCGGGGTGGATGCCGCGGCCGGCACGATCGGCGGCAAGCCCGCGGTGATGGCCGGGTTCTGGGGGTCGCATATGGGCCTGGTCGATCTGCTGCTGGAGCGGCAGGGCGACGGCTGGACCATCGTCAGCCACCAGGTCGAGGCGCGCCCGATCTATCAGCGCGACGACGAGGGCGTGGTGACCCCCCTGGTCGAGAGCGTACCCGCCATCGAGGAGGCGACCGCCACCGAACACCAGCAGACGCTGGATTATGTCCGCCGACCCGTCGGCCAGACCAGCGCCGCGCTCTACAGCTATTTCGCGATGGTGGCGGATGATCCTTCGGTCCAGATCGTGTCGAACGCGCAAAGCTGGTACATCGCGCAGATGCTGGCCGGGACCGAGCACGAGGGGCTGCCCATCCTGTCGGCGGCGGCGCCCTTCAAGGCGGGCGGGCGGGGCGGGCCCGATTACTTCACCGACGTGCCGCCGGGCGACATCGCCATCCGCAACGTGGCCGACCTGTATCTGTATCCCAACACCATCCGCGCCGTGCGCGTGACCGGCGCGCAGGTCAAGGACTGGCTGGAGCGCAGCGCCGGGGCCTTCAACCGGATCGAACCGGGGCAAGCGGACCAGATGCTGCTGAACCCCGACTTCCGCAGCTACAACTTCGACGTGATCGACGGGGTGACCTATCGGATCGACCTGTCGCAGCCCTCGCGGTTCGACGCCGACGGGGCGCTGGCCAACGCGGACGCGAACCGCATCGTCGATCTGGCCATCGACGGGCAGCCGGTCGATCCGGCGGCCGAGTTCATCATTGCCACCAACAACTATCGCGCCACCGGCGGCGGGTCGTTCCCCGGCGCGGATGGCTCGACCGTGGTGTTCGAGGGGCCGGACACCAACCGCGACGTGATCGTCCGCTATATCCTGGACCAGGGGACGATCAACCCGTCGGCGGATGGCAACTGGTCGTTCGCGGCGCTGGACGGCGCGACGGTGCTGTTCGACACGGGGCCGGGGGCCGCGGCCTATCTGCAGGACGTGACCGCCCTGACCATCGAACCGGCGGGCGATGCGCCCGAAGGCTTTGCCCGCTATCGCATCACCCTGTGACGACAGGTGGACCGGGGGTGCTGCCCCCGGTTCCTACTGGGCCATCTCCTCGACCCGGACGCTGACATCCATGTCCTCGGAGCCGGTGCCCAGGGCAACGCCCCGGATCGGGGCCGCGTCCGCCGCGTCCAGGCCCGACCCCAGACGGACATAGCGTTCGTCCGGGCAACAGCGGTTGGCGGCGTCGAATCCGACCCATCCCAACCCCTCGACATGGATCTCGGCCCAGGCATGGGCCGCGTCATGGGCCTGCCCGTCGATGGTCGAATGCAGATAGCCCGACACATAGCGCGCCGGCAGGCCGCGCAGGCGGGCGATGGCGGTCAGGGCGTGGGTGTGGTCCTGGCAGACGCCTTCTCCCAAGGCCAGGGCCTCGGATGCGGTCGTGCCGGTATGGGTCACGCCGGGGCGGAACGCGATCCGGTCGCTGACCGACATCGACAGCTGATGCGCCAGGTCCAGCCGGTCGGTGCCCTCGACCGACTGCGCCAGATCGCGCAGCGCGTCGTCGGGGCGCGTGGCGGGACTGTCGCGCAGATAGGTCAGCGGGTGGATCATCTCGCGGTGGCCGCGCAGGACGCCTGCCGTGTCGCGGGTGTCGATGCGTCCGCTGATGCGCACGGTCACATGATCGACCGGACCGCGCACGGTCCAACCCTCGATCCAGTCGCCGGCACCGTCGCGGAACCCCGGCCCCTTGACGCCGCCCGACACGTCGACCTGCCATTCATGGGTCTTCTGCCCCTCGAACACCGACGGCGTCAGGCGCAGGCTCTGCACCAGGTTCCGGATCGGCTGGCCATAGCGATAGACCGTCTCGTGAGAGATCTTCAGGCGCATGGGTCACACCCCTCCAAGCAGGTAATCCTGGTGCACCAGGTTGGAAATCTCGGACAGTTCCAGGATGAACCAGCTGAGGAACTCGTGCAGCCCCTCGTCGAAGATCATCTCGATGTCGCGTGCCTGCAGGGCTGCCAGAACCTCACGCGCCTTGTCGCGGGCGCTGGTCGGCACCCCGTCGCCATAGCGCCGCGCCAGCCCTTCAAGGTGCCACACGGTCTCATACAACGACGTGATCAGCGCGCGGGGGCTTTCCCCGTTCAGGATCAGGAAATCGGCCACCTGGCCCGCGGTGATGTCGCCGCCATAGGCCCAGTGATAGGCCCGGTGCGCCGACAGCGCGCGCAGGATCACCTGCCATTGATAGGTGTCCAGCCCCGATCCCACGAACTCGATCCGCGGCAGCAGGACGAAATACTTGACGTCCAGCAGGCGCGCGGTCGCGTCGGCGCGTTCCAGCCCGTATCCCAGGTTCATGAAGTGCCAGCCGTCGTTCCTCAGCTGCGTCGCGTTGATCGCGCCGCGCACGGTCGAGGTGTGGCCGGTGGTGAAATCGGTCAGCCCTGCGGTGTCCAGCTTTGCACGCGGCTGGCGTTCGATCCGGCGCAGCTCCTGGAAGGCCACGTTCAGCGCGTCCCAGACCTGGCTGGTCAGCGCGGTGCGCACGATCCGACCGGCCTCGCGCGCCTTTTCAAGGCAGCTGGCCACCGATGACGGGTTGGCGCGGTCGAAGAAGATGAACTCCTCGATGTTCTCCTGGGTGATCTCACCGTATTTCTGCGCGAACAGGTCCGAACTGCCCGAGGCCTGCAGCAGCGAGTTCCATTCGTTCTGGTACCCGGCCTCGGTGTTGGGAAGCAGCGTGATGCGCTGTCCCACGTCCAGCAGGCGCGCGGCGGTTTCGGCACGTTCCAGATGGCGGCCCATCCAGAACAGGTTCGAGGCGGTGCGGCTGAGCATCGTGTTACGTCCCCTCATTCCGACAACACCCAGGTGTCCTTGACACCCCCGCCCTGGGACGAGTTCACCACCAGCGACCCCTCGCGCAGCGCGACGCGCGTCAGCCCGCCCGGCACCAGCTCGATCCGGTCGCCGCACAGGCAATAGGGGCGCAGGTCCACGTGGCGCGGCGCGATGCCCTCGTCCACGAAGGTCGGGCAGGTCGACAGTGCCAGCGTGGGCTGGGCGATGTAGTTCGACGGATTGGCCTGGATCTTGGCGCGGAAGGCCTCGATCTCCTCCCTGGTCGACTTGGGACCGACCAGCATGCCGTAGCCGCCCGATCCGTGGACCTCCTTGACGACCAGTTCGGGCAGATGCTCCATCACATAGCGGTAGTCGTCGTCCTTCCACAGCGTCCAGGTCTGGACGTTGTTCAGGATCGGCTCCTCTCCCAGATAGAAGCGCACCATCTCGGGGACGAAGGTGTAGATCGCCTTGTCATCGGCCACGCCCGCGCCGGGGGCCGAACAGATCGACACGCCGCCAGACCGGTACACGTCCATCAGCCCCGGAATGCCCAGCATCGAATCGGGGCGGAAGCACAGCGGGTCCAGATAGGGGTCGTCGATCCGGCGATAGATCACGTCCACGCGCTTGGGCCCGGTGGTCGTGCGCATGTAGCAGAATTCGCCATCCACGAACAGATCCTGCCCCTCGACCAGCTCGACCCCCATCAGGTTGGCCAGAAAGCTGTGTTCGTAATAGGCGCTGTTGTAATGGCCCGGCGTCAGGATCACGCAGGTCGGCCGGTCGCTGCATTTCGCGGGCGCCACCGATTCCAGCGTGCGGCGCAGAAGGTCGGGATACTGGTCGACAGGTTCGATGCGGTTGCCGCGGAACAGGGCCGGGAACATGCGCATCATGATCTCGCGGTTCTCCAGCATGTAGCTGACGCCCGACGGCGTGCGGCAGTTGTCCTCCAGCACATAGAACTCGTCCTTGGCGGTGCGGACCAGGTCGATGCCGATGATGTGGGAATAGATGCCGCGTGGGGGCACGAACCCCACCACCGACTTCTCGAATGCCTCGTTCTGATAGACCAGGCGGGCGGGGATGCGCCCGGCGCGGATGATCTCTCCGCGGCCATAGACGTCGCGCAGGAAGGCGTTCAGCGCGCGGGCGCGCTGCTTGATGCCGCGTTCCAGGCGGCGCCACTCGGCCTGCTCGAACACGCGGGGCATCATGTCGAAGGGGATCAGCCGGTCCGGGTCGCCCCCCTCGCCATAGACGGCGAAGGTGATGCCGATGCGCCGGAACAGCGCCTCGGCTTCGGCCTGCTTCATCTGGCGGAAATCGTCGGGCATGGTCTCGACCCATTCCCGCAGGCGGGCATAGGGGTCGCGGACGGTGTCGCCCTCGTACATCTCGTTATAGTAACTCATCACTCCCCCACTGGCTGACGCAACGCTTCCGGGTCTTTCCTTGGATCGATGATCCGCGCCCGGTTCCGGTAAGTCCACAGCAGAACCGCCGGATTTGCCCATTGGTTCCGCAGCTTGGCGCCGTGGCGGGGGCGCCGCTGCCGGCGCCCGGGGCAGCCTGCCGGTTTGGCAGGCAGATCAGCACAGTTCGACCGCCAGCGCGGTTCCCTCGCCGCCGCCGATGCAGATCGCGGCCACGCCCCGGCGCAGCCCTCGCGCCTGCAGCGCATGGATCAGCGTGACGATGATCCGCGCCCCCGACGCGCCGATCGGATGGCCCATTGCGCAGGCTCCGCCATGCACGTTCACGCTGTCATGGGACAGGCCCATCCGCGCCATGAAGGCCATCGGCACGACGGCAAAGGCCTCGTTCACCTCCCACAGATCGACGCTGTCGCTGTCCCATCCGATCCGCGCCAGCAGCTTTTCGGCGGCGGGCACGGGCGCGGTGGGGAACTGGCCGGGGGCCTGGGCGTGGCTGGCATGGCCGACGATGCGCGCGACGGCGCCCTGCGCCCGACCGCCCAGCACCAGCGCCGCCGCCCCGTCCGAGATGGACGAGCTGTTGGCCGCCGTCACGGTGCCCCCGTCGCGGAACGCGGGTTTCAGCAGCGGGATCTTGTCGGGGCGGGCCAGGCCGGGCTGTTCGTCGGTGTCGACCACGGTGACCTTGCCGCGGCCGGGCACGGTGACGGGTGTGATCTCGGTCGCGAACGCGCCGCCGGCGATGGCCTCCTGCGCGCGCGTCAGGCTGGCCAGGGCGAAGTCGTCCTGCGCCTGGCGGGAAAAGGCGAATTCCGCGGCGCAATCCTCGGCAAACGTGCCCATCAGGCGGCCCTTGTCATAGGCATCCTCCAGCCCGTCCAGGAACATGTGGTCCAACGCCTGTGCATGCCCCAGGCGCGCCCCGGCGCGCATTTTGGGCAGCAGGTAGGGAGCGTTCGACATGCTCTCCATGCCGCCCGCGACGACGATGCCGGCGCTGCCGGCGCGGATGGCATCGGACGCCATCATCACGGCCTGCATCCCCGATCCGCACATCTTGTTCAGCGTCGTTGCCGGCACCTCCTGTCCCAGCCCCCCGGCAAAGCCCGCCTGCCGCGCCGGGGCCTGGCCCTGGCCCGCGGGCAGGACGCAGCCCATGAACAGCGCATCGACCGCGGGCCCGCCCGCGCGCGCCAGTGCCGCGGCGATGGCCGCCCCACCCAGATCGGCCGCGGACACCCCCGACAGCGCGCCCATCAGCCCGCCCATCGGCGTGCGCGCCGCCCCCAGCACGTAGATGTCCTGAATTGTCATGATCTTTCCCCCCGATCTGTCCTCGCGCTTACCGGATCGTAACCTTTGGGGTCTAGTCAAGGATGCAGATGCGCAAGGAAGGCCCGGAATCATGCAGTTCATCGTCGAAGACGCCGAATCCCATCTGAACATCACGGTGACGGAACCCCGGATCGACGCGGCGATTGCGACCCTGTTCAAGGACAAGCTGCGCGAGATCGTGGTCAAGAACCGCAAGCCGGTGCACATGGACATGGCGGCGGTGGACTTCATGGACAGCTCTGGCCTGGGGGCGATGATCGCCGTCCGCAAGAGCCTGCCCGAGAACCTGGCGCTGGTGCTGTTCGCGCTTACGCCCAATGTCGAACGCGTGTTCCGCCTGACGCGGATGGACAGCGTGTTCGACATCCAGCCCCGCACCGCTCAGAAGGAGCAACGAGAATGACACCCAGTGAACGCTCCGATCCGGGCATCGGAAACCGTGCATCCGCACTGACGCAGCCGATGTTCCACCGCGTCCTGAACGCCCATCCGATGATCGTGCGCGACACCCTGCAGGACGTCCGCCAGCGTTTCCGCGGAGAGGTGGGCGACGACACTCTGGGCCGGCTGGAACTGGTCTTGGCCGAGGTGATGAACAACGTCGCCGAACACGCCCCGCTGGGCCAGGCGGAACAGGCGCGGCTGCCGGTGATCCACCTGTGCATCGTGCGCCACAGTTCGGGCCTGGCCTGCGCGCTGACCGATGACGGGATCTCGCTGCCTGACGACTGCCTGCTGCCGCGCAACCTGCCGCCGATGGTCGCGGACGATCTGCCCGAAGGCGGCTTCGGCTGGTTCCTGATCCAGGACCTGACGCAGGCCCTGTGCTATTACCGCGAGGAAAGCCGGAACTATCTGGCCTTCAGCATCCCCTTTGCCCAGATGGAGGTCGACGCCTAGTTGACCGGTCCCGCCAGGAAATAGCGGCCGTCCTGAAAGGCGCTGAACATGTCCCCGACCTCGGGGTGGTCCAGCGGTTCGCCCGACACGTCCAGTTCAAGGTTCTGCTCGGACACATAGGCCACGTAATAGGTCGCCTCGGTCTCGGCGAACAGGTGATAGAACGGCTGGTCGCGATCGGGGCGCGAATCCTCGGGGATGGATTCGTACCATTCCTCGGTATTCGCGAATTCGGGATCGACGTCGAAGATCACGCCCCGGAACGGCCGCGAACGGTGCCGGACGACCTGTCCCAGGCTGTATTTCGCGTGGCGGCTTTGGGCCTGCATTCGGGCGGTATCCATCGTTCGTGTCAGGGATCAACAAAAGTCAGCGCGCCTTCTAGCGCGCCGCGACGGTCCTGTCCACCGGCAGGCGATCAGGGGGCGATGTCGTCCGCCGTCAGGGGCACGGTCGCCATCGACATCTTGGCCGACCCCTCGCTGACCTGGTTGGCATGGGCCAGATAGACCAGCACGCGGTTGTCGGCGTCATAGATGCGCTGCACCCGCAGCGACTTGAACACCAGCGAACGCCCCTCGCTGAACACGTTTTCTCCCTCGCCGGGGGTCAGGGCGCTGACGTCGATGGGCCCGGTGCGGGTGCACTGGATCGCGCTGTTGGACGGATCCTCGAACCAGTTGCCCTGGCTCAGCCGGTCCAGGACCGAGCGGCTGAAATAGGCCAGGTGGCAGGTCACGCCCGGCACCTCGGGGTCCTTGATCGCCTCGATGACGACATCGTTGCCGACCCAGTCCACGCCGACGCGGCCGACCTCCTCGGCCTGCAACGACAGGGGGGCAAGGGTCAGGGCAAGGGTCAGGGCAAGGCGCATGGTCTACTCCGGCAACAGGGGCTGGCGGCCCGATTCGGTCAGCAGGTGCACGGCACCCGGTTCGATGACGGCGGCGGACAGCGGCCGGCCATAGGCGGCGCCCCCGTCCAGGTTCAGGCGGTTTGCGTACAGGGCAGGGGCCTCCAGCGCGGTGTGCCCGTGCACGACCAGCGGCCCGAAATCGACGTCGCTGTCCAGGAACCCCTGGCGGATCCAGACCAGGTCGCCCTCTGCCTGGTCCTGCAGGTCGATGCCCGGGCGGATGCCCGCATGCACGACCAGCGCCAGCGGATGAAGATACCACAGCGGCAGTGCCGCCAGGAACCGCGCGTGATCCGCAGGAACCGCCGCCCGCGCATCGCGCAGCAGCGCCTCGCGCGGCTGATCCGGGTCCACGCCATAGGACCGCAGCGTCGCGGCCGCGCCCAGACCCGGATGGTCTACCCAATGCTGTCCGGACGACAGGCCCGGGTCGATCCAGTCAGGCTGGTTCAGAAACGCGGGCAGAAAGCGGTCGTGATTGCCGCGGGTGACGATCCAGGGCCGCGCCGCCTGCTGGCCGCGCAACAGGTGGTCCACCACGCCGCGCGAATCGGGACCGCGGTCGATCAGGTCGCCCACATGGGCGATGACCGCATCAGGCCCGCCGTCGTCGAAGATCCGCTGATGCGAGGCCTTCAGCAGGTCCAGCTGTCCGTGAATGTCGCCAATCGCATAAAGTCGCATCTGTCACCTGGCCGTGGCGCGCGGCAGGGAGGGTCCGCACGCCCCTTGGGTAAGGGCGTGCGGGGCCGAGGTCAAACCTCGAACTGCAGCCGGCGGGCCTGCAGGAACTTGCCGGTGTTCTGCAGCGTGGCCAGGGCCTCGTCGCTGATCGCCTCGTCCAGGTACAGGATCGCGATGGCATCCGCCCCGTTGGCGGCCCGCCCCAGGGTAAAGTTCGCGATGTTCACGCCCAGATCGCCCAGGGTCATCCCAAGCGCGCCGATGACGCCGGGAACGTCCTTGTTGCGGGTGTACAGCATGTGGCTTCCCACCTCGGCGTCCACGTTGATCCCGCGGATCTGGATAAAGCGCGGCTTGCCATCGCTGAACACCGTGCCCGCGATCGAGCGTTCGCGCGTCTCGGTCACGCAGGTGACCTTGACGTAACCCTCATAGGCGCCGGCCTTGTCCTGCTTGGTGGTGGACACCTGCACGCCGCGATCCTTGGCCATGACCGGGGCCGACACCATGTTCACGTCCGGGTTCGACGCCTTCATCACGCCCGCGATCACCGCCGCGTTCAGTGCGTTCAGGTTCATCTCGGACACGACGCCGTCATACAGCACGTTGATCGCCTTGATCGGCTCGTCGGTCATCTGGCCCACGAAGGCGCCCAGATGCGCGGCCAGCTTGATCCAGGGGCCCATCACCGCGGCCTCCTCGGCCGTGACCGAGGGCATGTTCAGCGCGTTCTGCACCGCGCCCGTCAGCAGATAGTCCGACATCTGCTCGGCGACCTGCAGGGCGACGTTCTCCTGCGCCTCGGTCGTGGCGGCGCCCAGGTGGGGCGTGACGACGACGTTGGGCAGGTTGAACAGCGGGCTTTCCGTCGCGGGCTCGACGGCAAAGACGTCGAATGCGGCACCCGCCACGCGCCCGTCCTTCAACGCCTCGGCCAGCGCCTCCTCGTCGACCAGGCCGCCGCGGGCGCAGTTGATGATGCGCACGCCCTTCTTCAGCTTGCCGATGGCCTCGCGCGATAGGATGTTGCGGGTCTTGTCGGTCAGCGGCACGTGGAAGGTGATGAAGTCGGACTTGCCCAGCAGGTCGTCCAGCTCGACCTTGGTCACGCCCAGTTCCTTGGCGCGATCCTCGGACAGGAAGGGGTCATAGGCGAGCACCTTCATGTGCAGACCCAGGGCGCGGTCGATCACGATGCCGCCGATGTTGCCCGCCCCGATCACGCCCAGGGTCTTGTTGAACAGCTCGACCCCCATGAAGCGGTTCTTCTCCCACTTGCCGGCATGGGTGCTGACGCTGGCCTCGGGCAGCTGGCGCGCGACCGCGAACATCATCGCGATGGCATGTTCGGCCGTGGTCACGCTGTTGCCGAAAGGCGTGTTCATCACGATCACGCCCTTCTTGCTGGCGGCCGGGATGTCGACGTTGTCGACCCCGATGCCGGCGCGGCCGATGACCTTCAGGTTGGTCGCGCCTTCCAGCAGCTTGTCGGTGACCTTGGTCGCCGACCGGATGGCCAGCCCGTCATACTGGCCGATCACCTCGGCCAGCTTTTCCTTGTCCTTGCCCAGATCGGGCAGGTAATCCACCTCGACGCCGCGATCGCGAAAGATCTGGACGGCGGTTTCCGACAGCTTGTCGGACACGAGAACCTTCGGCATGTCATTCATCCTTGTGTGGGAACGCCCGGGCATGGCCACGCTGACGTCTGGCTTCTTCGTTGGAAAAATACCCTGCGGGTGTCCGGGGCGCGCAAAGCCCCCCGGCTTGTCAGGTCACTGCGCGGCCAGTTCGGCGCGATAGGCCCATTCGACCCACGGCATCAGCGCCGCGACATCGGCGGTCTCGACCGTCGATCCGCACCAGATGCGCAGACCCGCAGGTGCGTCGCGATAGGCGCCGGCGTCCAGCGCCACGCCCTCCTTCTCCAGGCGCTTGGCCACGGCCTTGGCAAAGGCCGCGCCGTCCTTGATCGCCGGATCGGTGAACTTCAGGCAGACGCTGGTCGTCGACGCGGTGGCCGGATCCTCGGCCAGATCGGCGATCCAGTCCTTGTCCGCGATGAAATCGCGCACCGCGCCCGCATTGGCATCCGCCCGCGCGATCAGCGCCGTGAGGCCGCCCAGGGATTGCGCCCATTTCAGCGCGACCAGGTAATCTTCGACCGCCAGCATCGAGGGCGTGTTGATCGTCTCTCCCTTGAAGATGCCCTCGATCAGCTTGCCGCCCTTGGTCATGCGGAAGATCTTGGGCAGCGGCCAGGCAGGGGTATAGGTCTCCAGCCGTTCGACGGCGCGCGGCGACAGGATCAGGACGCCATGCGCGCCCTCGCCGCCCAGCACCTTCTGCCAGCTGAAAGTCACTACATCCAGCTTGTCCCAAGGCAGGTCCATGGCGAAGGCCGCGCTGGTCGCGTCGCAGATGGTCAGGCCCGCGCGGTCGGCGGGGATCGCGTCGCCGTTCGGCACGCGCACGCCGCTGGTGGTGCCGTTCCAGGTGAAGACGACGTCCTTGTCGAAATCGACCTCTGCCAGATCGACGATCTTGCCGTAATCGGCCTTGCGGACCGTGGCGTCCAGCTTCAGCTGCTTCACGGCATCCGTGACCCAGCCCTCGCCGAAGCTTTCCCAGGCCAGCATCTCGACGGGGCGGGCGCCCAGCAGGGTCCACATCGCCATCTCGACCGCGCCGGTGTCGGAACCGGGGACGATGCCGATGCGGTAATCGGCCGGCACGCCCAAGACCGCACGGGTCAGCTCGATGGCCTCGGCCAGCTTGGACTTGCCGACGGCGGCGCGATGCGACCGGCCCAGGGGCGCGTCCGACAGCATGTCCAGCGAATAATGGGGGATCTTGGCGCAGGGGCCCGAGGAAAAGCGCGGATTTTCCGGCCGCGCAGCCGGGATCGCATGATCGGTCATGTGACTAGCCTTCCAGCTAAAAAGCCCCTCGTTGGGGAGGGGTGTCCCACCGACCGACCTAAGGCCCCTCCCGCTCTGGCGCAAGAAAAAACTTTGTCCTACACCCGCAGGCAACCGCACAAGGACCGCGCCCATGTTCACCGTCTCGCTGATCGCGGCGCCTGCCGCAGCCAATCTGGATGATGCGCTGCCCGGCGGTCTGGCCGACCGGTGGGGCGGCGACGTGACGCGCTGGCTGTCGCCGGGCGTGGCTGCCGAATTCGACATCGCGGTGCTTCCGGGCGATTCGGATCAGGTCTGGTCCGACCTGCAGGCCATCGGCATCGACCTGGCGATCCAGCCCGCGGGCGGGCGGCGCAAGCGCATCCTGATCGCCGACATGGATTCGACCATGATCGATCAGGAATGCATCGACGAACTGGCCGACATGGCGGGTTTCGGCCCCCGCGTGGCCCAGATCACCGCCCGCGCCATGAACGGAGAGCTGGACTTCAACGCAGCGCTGACCGAACGCGTGGCCCTGCTGGCGAACCTGCCGGAGACGGTCATCGCCCAGGTCCTGGCCGAACGCATCACCTATGCCGCGGGCGGGGCCGTGCTGGTCGCGACCATGCGCGCGCACGGAGCCTATGCCGCGCTGGTCTCGGGGGGCTTCACCAGCTTCACCCGGGCCGTGGCCCAGACCCTGGGCTTTGACGAACATCGCGCCAACACGCTGCTGGCGCAGGATGGCGTGCTGACCGGGCAGGTCGCCCTGCCCATCCTGGGCCGCGAGGCCAAGGTCGATGCCCTGACCCAGATCGCCGCCCGCCTCGGCACCACGCCCCAGAACGCGATCGCGGTGGGCGACGGCGCCAACGACCTGGGCATGATCCAGCTGGCCGGTGCCGGCGTGGCGCTGCACGCGAAACCCGCGGTCGCCGCCCAGGCCCAGATCCGCATCAACCACGGCGACCTGACCGCGCTCTTGTACCTGCAGGGCTTCGCGGACGAGGATTTCGTCACCCCCTGATTTCTCCTTTGTCCAAATACCCCTGCGACGATTGCCCCACCGAAAGTCCCGATGATGTTCGAACTGACCGCCGACCTGGTGATGCTGCTGATGATGGCGGCCTTTGCCGCAGGCTTCGTCGATGCCATCGCGGGCGGGGGCGGGCTGATCACGCTGCCCATCCTGATGCTGGCGGGACTGTCGCCCGCGCAGGCGCTGGCCACGAACAAGGTGCAGGGCGTCTTCGGCGCGGGGACGGCCGCGCTCAGCTATGCAGCGCGGGGTCTGGTCGATCTGCGCAGCCAGTGGAAATCCGCGCTGATCGCGGGGGCGGCGGGGGCCGCGGGGGCGGCGCTGGTCAGCGCGATCCCCACCGACGGGTTGCGGCTGATCCTACCGGTCATCCTGATCGGCATCGCGTTGTTCTTTGCGCTGAAACCCGGACTGAACGACCTGGACCGCACGCGCCGCCTGACGCCCCTGGTCTTTGCGGCGACGGTGGTGCCGTTCGTGGGCTTCTATGACGGGCTGATCGGGCCGGGGGCGGGGGCGTTCTACATGATCGGGTTTGTCACGCTGGCCGGATACGGGGTTCTGAAGGCCACGGCCCATACCAAGCTGCTGAACTTCGCCTCGAACCTGGGCGGGCTGGGGGCCTTCGCGCTGGTCGGCCAGCCGCTGTGGCTTTTGGGCATGGCGATGGGGGCGGCGCAGATCGCGGGGGCGATGCTGGGCGCGCGGCTGGCCTCGCGCATCGGCGCGCGGCTGATCAAGCCGCTGCTGGTCGTGACCTCGACCCTGTTGGCGGGTCGGCTGATCTGGCAGATGATCTGAGACCGCGCATCCGGCGCCCGCTCTGCCAAGGGGCGCCGGTTCGGGGCACGGGAACGGGACGGGGGCATCCCGTGCCGTACAGTAAAGCACGGCTCCATGTCGGGGATGTGACGGCCCTCAGGCGGGAAAGCCCGGCGCGCGGCGCAGGTTGCCCGTGACCATGCCGCGACAGTTCAGGATCGGTCCGTCCAGAAGCGCCTGCGCCGCCGGATGGGTCGCATCCAGAACGCCCAGGTGGATCAGCAGCGCGGTAATCGCGGCCTCGCTGGCGCGGGTGCCGCCATCGGTGATCTTCAGCGCGACGCCCAGGCCCTGGTCGGGCAGGATCGCCACGAACACCGCCTCGGCCCCGGTCTTGATCGCCGCGACGCCCCCCATCGCGCGCATCAGCTCGGTGCAGGACCGACCCTCGCCCGCGACCATCTCGGGGTGGCTGCGCATCGCGTCCACCAGCCGCCGCATCGCCTGGCCGCGCCGGTCGGTGCCGGGATTGGCGAACCGCGCCATCGCGCGGGCCAGCCCCTCGACCGTGCAGGCCCAGTTCGGGGCCGAACAGCCGTCGATGCCGAAACCGGGGCTCTCCTCGTCGGTGACCTCCTCGAAGGCGGCCTTGACGGCACGCTGGACCGGGTGGTCGGGCTCTACATAATACGGCCCGCCCTTCAGGTGGCGGTTCAGCGTCAGAAAGCCCGCATGCTTGCCCGAACAGTTGTTGTGCAGCTGGCAGGGCGCGCGGTCCGAACAGGTCAGGCGGCGGTTCTCCTCCGCGTCGCGCGGCATGTGGCTGCCGCAGCGCAGGTCGGGCTCGCCCAGGCCCAGCCCGGTCAGCCAGCCGTCCACGGCCGTGACATGAATCGCCGCCCCCGAGTGGCTGGCACAGGCCAGGGCCAGCTGGCGGTCGGTCAGACCCGCCGCATCGGCGGCACCGCTTTCCATCAGCGGCAGCGCCTGGATCATCTTGCACGACGACCGCGGATAGATCACCTGCCCGGGTCGCCCCCAGGCCTCGACCACGCCATGGGCGTCGCAGATCACGGCATGGCCGGCATGCAGGCTTTCGCGCATGTCGCCGCGCCACAGTTCGATCATTTCTGCGGACCGCATGTTTTCTCCCTGACAATTGCGCGATTGTGCTTGCGCAGCCTTTAACGGGCGGCGATTTTCGCTATCCTGACGACAGATGGTTGAAAAGACCACAGCAATCAGGAAGAACGCCGGGCGAAGCGGCGAATTGAATTGGCAGGAGGCCAGAGCATGATTACCACCACCCTGCGCGGCATGGGCGCCAGCCTTGTCCTGATCGCCGGACTGGGCACGGCGGTTGCGCAAGAATCCAGCAACGTCGTGGCGACCGAAGGGGACTGGACAGTCTTCGCGGCCGACAACCCGCGCGAATGCTGGGCAGTCTCGCCCCCGAAATCCACGCTGAACACCCGCGACGGTCAGCCGACCGAGGTGACGCGCGGCGACATCCGCCTGTACGTCGCCTACCGTCCCGGCCAGAACGGAGAGGTCAGCTTCAGCGGCGGCTATCCCTTCGCCCCGGATTCGACGGTCGAGGTCGATGTGGGCGGCCGCACGTTCAACCTGTTCACCGAGGGCGAGAGCGCCTGGACCGGCAGCCCGTCCGACGACGAGGCGATGATCGCGGCCCTGCGCGGCGGCTCGTCGGCGGTCGTGACCGGCCGTTCGGCACGCGGCACCACGACCAAGGACACGTTCAGCCTGTCGGGCATCACCGCCGCGACCAACAGCGCACGCGAGCGCTGCCAGTAACCGCAAGGTTGCAGTCCTGACGGAACCAGGGGGGCGGGCCGGTTGATTTCGGGCCCGCTTTCGCATATGTGGCTGTCTTTCGCCCCTTGGGCCGTTCCAACACCGGTGATCTTCATGACCGATCAGACCCCGTCTGCGCCGATCACGCAGGACGTGATGACGCTTCCGCGCAAGCTGCCCCAGGGCGGGCTGACGAACATCGTCGGCCTGACGCGGGCGCAGCTGCTGGACGCCCTGGTCGCGGCGGGCACGCCCGAGCGTCAGGCCAAGATGCGCGTGGGCCAGGTCTGGCAGTGGGTCTATCACTGGGGCGTGCGCGATTTCGCGCAGATGACCAACCTGGCCAAGGATTACCGCGCCCTGCTGGCGGCCAATTTCGAGATCAGCCTGCCCGAGATGGTGACCCGTCAGGTCAGCAGCGACGGCACGCGCAAGTATCTTGTCCGCATCGCCGGTGGCCACGAGGTCGAGGTCGTCTACATCCCCGAGGAGGGCCGCGGCACGCTCTGCGTCAGCAGCCAGGTGGGCTGCACGCTGACCTGTTCGTTCTGCCATACCGGCACGCAGAAGCTGGTGCGCAACCTGACGCCCGGGGAAATCGTCGGCCAGTTGATGCTGGCGCGCGACGATCTGGGCGAATGGCCCGTCCAGGGCGCCCCCAAGGACGAGACGCGGCTGATCAGCAACATCGTCCTGATGGGCATGGGCGAGCCGCTGTACAATTTCGAGAACGTCCGCGACGCGATGAAAGTCGTGATGGACAACGAGGGCCTGTCCCTGTCGCGCCGCCGCATCACCCTGTCGACCAGCGGCGTCGTCCCCGAGATCGCGCGCACCGCGCAGGAGATCGGCTGCCTGCTGGCGGTCAGCTTCCACGCCACGACGGACGAGGTCCGCGACCGCCTGGTCCCCATCAACAAGCGCTGGAACATCGAGACGCTGCTGGCCGCGCTGCGGGACTATCCTCGCCTGACCAACAGCGAGCGGATCACCTTTGAATACGTGATGCTGGCGGGCGTGAACGACAGCGACGAGGACGCGCACCGCCTGGTCAAGCTGATCGAGGGCATCCCGGCCAAGATCAACCTGATCCCGTTCAACGAATGGCCCGGCGCCCCCTACAAGCGGTCCAGCAACAACCGCATCCATGCCTTCGCGAACATCATCCACAATGCGGGCTATGCCAGCCCGATCCGCACCCCGCGCGGAGAGGACATCATGGCCGCCTGCGGCCAGCTGAAATCCGCGACAGAACGCGGCCGCAAGTCCCGCGCCCAGATCGCGGCGGAAACCGCCTAGAACAGCCCGTCTGAACCTGGCGCAGGGCCGGTCACGGCACCTGCCACCGGCAGGCTGCTCGACGGCGACCTCCTGTGCGGATGGCACGCGCCACAGTGCGTTCGACGGTGATCGGCGCCGCGGCGTCACGGGCGTTTTGGCCCGTCGACCGGTCCAAAGGCCTGTTTGCGATGCGTTTGGCCTCGCCACGCACAAACAGTTTTGGCGCGTGACCCTTGGCCCTGTTCGTCGCATTTTCAGTGTGGCTTCATCGGCGACCTGAGCCATCGTGATGCAGGACGCGGCCTATGTGCTTGGCTGTTCGACGACGCTTGCAGCAACAACGGCTGCCCAAACCGGGAAACGTCCCCCAGGGGACGACCTCTCCCCCAGCGCGTGCAACATGATTGCGGGAGCAGTGATCATCAGCGCCGCCTGCCGCCGCGGGGCAGGGTCGTGCGGTTGCCGCGGGGCCCGGTCTGGACGGGGGTGTTGTCGCGGTTCTCGTCGTGCAGCTTGCGCCAGCGTTCCAGGCGGTCCGCGTCCAGCGTGCCGGCGCGCACGGCCGCCTGCACCGCGCAGCCCGGTTCATGCGCATGGGTGCAGTCGCGGAACCGGCAATGGGGGGCCAGTTCGGTGATCTCGGCGAACAGCATCTCGATGCCCACGGCGACATCGGCCACGTGCAGCGTGCGCATGCCGGGCGTGTCGATGACCCAGCCCCCGCCCGCCACCGGATGCAGCGACCGCGCAGTGGTGGTGTGCCGCCCCTTGGCGTCCGATTCGCGGATCTCCCCGGTGGCCTGGGCATCGCGGCCCGACAGCGTGTTCAGCAGCGTCGATTTGCCCACTCCGGACGAGCCCACCAGCGCGACCGTCCGCCCCGGTCCGCACCAGGGTGCCAGCACGGCCGCCGCATCGGGCGACTTGGCGTTCAGCGCCACGACCTGCAGCCCGCGCTGCAGGGTGCGGGCGCGGTCGACCCAGGCCGACGGGTCGTCGACCTTGTCGATCTTGGTCAGCACGATCACCGGGTCCGTCCCGGCCTCGTTCGCCAGGGCCAGATAGCGTTCCAGGCGGGCCGGGTTGAAATCGTCGTTGCACGACGTGACCACGAACAGCGTGTCCACGTTGGCGGCGATCAGCTGGCGGGCATCCGCCCCCTCGGTCCGGCGACGCAGCAGGGCGCGGCGGTCCAGCAGGCGGGCCACCACGCGCGTGTCGCCCTTGGCCAGCACCCAGTCGCCCACCGCAAAGTCTGCGGTCGTGGCATGCAGCGGCAGGTCCAGCCGGACCTGGCCCGCCCCGGTTTCGGCCATCAGCCGCGACCGGTGCACCGCGGCGATGCGCATGGGCACCAGCCCCGCATCGTCATCGGTGACCTGATCGGCAAAGAAGGGCCCCCAGCCCAGATCGTCCAGCGCGCGTGTCATGCGATCTGCATGATCGGGCCATGGCCGCGATGCAAGCGTTTCATTCCGGCGACCAGGCGTCGATGATCGCCACGGCCTCGTCCGCGGTCTCGACATAGCGGATCAGGTCCAGGTCGGACGCGCTGATCGTGCCGGCGCGGGCCAGGGCCTGCCAGTTGATGATGCCGTCCCAGAACTCGGCCCCGAACAGCAGGACCGGGATGCGGGCCATGCGGCCGGTCTGGATCAGGGTCAGCGCCTCGAACAGCTCGTCCAGGGTGCCGAAGCCGCCGGGGAAGACCGTGATGGCGCGGGCGCGCATCAGGAAATGCATCTTGCGGATCGCGAAATAGTGGAAGTTGAAGCACAGGTCCGGCGTGACATAGGGGTTGGGGGCCTGCTCGTGCGGCAGCACGATGCCCAGGCCGATCGACTGGCCGCCGACCTCCTGCGCGCCCAGGTTGCCCGCCTCCATGACGCCGGGGCCGCCGCCGGTGCAGATGACCAGGTCCTTGCCGCCCTGCGCCAGGCTGCGTTCGGTCATCAGGCGGGCGAACAGGCGCGCCTCGGTATAGTATTTCGACAGTTCGGCCAAGGCCGGGCTGCGGGCGTCGCGGGCCGCGCCGTCGGGCGCCGGGATGCGCGCGCCGCCGAACATCACCACGGTGGATTCGATGCCGTGTTCGTCCATGATCATCTGGGGCTTCAGCAGTTCCAGCTGCAGGCGGACGGGGCGAAGCTCCTCGCGCAGCAGGAAGTCGCGGTCGCTGAAGGCCAGCTGATAGGACGGCGCACGGGTCTGGGGCGTGTCGGGCACGTGCCGGGCGCGGGCCGCGTCGCGGCTGCTGGCGGGCAGGGTGTGGGCGCGGTCCTGTTCGGTCGTATCGGTCATCAAGGCCTCGGGGTGGGGGATGCGCGGATTGCGCGTGCATTGGTTGATGCTTATAGCCCACAGGCAACAGTTTCCACCCGGACGCGACAGCAGCAAGAGGCCAAGATGACCCAAGACCTGGAACAAGCCATCGAAACCGCGTGGGAGGCCCGCGCCGAGATCACCCCCGACACGCAGGGCGCCGCCCGCGAGGCCGTGCGCGAGACCCTGCATCAGCTGGACAGCGGTGCCCTGCGCGTGGCCGAAAAGCGCGGCGCCGACTGGCACGTGAACCAGTGGGCGAAAAAGGCGGTGCTGCTGTCCTTCCGCCTGAACGACATGGAGGAGATGGCCGGCGGTCCGCAGGGCACCTCGTGGTGGGACAAGGTTCCGTCCAAGTTCCATGGCTGGACCCAGGACGACTGGCGCCGCGCGGGGTTCCGCGCCGTGCCGGGCGCGATCGTGCGGCGGTCGGCGTTCATCGGCAAGGGCGCGGTGCTGATGCCGTCCTTCGTCAACCTGGGTGCCCATGTGGGCGAGGGCGCGATGATCGACACCTGGGCCACCGTCGGGTCCTGCGCGCAGATCGGTAAGAACGTCCACCTGTCGGGCGGCGTTGGCATCGGCGGCGTGCTGGAGCCGCTGCAGGCGGGGCCGACGATCATCGAGGACGACTGCTTCATCGGCGCGCGTTCGGAGGTGGTCGAGGGCTGCATCGTGCGCGAGGGATCGGTCTTGGGGATGGGCGTCTATATCGGCCAGTCGACCAAGATCGTCGACCGCGAGACGGGCAGCGTGACCTATGGCGAGGTTCCGGCGGGGTCGGTCGTGGTGTCGGGCACGATGCCGTCCAAGAACGGCGTGAACCTGTACTGTGCGGTGATCGTCAAGCGGGTCGACGCGCAGACGCGGTCCAAGACCTCGATCAACGAGCTGCTGCGCGACTGATGACCACGCTGTTCATCGATGCGGATGCCTGCCCGGTCAAGGCCGAGGCCGAGCGGGTGGCCGTCCGCATGGGTGTGCCCATGGTGCTGGTCTGCAACGGGGGCCTCAGGATGCCCACGCATCCGCTGGTCCGGCTGCAGATCGTGTCCGCGGGCCCCGACGAGGCCGACAAGTGGATCGCCGACAGCTGCGGTCCCGGCGACGTGGTGGTGACGGGTGACCTGCCGCTGGCGGATCGCTGCATCAAGGCGGGGGCGGCGGTGCTGACACATGCCGGAGAGGTGCTGGACGTGCGCAACATCGGCCCACGGCTGGCCACGCGCGACCTGATGGCCGACATCCGCGCGGCGGACCCGTTCCACAAGGGCGGCGGGGCGGGGTTCGGCAAGGCCGACCGGGCACGGTTCCTGCAGTCGCTGGACCGGCTGCTGACCGCCGCACGCCGCGCGGGCTGAGCGCGGACCCCGCGACGGGTCCATGCGTTGCACCCCCGACAAGCAGGAGAATGCGATGAGCGATGACACCGTCATCACCGATCTGGTCGGCCGCGTGCGCAAGGGGGCCGAGGGCGACAAGGTCAGCGTCGGACAGATCGCCGAGGCCCTGGGCCAGGATTCGCTGCCCCCCAACCTGATGATCCCGGCCTTTGCGGTGGCGTCGCCCCTGTCGGGCGTGCCGCTGTTCTCCAGCATCTGCGGCCTGCTGATCGCGCTGGTGTCGGCGCAGATGCTGATCGGGCGCGATCACGTCTGGCTGCCGGGCTTCCTGATGCGGCGGCAGGTGTCCGGCGACCGGTTGCGCAAGGCGCTTGACTGGATGGAGAAGCCCGCGCGGTTCCTTGACCGGGTCAGCCACGAGCGGCTGACCCCGCTGGTGCGCCGGCCCATGCGCTGGATCGTGCAGGGGATCTGCCTGTGCTGCGGGCTGGTGATGCCGCTGCTGGAATTCATTCCCTTCACCTCGTCGCTGATGGGCGTGGTGGTCAGCCTGCTGGCCTTCGGCCTGCTGGCGCGGGACGGGGTCTTCGTGCTGCTGGGGTTCCTGGCGATCGGCGGGGTGGTCACGCTGGTCCTGACCCTGATGCCCTGAGCGAGGAGCGGTCGGCCGGGGCATCGAGCCCCGACCGACCGCTGCCGCGGCACGGGCCCAAGGCCCGCGACGCGACATGGCGCCTCCGTCAGGCGGGCTTGATCTTGTCCGCGGTGCCGCCGGCGAAGGCCGCCAGCCTGTCGCGGGCCGCGGCCTGGGTATTCACGACGCCGGCCACGGCGGCCTCGGCATAGGCTGCGTCCAGCGCGCTCATGTTCTGCATGTGGCTGATGGCCGAGCAGATGGCGAAGTTCGACAGCGGCGGGTTCTGTGCCGCCTTGCGCGCGATCTGCAGCGCATGGGCGGCCGGGTCGTCGACCATGTACTGGCACAGCCCCACCGACACGGCCTCGTTCCCGCGATAGAGGCGCCCGGACAGCATCATGTCGATCATCCGCGCCTTGCCGATCAGGTCGGCCACGCGGACCGTGGCGCCGCCGCCCGTGAACAGGCCGCGCTGCCCCTCGGGCAGGCCGAAATAGGTGCCGGGCCCCGCCACGCGGATATGCGCGGCGCTGGCCAGTTCCAGCCCGCCGCCCACGACCGCCCCCTGCAGGACGGCGATGACCGGCACGCCGCCATATTCCATCCGGTTGAACGCATCGTGCCAGCGCAGGCAGACCTGCATGAAATCGGCGGCGCTGCGATCCTCGCGGTGGTGTTCCACCAGGTCCAGCCCCGCGCAGAAATGATCGCCCGCCGCGTCCAGGATCGCGGCGCGCACGCCCGCGCGCGGCAGGGTGGTGAAGATGTCGATCAGCTCCTCGATGGTGGCCAGGTCCAGCGCGTTGCGCTTGGCCGGGCGGTTCAGGGTGACGCGGGCGATGCCCTCGTCGTCCACCGCCAGCAGGATGTTCGACAGCCTCAGGTCCGCGATGTCGCGCATGTCCGGTTCCCTCCCTTGAACGTGCGCGTCCGGGGATAGCCCGCCCCGCCGCCTGCGTCGAGGCGAAGTTCGCCGTTGGCAAACGCGTGCGAAAGGATCACCCTTGGACCATCCATCCAGGGAGGGATGCACCATGAAGGACCTGACCGACGCCGCGACCAACGCGGCAACCGCCGCCCGCCGCCGCTCCGCCATGGCCCGCGGCGTGGGCGTGATGACCGACCATTTCGCGGCACATGCCGAAAACGCCACCGTCACCGACATCGAGGGCAACCGCCTGATCGATTTCGCCGCCGGCATCGCGGTGGTGAACACCGGCCACCGCCACCCCCGCGTGATCGAGGCCGTGCGCGCCCAGCTGGACGCGTTCACGCATACCTGCCACCAGGTTCTGCCCTATGAGAACTATGTCCGCCTGGCCGAGCGCCTGAACGACGCGACCCCGGGCGATTTTGCCAAGAAGACGATCTTTGTCACCACCGGGGCCGAGGCCTGCGAGAACGCGGTCAAGATCGCCCGCGCGGCCACGAAGCGCGATGCGGTGATCGCCTTCACCGGCGCGTTCCACGGGCGGACCTTCATGGGCATGACGCTGACCGGCAAGGTCGTCCCCTACAAGAAGGGCTTCGGCGGCATGATGCCCGACGTCTTCCACGCGCCCTTCCCCTGCCCGCTGCATGGGGTCACCACCGAGGACAGCCTTGCCGCCATCGACAAGCTGTTCAAGGCTGACCTGGACCCCGCCCGCGTCGCCGCCATCGTGTTCGAGCCGGTGCAGGGCGAGGGGGGCTTCTATCCCGCGCCCACCGATTTCGTCGTGGCGATCCGCGCGCTGTGCGACCGGCATGGCATCGTGATGATCGCCGACGAGGTGCAGACCGGGTTCGCGCGTACCGGCCGCCTGTTCGCGATGGAGCATCACGGCGTCGCAGCCGATCTAGTGACCATGGCCAAGGGCCTGGGCGGCGGGTTGCCCATCGCCGCGGTGACGGGCCGCGCCGAGATCATGGATGCGGCCGAGCCGGGGGGCTTGGGCGGCACCTATGGCGGCAACCCCTTGGGGATCGCGGCGGGCCTGGCGGTGCTGGACGTGATCGAGGAGGAAGGCCTGTGCGAACGCGCCAACCGCCTGGGCGCGGCGCTGAAGGCGCGGCTGGAGGCGATCCGGCCGCAGATGCCGGAACTGGCCGACATCCGGGGGCCGGGCTTCATGGTCGCGGCCGAGTTCATCGGCCCGGACGGGCCCGATGCGGGCCTGACCGCGCGGGTGCGCGAACAGGCGCTGGCGCGGGGGCTGCTGCTGCTGACCTGCGGGGTGCATGGCAACGTGATCCGCTTCCTGGCGCCGCTGACCATCCCGAACGACCAATTCGCGCAGGCGCTGGATATCCTGGAGGAGGCGATGCTGGCCGCGCGGGCCTAGGCCCCGATCAGCAGGATCAGCGCGGGGATGGTCAGGATGCTGGCCGCGGTCGAGATCAGGATCGCAGTCGACACCCGCTGCTGCGCCAGCCCGAAATGCTGGGCCAGGATATAGACGTTGCCCGCGACCGGCAGGCCCGCCGCGACCACCATGACTCCTGCCGACACGGGATCGACCCCGAAGGCCCAGGCCGCCAGACCCACCGCGGCCGGGTGCAGGACCAGCTTGGCCCCCGACAGCCAGGCCGACGGGGCCAGTCGCGCCAGGCTGCGCCCCGCCAGGCTGGCGCCGATGGCGAACAGCGCGCCGGGCGTGGCGGCGGCCCCCAGGATCGATAGGAATTCGTCCAGGGGGGCAGGCATGGGCAGGCCCAGCCCGCCCCAGGAAAGGCCCGCGACCATCGCCAGGATCATCGGGTTGGCCGCGATCCCCCGCAGCACCGGCAGGATGGCGGCGACGCCGACCCCGCCATTGCGCGAGGCATGCACGATCAGCGTGATCAACGTGGAAAAGACCAGCATGTCGATGATCAGCACCATCAGCACCGGCCCGATCGCCGCCGGGCCCAGCAGCACGACCAGCATCGGCACGCCCAGAAAGCCGGTGTTGCCGATCATGCAGCACTGCGCCTCCATCGCGGCCTCGGCCAGGCCCAGGCCGCGGGCGCGCGCGACCCACAGGCCCACGGCCCAGACCGCCGTGGAGCCGGCCAGATAGGCCAGAACGAAGCGCAGATCGAACAGCCGACCCAGATCGACCCCGGCCGCGAAGCGGAACAGCATCGCCGACAGCGCGAAATAGAACACGAACTTCGTCAGCCAGGCCGCACCCTGGGCGGGAAAGAACCGCGTGGCGGCGGCGACCCAGCCCAGCCCGATCAGGGCGAAGAAGGGCAGGGTCTTGAGCAGGATCTCGGTCATCTGGCCCCCGGGCGGGGGCCGTCAGCCCGATCCGATCAGCACCCCAACGGCCAGCACCAGACCACCGCCCACGACGACTTGCAAGACGGCCCGCCAGAAGGGCGTCTGCATCCAGCGGTTCTGGATCCAGGCGATGGCCCACAGCTCGACGAAGACGACGATGATGGCGATGGTGGTGGCGGTCCAGAAATCCGGGATCAGATAGGGCAGGGCGTGCCCCATCCCGCCCACGGTGGTCATCACCCCCGATGACAGTCCGCGCTTCAGCGGCGATCCGCGTCCCGACACCACGCCGTCATCGGATGCGGCCTCGGTAAAGCCCATGCTGATGCCTGCGCCGATGCTGGCGGCGGCGCCCACCAGGAAGGTCGTCCATGGGTTCTGCGTGGCAAACGCCACTGCAAAGATCGGCGCCAGGGTCGACACGCTGCCGTCCATCAGCCCCGCCAGCCCCGGCTGGACCCAGGTCAGGACGAAATCGCGATGGGCGACGGCATCCTCCTCGGCGCGGGCATCGGCGGGCAGCAGTTGTTCGGTCAGCTCGTGGGCGCGGTTCTCGTGGCCGCGCTCGGCGGCGGCCAGATCACCCAGCAGCTTGCGCGTGCCGGCGTCCTGGCTGACCTGGGCGGCATGGGCATAGAACTCGGCCGCGTCGCGTTCCATGCCCGCGGCCTCGGCGCGGATGCGGTCCAGCGACAGGTTTTCGATCATCCAGGCGGGGCGGCGGGTGACATAGCCCGCGACATGTTCGCGGCGGATCACGGCGATGGCGTCACCCCACCGGCGCTGGTGCATGTCCAGCAGCAGGCGGCGGTGGCCGTCCTCCTCGGCGCTCATGGCGTCGAACACGGCGGCGCTGGCGGGATAGTCCTTGCGCAGGAACGCCGCCCAATTGCGATAGATGCGCGCGTCATCCTCCTCGGAGGCGATGGCCAGGGCCACGATCTCTTGCTCTGTCAACTCCGACAGGCGCTTGCGCGAGGGCAGGAAGGGCATGGTCATCGTCGGTGCTCAACTCTCTTCGGGGGCAGGATCGGCTGCCTGTCCGGTCGCGGGGCCGCGCCTGACCGTAAATTCCGTGACGCCGTCGCCTAGATCGCGCATCCCGATCATGGCATGCCCGGCCTGCCCGCAGAAATGCGGCACATCGACCATCGCCATGCGATCCGTCGCGATCAGCCGCACGATGCCCCCTTCGGGTATCGCCAGCAGCTGCTTTCGCAGCCGCAGCACCGGCAGGGGACACAGCAACCCCCGCGCGTCCAGGTCCGTCACGACGCCGCCGCGAATCGGTCCAGGCACCAGGACCGCAGCTGGTCGGGCCGGATCCGCACCGCCAGATCGCCCGCGAAATCCAGGAACGCCGCCTGCTGCTGGCGCGGCACGTAGAGGATCACCGGCTGCCCGTCGGCCACCGCCTGGCCGATCAGGTCACGAAAGCCGCGGCCCATCGCCTCCTGGCGGCCGAACTTGGGGATCACCACCAAGCCCGCGCCGGCCAGACGGGGCGCGGTGCGCGCCACCGCCTCCTCCAGCGCGCCGGTATCCAGCCTGCAGCCCTGCGCCCCCGGCCCAAGCGACTGAGAGATGCGGACCGGATCGCCGGGATCGCCCAGCACGATCATCTCCATGTCGCACGCGCAATCAGGGCCCAGGTCCAGGTTGCGCTGCACCGCCCCCGCCACGGGCAGTCCGCGCGCGCTCAGGTCCGCTGCCAGCGCCTCCAGCGCCAGGTCAGCCGCGCCGGGCGTCGTGTCGGTGTCGTTCGTGAACCAAGCCAGCATGCCGACCCCCTATACGCCGCTGTCCAGCGCGAATTTCATCAAGCCGTTGATCCCGTCCACGCCCAGCTTCTTCTTGAGCGCCGACGAGGTGTTGGCCGCGGTCTTGTAGCTGACGCCCAGCTGATCCGCGATGGCCTGCAGCGCATGCCCCTGCCCGATCAGGGCCAGGACCTGGCGTTCGCGGTCCGACAGCGCGCCCAGGGGGTCGCCCGCGGCGCCCGCGCGCAGCGTGGCCAGCGCCATCGCCTGCTTGGGGGCCAGATAGAACTCTCCGGCCTCCAGCGTGCGCACGGCGTCGCGGAAATCGGACGGCGGGGCGTTCTTGGACAGGAACCCCTGCGCGCCCGCCTGCAGGGCACGGGCGGCAAAGCCTGTCTGGTCGTTCATCGAAAAGACCAGGATGCGCGCGTCGGGTGCGGCGGCCAGCAGCGGGGCGACCAGGTCCAGGCCACCCGCGCCGGGCAGGCTGATGTCCAGGACGATCAGGTCGGGGGCGGGGTCGCGGGTCAGCTGGTCCAGCGCCTCCTCTCCGGACATGGCCTGGCCCACCGGGTCATAGCCCAGATCGCGCAGCAGGCGGCTGGCGCCCAGATGGGTGATCGGGTGGTCGTCGATGACCAAGGCGCGTTTCGTCACGGGTTCGTCCTGTCCTCAGTGCTGGCGGTCGTCAGGGCTGTCCGGCCTGCCGGGGCAGGTCCGCGATCAGGCGCGTGCCGGGCGACCCGGCCTCAAGGCGCAGGGTGCCGCCCAGCAGGGTGATGCGTTCGCGCATGCCCGTCAGGCCGGTCCCCTCGCGCCGGTCGGGGGCCATGCCCACGCCGTCATCGGCCAGCACCATGCGCCAATGCGCCGGATCGGTCCAGAGCCGGATGTCCACCCGGTCCGCCCGTGCATGGCGCAGGGCGTTCGTGGTGCCCTCCTGCAGGATGCGGAACAGGGTCAGCGCGGTGGCCTCGTCGGGCTCTGGCAGGCCCGCGGCCATGTCCAGCGCAAAGCGGGTGCCCGGAAAGCGGCGGTTCAGATCGGCCACGTAATCCGCCAGCACCGTGGCCAAAGGCAGCTGTCCCACCGCCATCGGGCGCAGATCGTCCAGCAGGGTGCGGTTCACGCGGGCGATCTGTTCCGCGATCGCCGCGATCTGGTCGGCCGATGCGGCGGTCGCGGGGTCGGGCGCCGCCTCGCGCAGCGCATCGGCCTCGACCCGAAGGCCGAACAGGCACGGGCCCATCTCGTCGTGCAGGTCGCGGGCGATTGCCTTTCGTTCGGCATCCGCGCGGGCGATCACCTGGTGCTGCAGGCGGGTGCGGTCGGTGCGGGCCTGTTCCAGCGCCTGCGCCAGCCGGTCGGCATGGGTGGCCAGCGCCGCCAGGTCGGGATGGGGCAGCGGGCCGATGCGGCTGTCCAGGTCGCCCCGCGTCATGTCGGACAGGCGCGCGGCGATGGTCGCGACCGGGCGCAACCCCTGCGCCAAAGCCCCGGCGATCAGCGCCGCCTGCAGGACCGCCGCCGCCGCCGCCAGCGCCATCAGGTCGCGGATGTCGCGCCAGGCGCGGGCGATCTCCTCGGCCGGGTCGCCGGTGATCAGCACATAGCCGCGCGGGCGGCCGACGATCACCACCGGCAGGCGGGTTTCCTGCGGGTCGGGGGCGACCAGGGCCGCGAACCAGCCGGGTGCGCGCAGCGCCGGGTCGGGCGGACCCGCGGGCTGGCGCAGCGTCCCGTCCAGCGCGTTCAGGATGCCGATGCGAGCATGGCGGGGTTCGGTCAGCCGTTCGGGCAGCCGCGCCATGATGCGGTCGGGCGGCACGGCCCCCTGCATCGTGCCGATCGTGGCCAGCACCAGGTTGCGCGCCGTCTCGGCGCCCATGCGCGTTTCGGTGGCGATGTCGCGACGCAGCCGGTCCAGGCTGCCCAGGGCCAGCAGCGCGATCAGGCCCAGCTGGACGATCAGGATCAGCGTCAGGATGCGGGTGCGCAGCGTCATAGCGCGACAGTGCCGCCAAGCGGTTGCCGGGGCAATGGTCCGCGTCCCCGCCGCAATCGTCGCGGCGGTGAACGGGCGGGCTTTCCTGTCCCGACGGCCCCGCGTAAGGATATGCGGATGAGCGATTATGACGATCTGTCGGCCCGCATCCGGGCCCTGTGTGCGGGCGAGACCGACGAGGTCGCGCTGATGGCGACCGTCGCCTGCGAACTGCATCATTCCGACGACCGGTTCGACTGGACCGGCTTCTATCGCGTGGTGGGCCCCGAGCTGCTGAAGATCGGGCCCTATCAGGGCGGGCACGGCTGCCTGGTCATCCCGTTTTCGCGCGGGGTCTGCGGGGCGGCGGCGCGCACGCGAACGGTCCAGATCGTGCCCGATGTCGAGGCCTTCCCGGGCCACATCGCCTGTTCCAGCAGCACCCGGTCCGAGATCGTGCTGCCTGTCTTGGGCGCGGGCGGGCGGCTGATCGGGGTGCTGGACATCGACAGCGACCGTCCGGATGCCTTTGGTCAGGCCGACGCGGATGCGTTGACGGCGATTCTGGCGGACGCCTTCGGGCATCTGTGATCACGATGGGGACGGCAGCACGATGATCTGGGACACCTTGGCGAACATTCCCGCGGGACAGCTGACCGCGTTCATCGCGGGCGGGCTGGTCCTGAACTTTGCGCCCGGTCAGGACGTGTTCTTCGCCAGCGCCTGCGGCATCCAGGGCGGGCCGCGCGCCGGGGCCTGGGCCGGGTTCGGCGTGGGCCTGGGCGTGCTGATGCACGTGGCGCTGGCGACCGTGGGCCTGGGCGCGATCGTCGCCGCCCATCCCGAGGCGCTGCGCGCCATCAAATACGCGGGCGCGGCCTATCTGCTGTGGCTGGCGTGGAAAAGCTGGCGGTCGGGCGACATCGACCCGTCGGCCCGGGGCAGCGTCAGGGTCTGGAACATCATCCGCCGCGGGTTCCTGTCCAACGCGCTGAACCCCAAGCCGGTCCTGTTCCTGCTGGCCTTCCTGCCGCAGTTCACCAACGCCGCCTGGGGCCCGGTCTGGCAGCAGATCCTGGGCCTGGGGCTGATCTTCGCATTCACGGGGACGCTGGTGACCATGGGATACGGCATCGTCGGCGGGATCGCAGGTGGGGTGATCGGCAAGCGGCTGGGGATGGTCAACAAGATCGCCGCCGTCATGTTCGCGGGGCTGGCGCTGCGCCTCGTCTGGAAATGACCGAATTCGTCTATGACCCGCCGCCGGACATCCCGGTGGTCCTGCATGCCGACGACCACGTGCTGGTGGTGGACAAGCAGGCGGGGTTGCTGTCGGTGCCAGGGCGCGGAGAGGATCGGGCCGACTGCCTGATCGCCCGCCTGCGCGAGGCGTTTCCGACCGTGCTGCTGGTGCATCGGCTGGACCTAGACACGTCGGGGGTGATGGTCTTTGCCCTGACCCCGCAGGCGCAGCGCCACCTGTCCAAGCAGTTCGAGGATCGGCTGACCAAGAAGGTCTATGTCGCACGGCTCTCGGGCCGCCTGCAGCCGGAGACCGGTCGGGTCGACCTGCCGCTGATCGTGGACTGGCCGAACCGGCCCCGCCAGAAGGTGGACCATGCCGAGGGTCGGCCCGCCCAGACCGATTGGCGCGTCGTCCGCGCGACCGAT
Organism: Paracoccus marcusii; assembly: GCF_028621715.1. Lineage (NCBI taxonomy): Bacteria > Pseudomonadati > Pseudomonadota > Alphaproteobacteria > Rhodobacterales > Paracoccaceae > Paracoccus > Paracoccus marcusii. Next base: position 743,795 of record NZ_CP117466.1, on the reverse strand, counting down.
GCCGAAACACGGGTGCGCCTGATGCCCGTCACAGGGCGCAGCCACCAGCTGCGGGTGCACATGGCGTCCCTGGGCCACCCGATCCTGGGCGATCCGCTTTATGCGACGGGGACGGCCGCCGACCATCCCCGCCTGATGCTGCATGCCGAAAGCCTGCGGTTCCGCCACCCCGACACCGGGGTGCAGACCGGGTTTTCGGCAAAGGTGCCGTTCTAGGCGTCCGCTTCGGCATACCACGGTGCCACGACGACCTGCGTACCCGACCCGCCCTCGGCCACCAAGGCTGCGAACGCGTCCAGGTCGCTGCCCCGGTGGTGATACGGATAGACCACGTCGGGGGCAAAGGCGGTGACTGCCGCCGCCGCCTGATCCACCGACATCGTATAGGGCAGGTTCATCGGCAGGAACGCCACATGGATGTCGGTCAGGGCACGCAGTTCGGGCGTATCCTCGGTATCGCCGGCGATCAGGAAGCGCTGGCCCCCGATGGTCAGGATATAGCCGTTGTCGCGGCCCTGCGGATGGTTCTGCAGCCGGTCCTCGGTGATGTTGTAGGCGGGGATGGCCTCGATCGGCAGGCCCAGGGCCTCTCCGCTGTCGCCGTTGGCCATCGTCGTGGTGCGTTCGGCCATGGCGGCAGGCAGCATCCCGGCCACGGCGGGGTTGGCGATCATCGGCACCTCGGGCAGGGCGTCCAGCGTCGGCTGGTCGTAATGGTCGCCGTGTTCATGGGTGATCAGGATCAGGTCGGGCGCAGGCAGGTCGGCATAGGCCTCGGCACCGCCGACCGGATCGACATAGATCACCCCCACGGGCGTCTCCAGGACCATGCTTGCGTGATCGACGGGGTGGATCACGACCTCTCCACCCTCGACGGCATGGCGAAAGCCGCCGTCCTGCGCGCGGGCCGTGCGGGGCAGGACCAGGGCGGGCAGGACGGCGGTGCCCATCAGGGCTGCGGCCAGTTTCAGTCCGGTGCGACGGGTCAGGTGCATGCTGTCTCCTGCGGAACGGGGCAAAGAAAGGCCAACCCCGGCGGCGTGCCGGGGGTTCCGGCCCGCGCTTGCGGCGCATTGCCGCGTGACCTACAGCTTGGGGCGCAAGCCATGGCAGGGGATCGGGATGACACATCTGTGGGTCAGGGCGGAAAGCCGCCCGAACGAGGATCGCGTGGGCATCACCCCGGACGGGGTCGCCGCGCTGATCGGGCAGGGCATGCGCGTCACGGTCGAGGACAGCCCCCGCCGGATCATCCCGACCGACGCCTATGCCAAGGCCGGCGCGGCCATCACCCCCGAGGGCAGCTGGCCCACCGCGCCTGACGATGCCATCGTCTTCGGCCTCAAGGAGCTGCCCGAGGACGGCACCCCCCTGCGCCATCGCCACGTGATGTTCGGCCACGCCTTCAAGAGCCAGCCCGCGGGTCGGGTGCTGCTGGACCGGTTCCGGGCCGGGGGCGGGGCGCTTTATGACCTGGAATATCTGACCGACGACACGGGGCGCAGGCTGGCGGCCTTCGGGTACTGGGCGGGCTATGCGGGGGCGGCGGTGTCGCTGATGGCCTGGGCCGCGCAGCAGTCGGGCGGCATCTGCGGACCGGTGGCCGCCTATCCCGACCGGCACCGCCTGCTGGACGACCTGCGGGCGCGGCTGGACGCCACCGGCCGCCCGCGTCCGCGGGCCATCGTCATCGGCGCCAAGGGCCGCGTTGGCAGCGGCGCGGCCGACCTGCTGACCGCGATGGGCGTCACCGTGACCGGGTGGGACATGGCCGAGACCGCCCATGGCGGCCCCTTCCCCGAGGTGCTGATGCACGATGTCTTCGTCAACGCGATCCTGGCCCATCCCGGCGCCCCGGTCTTCGTGTCCGCCGATGCCGTGGCGCCGGGTCGTACGCTGAGCGTCATCGGCGACGTGGCCTGCGACCCGACCAGCGATTTTTCCCCGATCAAGGTCTATGACCGCACCACCACTTGGGACGCGCCGGTCCTGCGGGTGGCGGATGCGCCGGTGCTGGACGTGATGGCGATCGACAACCTGCCCTCGATGCTGCCGCGCGAAAGCAGCGAGGATTACGCGGCCCAGCTGCTGCCCGTGCTGCAGGGGCTGGACGACCTCGACGCGGGCGCTTGGGGCCGGGCGGGTGCGTTGTTTCGCGACCATCTCGACGCGCGCTGACATGGGCGCCGTCACGGCCGCCTGACAGGGACGTGTTGCCGCAGGGGGGAACGCCAGGCCGTGTCACGAATTGGGCAGGGTATTCACCGGATCGGAGGACCCCATGACGCGCCGTACGACGACAAGCCTGACCACCCTTGCCGCCACAGGATTCCTGGCCTCGATGGCCGCGGCGCAGGGTTTCAACGACGCCGCCCCCAACGGGGCCGCCTATGACCAAAAGCCCGCCTTCGAAGGCCAGACCCGCGCGCCCATGCTGGACGGCACCGGCCTGCAGCAGCAGGTCCTGGTCGAGGGGCTGGAGCATCCCTGGGGCCTGCAGGAATTGCCCGACGGGAACTGGCTGATTACCGAACGCCCCGGCCGGATGCGCATCTATACCACCGACGGTACCTTGTCCGAACCCATTCAGGGCCTGCCCGAGGTCGATGCCCGCGACCAGGGCGGCCTGCACGACGTGTCCGTCGCGGACGATTTCGCCGACACCCGCCGCGTCTGGTGGACCTATGCCGAACCCCGCGGCGACGGCACGAACGCCACCGCCGTCGCGACCGGTATCCTGTCCGAGGACGGCACCACGATGGACGACGTCCAGCGCATCTGGCAGCAGCAGCCGGCATGGGCCTCGACCAAGCATTTCGGCGCGCGGATCGTGCATGACGACGAGGGCCACATCTTTGTCGGCCTGGGCGAACGCAGCGACCCCGAACCCCGCCAATACGCCCAGGACCCGCAGGCGACCCTGGGCAAGATCATCCGCATCAACGCCACCGACGGCACCCCGGCCGGGGCGGGAATCGAGGGCGCGCTGCCCGAGATCTGGTCCATCGGCCATCGCAACATCCAGGGCGCCGCGATGGGCCCCGACGGCCAGCTGTGGATGAACGAGCACGGCCCCAAGGGCGGTGACGAGCTGAACGCCGTCGAGGGCGGACTGAACTATGGCTGGCCCCTGGCCACCTATGGCACCGACTATAGCGGGGCCCAGATGGGCGCGACCCAGGTCGAGGGCACCGAACAGCCGGTCTATTACTGGGATCCGTCGCCCGCGATCAGCGGAATGGCCTTCTATGACGGCGACATGTTCCCCGACTGGCAGGGGGACGCGCTGATCGGCGGGTTGCGGTCGGGCGACATCATCCGGCTGGAACTGGACGGCACCACCGTGACCGGAGAGGCGCGCCTGGCACAGGGCATCGGCCGCGTCCGCGAGGTCGAGGTTGCTCAGGATGGCGCCTTGGTCGTCATCACCGACGAGGAGAACGGCCGTCTGGTCCGCCTGACCCCGGAAGGGTGATCCAGCCACGATCGGTTCTGGGGCGGTCCTGCGGGGCCGCCCTTCGTCATACCGGACGCTGCAGGTCGTCCTCGATGTCGCCGGGAGAGATGCCCAGCCCTTCCAGCCCGGCCTCCAGCAGATCGGCCAGTCGGGGTTCGCCCATCAGGTAATCCTCGGTCGGGATGGTCCGTTCGATCCGGGCGGTCCGGATCGCCTCCTCCAGTTCGGACGGCTCAAAGCTGTCGCGCCCGATCCACATCACGGCGACCAGGCTGGCCTGCTCATCCTCGTTCAGGCCCGCGATGAAGTCGTGCAACTCGCTCCGGGTGCCATGCTGGCGTCCGCCGCCCTGATGGGCCCAGGGATTCACGCCGCTTTCGTAATCGCGGGCGCGGATGATCACATGGGCGATCTTGTCGACGGCAATCTGCAGCATCGCGGCACCTCCTGTCTGGGCACAGGATCGATCCGCGCGCGCCCTGCGTCAATCCCTGCGACCGAACAGACGTTCGATGTCCGACAGCTGCAGCTTGACCCAGGTCGGGCGGCCGTGATTGCACTGGCCCGATTTCGGTGTCCGCTCCATCTCGCGCAGCAGGGCGTTCATCTCGTCCGCACCCATCCGGCGGCCGGACCGGACCGACCCGTGGCAGGCCATCGACGACAGCACCGCATCGATGCGCGCCTGCAGCCGGTCCGAGGCTCCCTGATCGGCCAGATCGTCCAGGATGTCGCGGATCAGCGCGCGCCCGTCTAGCCGCGCCAGCATTGCTGGCACCTCGCGCAGCGCGACCGCGCCCGGGCCGAACGGCTCGACGACCAAACCAAGCGCGGCCAGATCGGCGGCGATGGACAGGATGCGATCGGCATCGGCCGGGGACAGCTCGACGATCTCGGGGATCAGCAGGGCCTGGGCCGGGATGCCCGCGGCCTGCGCCTGCGCCTTCAGCCGCTCATAGACCAGCCGTTCATGGGCGGCATGCTGATCGACGATCACCAGCCCGTCGGGCGTCTGCGCGATGATGTAGTTCTCGTGGATCTGCGCGCGCGCGGCCCCCAGGGGCGCGTCCTCCATCGGCGCGTCGGCCACGACCGGGTCGAACCGCGCCGACGGCGTCTCGGCAAAGCCCGGCATCTGCAGGTCCAGCGCCGCCCGCACGGCCGCCGCCGACGGCCTGTCGGCCTGCCATGCGGGCCGCGGGTCTGACCGGTTTTCGGCCAAAGGTTCGGGCCCCGGCTCGACCTGCACCGCCTGCAGCGTCGCGTGGCCCACCGTGCTGGAGGCGCGGTGCCCGGCCCCCGCCATCGCGTGGCGCAGGCTGCCCACGACCAGCCCGCGGGCCGATTGCGGGTCGCGGAACCGCACCTCGGCCTTGGCCGGGTGGACGTTCACGTCCACCATCTGCGGATCGCATTCCAGAAACAGCACCGCCGCCGGATGCCGGCCCGCCGCCAGCACGTCCATGTAGCCCGCCCTGAGCGCCCCGGTCAGCAGCTTGTCGCGCACCGGCCGCCCGTTCACGTACAGATGCTGCGCGACCGCCGCCCCGCGCGAATAGGTCGGCAGGGCGGCATAGCCCGTCAGGGTGATCCCGTCGCGTTCGGCATCCATGGGCAGGGCGTTGTCGATGAAATCCGTCCCCATCAGCCGGGTCAGCCGCGTGGTCAGCGCCCCGAACAGCTCTCCCTGCTCGGCATCGGCGCGAAAGATCTCGCGCCCGTCGGCGGTCAGCGAAAAGCCCACATAGGGTTCGGCCATCGCCAGGCGGCGCACCGTGTCGGCCACCGACTGCGTCTCGGCCCGGTCGGTGCGCAGGAACTTCAGCCGCGCGGGCGTGGCAAAGAACAGGTCGCGCAGCTCGACCACGGTGCCGCAATTGGCGGCCGCCGGGCGCAGCGGGTCCAGCCGCCCCCCGGTGACCGCGATGGACGCCCCCTCGCCCCCCCGCGTGCGCGAGGTGATGGTCAGCCGCCCGACCGCGCCAAGCGAGGGCAGCGCCTCGCCGCGAAAGCCGAAGCTGGTGATGGCCAGCAGGTCGGTCCCGTCGATCTTGCTGGTGGCATGGCGCGACAGGGCCAGCGGCAGGTCGTCCGGCACCATGCCGCAGCCGTCGTCGGTGACGCGGATCAGCCGCTTGCCGCCGTCCTGGATGGCGATCTCGATCCGGGTGGCGCCAGCGTCCAGCGCATTCTCGACCAGTTCCTTGACCGCCGAGGCCGGACGCTCGACCACCTCGCCCGCCGCGATGCGGTTGGCGGTGGCCTCATCCAGCTGGCGGATCACGGCGCGGCCGTCGGGGCGTATCTTGGGGGCATGGCTGTTCATCGCCCCAAATCTAGCAGGACTGCCCCGCCGCTGCCAGAGATTCGCGGGGCATCAGCCCCGCGGAACGACCGCGCCGCGCCCCTTGGGGGCGCGGCGCCACCGCTGTTGTCGGCTCAGTTGGTGACAGGGTCCGATTCGATCCCCTCGGGGCGGCCGACCAGCACGAAGCGCAGCCGTTCGGGGTCCAGCAGGCGCTGCGCCACGCGGGACACGTCCTCGGAGGTCACCGCCTCGACCTTGGCATTGCGGGTATCGATATAGTCGATCGGGAATCCGATCAGCTGCATGCCTGCCAGGATCGATGCGATGCGTCCGTTCCCGTCGAACCGCAGGGGATATTCCCCGGTCAGATAGGTCTTGGCATCGGTCAGTTCCTGGTCCGTCACACCCTCGGCCATGCGGGCCCATTCGGCGCGGATCAGCTCCACCGCTTCGGCCGTGGTGGCGTTCGATCCCGACATGCCGCCCTGCCAGGTCTGGCCGTACAGCCCCGTGGCCAGCGCCGTTCCCACGCCATAGGTCAGCCCGCGCTTCTCGCGGATCTCCTCCATCAGGCGGGAACTGAAGCCCCCGCCGCCCAGGATGTGGTTGGCGACGAAAGCCGCGAAATAATCGGGGTCGTCGATCGGGATGCCCGGCCCGGCAAAGGCCACCACGGTCTGCGGGCTGTCCCAGTCGATGACCGTCGTGCCGCCGGTCACCTGCAGCTCCGCCTGCTCGGGCAGGGGGGCGGTCGCCTGTTCCGGCAACCCGCCCAGGATGCGGTCCAGCAGCAGCCCCAGCTCCTCGGCCGAGATGTCGCCCGCCGCGCCCACGACCACCCGGTCGCGCGCCAGCACGCGGTTCTTGGCCGCCACCAGGTCCTGCCTGGTCAGGGCCGCGACGCTCTCCGCCGTCCCGTTGATCGAGGTCGCATAGGGATGCTCGCCCCAGGCCTGCGCCGCCATCTCCTTGGCGGCGATGCTGTTCGGATCGGTCGCCTCGGACCGGATCACTGCCTGCACCTGTCCGCGCACGCGGGTCAGCGCATCGTCGTCGAACCGCGGCTGCGCCAGCGCTTGGGCCAGCAGGTCGGCGGCGGCGTCGCGGTTCTCGGTCAGGGACTGGAAGCCCACGGACACCGTGTCGTCGCTGGCCGAAAAGGACAGCCGCGCGCCCAGGTCCTCGACCGCCTGGGCGAACTGCGTGGCGCTGTTCGACCCGGCGCCCTCCTCCAGCAACGCGGTCATCATGTTGACGGCGCCGCGCTTGCCCTCGGCGTCCATGCTGGCACCGCCGCGGAACTGGATGTCCAGCGCCACAAAGGGGATGCTGTCGTCCTGGACCAGCCAGGCCTTGATCCCACCCGGAGAGGTGACGTCCTGGATCTCGATCGCCTGCGCCGGCACGGCCAGCAGGGCAAGAACGGTGGCGATTGCGGCACGGATCATCCTTGCACCTCGGTCTGTTCGTCGGGGGTGGCCGGGGCCGGTTCCTGGGTCGCGGCGGCCTCCGCCTCCGCGGGGGCGGGCAGCAGCCAGCCGGTCACGGCGGGCGCCTGCAGCACGTCGCGGGCGGCGGCCATCACGTCCTCGGCGGTGACCGCGTCCAGGATGTCGGGCCAGTCGTTCACGTCCTGCACGGTCAGGCTGGTCGACAGCCCCTGGCCATAGTCATAGGCCCGGCCATGCGCCGAATCGCGCGAATAGATCTCCTCGGCCCGGATGCGGGTCTTGACGCGCTCCAGGTCGGCCTCGTCCGGACCCTCGGCCAGAAACTGCGCCAGCGCCTCGTCCAGTGCCGCTTCGGCCTCCTCGGGCGGGGTGCCCTCGGCCGGAACCAGCGACAGCATGAATTCGGTCCGGTCCAGCGACAGCCCGTCATAGCTGGCCCCCGCCCACAGCGCGGTTCCCGGCAGCGTTAGCTGCTGCGCCAGATACGAGGTCTGCGAGGACCCGCCCAGCAGCGCCGCCAGCACGGTCAGCGCCGCCGCATCCTCCTGCGCGCCCGGATCGCGTTCCGCGGCCAGCACGGTGCGGATCATCCGGGGCTGCGCGACGCGCGGGTCCGACATCTCCAGCCGCCGCGCGGTCCGCTTGGGCGGCTCCTGCGGGCGGATGCGCGGTTCGGCCTCGCCCTTGGCGGGGATGGCGCCGTAATGCTCCTCGGCCAAGGCCCGGGCCTCCTCGGGGGTGACGTCGCCGGCGATGACCAGCACGGCCTCGTTCGGCGAATAATGCGTGTCGTACCAGGCGACCGCGTCGTCGCGGGTCAGCGCCTCGATCTCGTCGCGCCAGCCGATGATTGGTCGGCCATAGGGGTGGTTGTCATAGACGACCGCGTTCAGCTCCTCGGCGAACAGGGCGGCGGGGTCGCTGTCGACGCGCTGCGCGCGCTCCTCCAGCACGACCTGGCGTTCGGCCTGCCAGTCCTCATCGCGGATGTTCAGGTTGGCCATGCGGTCGGCCTCCATCCCCATCACCAGGGGCAGGCGGTCGCTGGCGATGCGCTGGAAATAGGCTGTGAAATCCCACGATGTGAAGGCGTTGTCGCTGCCGCCGTTCGCGGTCACCGTCTTGGACAGCTCTCCGGGCTCCAGCGTGTCGGTGCCCTTGAACATCAGGTGTTCCAGATAATGCGCGATGCCGGACTTGCCCGGCACCTCGTCCGCCGCGCCGATCTTGTACCAGACCATCTGCACCACGACGGGCGCGCGCTCGTCCTGGATGACCACCGTCTCCAGGCCGTTGGGAAGGGTGAAATGGGTGACGCCGTCGGGCATCGGGGCGGCGGCGTCTTGCGCCAGGGCGGGCAGGCCGGTCAGCGACGTGCCAAGCGCCAGGGCCACGGCCAGGGCGGAACGGGATGCGGGGTGACGCATGGGTGGAGCAACCTCCTCTTGCTGAGGGGCAACTTGGACGTCAGGGGCAGGCCGCGCAAGCCACGCTCGCGCGAATGTGCAGCGCCGATGGCAGGGGTCGCGGCGCCAGCCGCGCGCCCGGACGGCCCCCTCGCTGGGGGCGGGCCGGGCGACCCGTTCCGACCCGTGCGCCGGTCAGGCGGTCAGACGCACCGGCAAGGACAGCGGCCCATGCGCCTGCAGCCCCTGTTTCCACCGCACCGGCCCATCCGCCGCCATCCCCGGCGCGCGGGCCAGCAGGGCCGTGAACAGCGTCTCCATGTTCAGTCGCGCCAGATTATTGCCCAGACAGACGTGCACGCCTGCGCCAAAGGCCAGATGCACGTTCGGACGGCGGGTGACGTCAAAGCGGTCGGCATCGGCAAAGGCCTCGGGGTCGCGGTTGGCCGACGCGTAAAGCAGCCCGAACAGCGTGCCCTTGGGCCAGTCCCGCCCGCAGATCGTCAGGTCCTCCGACGCATAGCGGTGAAAGAACGGCAGCGGCGCGGCAAAGCGGAACATCTCCTGCACGGCCTGCGGCATCAGGTCCGGCTGCGCGCGCAGCAGGGCCGCCTGGTCCGGGTGATCCAGCAGCGCCACCATCCCCGACCCCAGCACGTCGATGGTCGATCCATGCCCCGCATGCAGGATCTGCATGATCGTGGCGATCAGTTCGTCATGGGTCATCAGGCCCGCGCGCTCGGCCTCGATCATCGCGGACATCAGGTCGTCGCGCGGGCGGGCGGCGCGTTCGGCGTGCAGGTCCTCCAGCAGCGCCGCGAACAGGCGCGTGGCCTCCTCGGCGCGGGCCTTCTTGGCGGACGTCCGGTCGATGTCGAAATAGCTGACCACGTGATCGGACCATTCGGTCATCTGCGGCGCCAGCGCCGGGTCCGTGCCGATCAGGTGGCCGATCACCTGCCCCGGCAGATGCGCCGCCAGATCGGCGATGAAATCGATCCGCCCCTGCGGGACCAGGCGGTCCAACGCAGCATCGACCCAGGACGTCACGAAGCTGCGCATCCCCTCCAGCCGGGTCCTGGTAAAGAACGGGAACACCGCGCGGCGCAGCCGGTCGTGATCCGGCCCATCCGTGTCCAGCATCGAGGTCTGCACGAAGCGTTCGTGGAACGGCATGTCATGGAAGTTGCCCGCGACCTGCATCGCGCGCACCTGTTCGGGCGGGGCAAAGGCCGCGGGCGCGCGCACCATGCGCCGGTCCAGCGCGATGGCGCGCACATCCGCCATGCGCGATGCCAGATGGCCACCGAAGCCCGGCCAGAGGGGCAGGCCCGGCTGCGCCCTGAGCGCCGCATAGGCGGGCCAGGGATCGGCCCCGAAACCGGGGTCCGTCGGGTCGAAGACGGCGGTGCTCACTCTGCCGCGGGCGCCGGCGCGGTCGAGGTGATGGCCCCGGCGCGCTGCCAGCGCCGCTGTTCGCTGACGGGGTCCAGCGCCATCGGCGCATAGGCGCGCTGATAGACCGGCGTGCCCATGATGCGCTCCAGCGGGCGGCGGCCGTTGCGGGCCCGCCATTCGGCATCCGATTGCGCCAGGCGTTCGCGGATCTGCGGGTCGGTGCCCGCGCGGGCGGCCTGCGCGACCAGCGCCTGGTCCGCGGCCCCGATGCCCTGGTTCGCCAGCCGTTCCGGGTTGCCGCCCAGGGCGGCGACCGCGTCGCCGCGGGGGTTCGGATCGGTGATGTTCGCGCCGCCCGGCGTGGGTGCGGGCAGCACCGCCAGATCGGGCGGCATCGACAGCGACCGCGTGGGCAGGATCGCGAATTCGTCCGGCCCCACCTGGCCCGCGCCGATATTGTTCAGCGTCCCGCCGCCACAGGCGGAAAGCCCCATCGCGGCCGCAAATCCGATCACCAGCGCGCTTGTCCGCATGTCCTGCCCCCTTTGGTCCGTTGCGCCGTTCTAGCCCGGTTTTCCGTCGCCGTCACGACCCTGTTGGTCGGCGGGCGCGAACAGGTCGGGCTGGCGCGGACCGGCGGGCGGCGGCGAAGGCACCTTGGGTGCCGGACGCGCAGGCGGCTTGGGCGCCGTGCGCTGTGTGCGGGGCTTTGCCGGGGCGGGGGTTTCGGTCGTCTTGGGCTGCGGCATCAGCACCAGCCCCAACGCGCCCGCAAAGATCGAGATGTCGGCCACGTTGAAGCTGTAGGGGTTCTGCCAGCCCGGCAGCGACATGTTCAGGAAATCGGCCACCGCACCATAAAGAACGCGGTCCACCACGTTGCCCAGCGCGCCGCCGATCAGCAGCCCGGCCGAAATGCGGGCGAACCGCCCCAGGCCCGCGCGCCAGACCCAGATCCATACCCAGGTGCAGATGACCAGCGCCACCCCGATCAGCACCCAGCGCATGATGTCCGTATCCGACGCCATCAGGCCGAAGTTCACGCCCTGGTTCCAGGCCATGCGCAGGTTCAGCCAGGGGGGGAACACGTCGATCGACCGCACGCGGTCCAGGTCCAGCATGTGGACGACGACGTATTTCAGCGCCTGGTCGGCCAGAAAGATCGCCAGCGCGACCCAGATCACCGGCCGCATGTCGCTGCGCGCGGGCTGGGGTGCCGGGCGCGCCTTGCGGGCGGCGGGTTTCGCGGGCGCGGCCATCAGTGGCGGAAGTGACGCTGGCCGGTCAGGACCATCGCCAGCCCAAGGCGGTTGGCCGCCGCGATCACCTCGTCGTCGCGCATCGACCCGCCGGGCTGGATGACCGCGCGGGCGCCGGCCTCGGCCAGGGCCTCGATGCCGTCGGCAAAGGGGAAGAACGCGTCGGACGCCACCGCCGCGCCATTGGTCAGCGGTTCCGACAGGCCCAGGACCTGGGCCATGTCCTCGGACTTGCGCCGCCCGATGCGGGTGCTGTCCACGCGGCTCATCTGGCCCGCGCCGATGCCGACGGTGGCCAGGTCCTTGGCATAGACGATGGCATTGGATTTCACGTGCTTGGCGACGGTCCAGGCGAACATCAGGTCGGCCAGTTCCTGTTCCGACGGCTGGCGGTCGGACACGATGCGCAGGTCGGCGCGGGCCACATGGCCGTTGTCGCGACCCTGGATCAGCATGCCGCCCGACACCTGCCGGAAGGTCAGCCCGCCCGCCCGCGGATCGGGCAGACCGCCCGTGGTCAGCAGGCGCAGGTTCTTCTTGGCGGCAAAGATGCGGCGCGCGTCGGCGTCGGCATCGGGGGCGATGACGACCTCGGTGAAGATCTTGACGATCTCTTCCGCGGTGGCCCCGTCCAGCGGCTGGTTCAGCGCGATGATGCCGCCGAAGGCGGAGGTGCGGTCGCAATCAAACGCCCGCTTATAGGCCTCCAGCGCGGTCGCGCCCTGGGCCACGCCGCAGGGATTGGCGTGCTTGATGATCGCGCAGGCGGGGCCCTCCGCCGGGTCGAACTCGGACACCAGCTCGAAGGCGGCATCGGTGTCGTTGATGTTGTTGTAGGACAGCTCCTTGCCCTGATGCTGTTGCGCGGTGGCAACGCCGGGGCGCGCATCGCCCGTGACATAGAAGGCCGCCTGCTGGTGCGGGTTCTCGCCATATCGCAGGCCTTGCGCCAGCGTACCGGCAAAGGCGCGGCGGCGGGGCGTGGCCTCCCCGATCGCATCCGCCATCCAGGTGCTGACGGCGGCGTCATAGGCCGCGGTGCGGGCATAGGCCGTCTGCGCCATCCGCTGCCGGAAGGGCAGGGTGGTCCCGCCATTCGCGTCCAGTTCGGCCAGAACGGCGTCGTAATCCTGAACGTCCACGACAACGGTGACAAAGCCGTGGTTCTTGGCCGCGGCGCGGATCATTGCCGGGCCGCCAATGTCGATGTTCTCGATGCAGTCGTCATAGGCCGCGCCCTTGGCGACGGTCTCCTCGAACGGATAGAGGTTCACGACCAGCAGGTCGATCGCGCCGATGCCATGCTCCTCCATCGCCGCCACGTGGTCCGCGTTGTCGCGCAGCGCCAACAGGCCGCCATGCACCGCCGGGTGCAGCGTCTTGACGCGGCCGTCCATCATTTCCGGGAAACCCGTCACGTCTGCCACGTCGGTCACGGACAGGCCCGCGTCGCGCAGGGCCTTGGCGCTGCCGCCGGTGGACAGGATCTGGACGCCGCGCGCATCCAGGGCGCGGGCGAAATCGATCAGGCCGGTCTTGTCGGAAACGGAGAGAAGCGCGCGTCGGATGGCGACGGGGTCGGACATGGGGGCCTCGTGTCTCTGGGTGACGCCCAGTTACCGAAACCCCCGCCGAAGGTCCAGCGCCTCAGCGCTTGCGCGACGAGAACAGCTGCTGCGCCAGCTGCACCGCCGCCACGACCATCACGGCCGTGCCGATCCCCGAGGCAAGGCCGCCCGCACCCTTGGCCGCCGTGCTGGCGCCGCGCGTGCGCAGGACGGCCTGCGCCAGTTTCAGTCCCATCGCGACAGTGGTCAGCCTCATCTGGTCATCCTTTCATCCGCATTCGCGGAAGGAAGGCGCAAGGTGGCCCGACGGTTCCGTTCAGCCGGGCTTGCGCAGGCAAGCCATGTAGAACCCGTCCATCCCGCCCCGGTCGGCCCAGTAATCCGGGCGCAGGCGCAGGCCGCCCTCCTCGGTGATCCAGGCGGGGTCGATGCCGGGCAGGTCGATCCGCGACAGGTCCGGGCGTTCCACGATCACGCCGGGATGGCGGACCAGCACCTCGTCGATCTGGACCTCGCCCTCGTCGGGGATCAGCGAGCAGGTGGCATAGACCAGCCGCCCACCGGGCCGCAGCACCGACAGCGCGTGATCCAGCAGGGTCGCCTGCAGCTCGATCAGCTCGGCGATGCCGTGGCCGTCGCGGATGAAGGGCAGGTCGGGATGGCGGCGGATGGTGCCCGTGGCGCTGCAGGGCGCGTCCAGCAGGATCGCGTCGGGTGCCACGTCGGGGCGCCAGTCCAGCACGTCGGCCGTGACCAGATCGGCGGTCAGCCCGCAGCGGGCCAGGTTCTCGGTCACGCGGCGCAGGCGCTGTTCGCTGATGTCCACGGCGGTGACATGGGCACCGGCCGCCGCCAGCTGCAGCGTCTTGCCGCCGGGCGCCGCGCACAGGTCTGCAATGCGTTCGCCGGGCTGCGGGGCCAGCAGGCGCGCGGGCAGGGCCGCGGCGGCATCCTGGACCCACCACTGGCCCTCATCGAACCCCGGCAGGGCGGTCACCTGCACCGGACCCTGCAGGCGCCACGACCCGGTGGGCAGCGCATCGGCGCCCGGCACCGGGTCCGCGCTGGGCTTCATCGTCAGGTCCAGGGGCGCGCCGCGCTGATGGGCGGCCTCGATGGCGGTCATCACCGCGTCGCCGTAAGCCTCGACCAGCGGGCCGCGCAGCCATTCGGGCAAGGGTTGCGGGGCTAGGTCGGCCCAGCCCTGATACGCGCCCGCCTTGCGCAGGACCGCGTTGACCATGCCCGCCGCCGCCTGGCCGCGCGCGCCCAGCGTCCGGGTCAGGTCGACCGCCGCACCCACGACGCCGTGGGCAGGGGCGCCCAGCTCCAGCATCTCGACCACGGCCAGGCGCAGCACGTCGGCGATCTGGGGGGCGGGCCTGCGGTTCACGAAGGCGTCGATCACCACGTCCGCGCGACCCTGATGGCGCAGCGTCTCGGCCGCCAGCCGGGCCGCCCGGGCCTGTTCGGCCACCGGCAGCGCGCGCAGGCTGCCGGACTGGTCCGACAGGGACCGCCCGTCGCGCACGCCCTGGATCAATCGCAATGCGCCCTTGCGCGCCATATCGCCGCCCGGCTTTGCCAAAACGCTTTCCTTTGCCTAAGTGATGTTCAACACTGTTCCGCGACCCCTTACGCCCATTCGGAGGATCTTTCCATGAGCGATGACACCCCCGCCCTGCCCGCCGCCGCACAGCGCGCCCTGGCCGAGGCCGAGGCCCGCAGGAAACAGCAGGCCGGGCAGATCCTGCCGGTCGAATACGGCGGGCGCGACGGGCCGGAGCCGGTCCGCTATGGCGACTGGGAAAAGGGCGGAATCGCGGTGGATTTCTGAATGGACTGGTTGCGGGCATCGGCCACCCAGCAGGGCCGCGCCATCATGGCGGGGGTCCTGGACCCCATCGACCAGACCGAGGCCTATCTGGCCGCCGCGAAGGATCACCCCGACTGCGCGCGCATCTATGCCCGCCTGACCGCCGCCCGCGCCCGGTCCGAGGCCGTGGCCGCCCATGACCGTGCCAAACAGGAACGCCGCCACAGCCTGCTGGACGGCGTGGCCATCAGCTGGAAGGACAACATCGACAGCGGCGGCACCGTGACCGAGGCCGGATCGCGCCTGCTGGAGGGGCGCGTGCCGCGCAAGGACGCCAACATCCTGGCGCGCGCGGCCCGTCGCGGCATGGTCTGCCTAGGCAAGACCCACATGACCGAACTGGCGTTTTCCGGGCTGGGGCTGAACCCGCGCACGGCGACGCCGCCCAATGCGCTGGACCCGGACCTGGCGCCGGGGGGCTCGTCATCCGGGGCGGCGGTGTCGGTGGCGCTGGGGCTGGCGGCGGCGGCGGTTGGCACCGACACGGGCGGGTCCGTCCGCGTGCCCGCGGCGTGGAACGGGCTGGTGGGGTTCAAGCCCACGCATGGCGCGCTGCCCGAAAAGGGCGTGGTGCCCTTGGCGCGCAGGTTCGACATCGCGGGCCCCATCGCCCGCAGCGTCGAGGACTGTGCCCAGATCTTTGCGATCATGGCCGACCAGCGGGCCCCCGACCTGGACGGCGCCAGCGTGCAGGGCCTGCGCCTGATGGTGCTGGAGGGGCTGCCCTTCGACGACGCCGAATCCGGGCCGGTGACGGCGTTCCAGGACGCGGTGGATAGGCTGGGTCGGGCCGGTGCGCAGATCGCGCACGTCTCGACCGACTGGCTGGACAAGGCCATGGCCCTGTCGCCGCAGCTGTTCGCCCCCGAGGCCTATGGCATCTGGCGCGCCCAGATCGAGGATGCGCCGGAACTGATGTGGCAGCCCATCCTGGAGCGGTTCCGTGGCGGGGCAGGGGTCAGCGCGCCCGACTATGTCGCGGCATGGGAAAGCCTGGCCCGCGTGCGCCGCAAGTGGATCAAGGAGGTCGTCGGCGGATACGACGCCGTGCTGCTGCCGACGGTGCCGATCCTGCCGCCCGCGACCCAACGGCTGATGACCGACGGGTCGGAATTCGTGCGCGCCAACCTGCTGACCCTGCGCAACACCCGGATCGCGAACCTGCTGGGCCTGCCCGCGATCACCCTGCCCACCGGGCACCCGGCCTGCGGGATCAGCCTGCTGGGCCATGCCGGTCAGGACCGGCATCTGCTGCGCGTGGCGGCGGGGGCCGAGGGCGCGCTGGCGTGACCGGGTCTTTGCTGGACGCAAGGCCCGGATCACGCTAATGTTTCCGCCAAGGAACGGGGCGCAGACCCCGAAAAGCGAGGCAGAGATGGCATTCCCCGAGCGGTTCTCGAACCTGCCGGACTACGCGTTCCCGCGTTTGCGGGCGCTGTTGTCGGATATCGAGCCGGGGCTGGCCCCCGGCGAATCCCCCATGATCCTGACCATCGGAGAGCCCCGCCACCCGATGCCCGGTTTCGTGGCGCAGGTGATGGCCGACAGCCTGCCCGAACTGGCGAAATACCCCCCGAACGAGGGCGCGCCCGAACTGCTGTCGGCGATCGGCGGCTGGCTGGACCGCCGCTATGGCCTGGACGTTTCACCTGACCGGCTGATGGTGCTGAACGGCACGCGCGAGGGGCTGTTCAACGCGGCCCTGGCCCTGTGCCCCGAGACCAAGGCCGGCCAGCAGCCGATCGTGCTGGTGCCGAACCCGTTCTATCAGGTCTATGCGGTCGCCGCCGCCGCGGTGCAGGCGCAGGCGCTGTTCGTGCCGGCCACGCCCGCCACGGGCAACCTGCCCGATTACGCGGGGCTGGACCCGGCGCTGCTGGACCGGGTGGCGCTGGCCTATCTGTGTTCGCCCGCCAACCCGCAGGGGGCGGTGGCCGACCGCGAATACCTGGAAACGCTGGTGACCTTGGCCGAGAGGCACGATTTCCTGATCCTGGCCGACGAATGCTATTCCGAGATCTGGCGCGATGCGCCCCCGCCGGGTGCCCTGCAGGTCGCGACCGCGATGGGCCTGCCCGACCGGGTGGTGATGTTCAATTCGCTGTCCAAGCGGTCGAACCTGCCCGGCCTGCGGTCTGGCTTCGCCGCGGGCGGCCGCGCCCAGATCGCCCAGATGCGGCGGCTGCGCAACTATGCGGGCGCGCCGCTGCCGCTGCCGGTGCAGCGCGTCAGCACCGCCGCCTGGTCGGACGAGGATCACGTGGCCGCCAGCCTGGCGCTGTATCAACAGAAATACCGCATCGCAGACGAAATCCTGGGCGACATTCCCGGCTATCTGCCGCCGGAGGGCGGGTTCTTTCTGTGGCTGCCGGTGGCCGACGGCGAACAGGCCGCGCGGACGCTGTGGGCGCAGGCGGGCATCCAGGTGCTGCCCGGCGCCTATCTGTCGCGCGACGTGGACGGGATCAATCCCGGCGCGGGCTTCATCCGGGTGGCGCTGGTGGCCGATGCCGACCAGACGCGCGCCGCGCTGACCCGCCTGCGGGCGGTCCTATATGACGAAACGGGGGGCTGAGATCATGGCAAGCTGGCAGGCGAAACACCGCGACCCGCTGTTCGACCAGTCGACCCAGGCCGCCCTGGAACGACGCGGCAAGGAGGCCATCGGCGCGGGACTGATCGTGCTGGGCATCCTGATCGCGATGATGCTGGGCAGCTGGTCGCCCGACGATCCCAGCTTCGGGTCGGCCACCGACGCGCCGGCGCAGAACATGCTGGGCGGGATCGGGGCGATGATCGCCTCGGCGCTGATCATGATCGCGGGCATGGGGGCCTGGATGCTGGTCGTCGCCGCCTGGGTCTGGGGCCTGCGCATGATGCTGCACAAGGGCGAGGAGCGCCTGATGCGCGGCATCTTCACCCCGATCGCCGTGGCCCTGGTGTCGATCTATGCCAGCACGCTGATCCCCGGCCCCGAATGGCAGCAGAATTACGGCCTGGGCGGCCATTTCGGCGACATGGTGATGGGCGCGATGCTGAACCTGCTGCCGATGAAGGCACAGCTGGGTATCCGCCTGGCGGCGCTGCTGGTCGCGGTGGCCGTGGTCGCGGCGGCGGCCTTCGTCCTGGGCTTCGACCGGACCGAAGTCGCGGCTCTGTGGCTGCGGTTCCGGCAGGGGCTGGCGACGGCGCTGCACGGGACGGTTCTGGCGGGATCGGCCGCCGCCGGCGCGGCGCAGCGCCTGCGCCAGCCGCGCGCCGAGGACGCCGCCCCGCGCAAGGCCGCGCCCGCCGCGCGCCGCCGTTCCGCCCCGCCGGCATTCGAGCTGGAATCCGAGATGCCCGAGCCCGAGCTGATCGAGCGCGATTCGGATTACGAGGGCGCCGCCCCGTCCGAGGCCGAGGTCCGGGGCCGCATCAGCGACGCCATCCGCACCAGCACCGCCAAGTCGTCGGTGCTGAAGGCGGTCGCGTCCCGGCTGGCCCGCGAGGGTGCGCCCGCGACCCCCGCCCCCGAGGAGCCGGTCGACCCGCGCCCCTTCGGCGCCGAGACGCCGCGCCAGATCATCGCCCCCGCCAAGCGCGCCGAACCCTCGCGCAGCGCGCGGGCCGAGGCCGAGCCTGCCCTGCGGTTCGACGACAGCGGCAGCCCCGCCTATGAGCGGCCCCCCCTGGCGCTGCTGTCGGCGCCATCGGACAGCGACGTGGTGCCCGTGTCCCACGAGGCGCTGATGGAGAACGCCCGCATGCTGGAGGCGGTGTTGGACGATTACGGCGTCAAGGGCCAGATCACCGAGGTCCGCCCCGGCCCGGTCGTGACGCTGTACGAGCTGGAACCCGCGCCGGGCCTGAAGGCCAGCCGCGTGATCGGGCTGTCCGACGACATCGCCCGGTCGATGTCGGCCTTGTCCGCGCGCGTCAGCACCGTTCCCGGCCGCACCGTGATCGGGATCGAACTGCCCAACGCCAAGCGCGAAAAGGTGCTGCTGCGCGAGATCTTCGCCTCGCGCGCCTTCGGCGACGGCACGCAGCCGCTGCCCTTGGCCTTGGGCAAGGATATCGGCGGCGATCCGGTCGTGGCGAACCTGGCCAAGATGCCCCACCTGCTGATCGCGGGCACCACCGGGTCGGGCAAGTCGGTCGCGATCAACACCATGATCCTGAGCCTGCTGTACAAGCTGACGCCGGACGAATGCCGGCTGATCATGATCGACCCCAAGATGCTGGAACTGTCCGTCTATGACGGCATCCCGCACCTGCTGTCCCCGGTCGTCACCGACCCCAAGAAGGCCGTCGTGGCGCTGAAATGGGTCGTGGGCGAGATGGAGGACCGCTATCGCAAGATGTCCAAGATGGGCGTGCGCAACATCGAGGGCTATAACGGCCGCGTCACCGAGGCCCTGAAGAAGGGCGAGATGTTCAAGCGGACCGTCCAGACGGGCTTTGACGAGGATACCGGCGACGCGATCTGGGAGACCGAGGAGTTCCAGCCCGAGACCTTCCCCTATATCGTCGTGGTCGTCGACGAGATGGCCGACCTGATGATGGTCGCCGGCAAGGAGATCGAGGCCTGCATCCAGCGCTTGGCGCAGATGGCGCGGGCCTCGGGCATCCACCTGATCATGGCGACGCAGCGTCCCTCGGTCGATGTCATCACCGGCACGATCAAGGCGAACTTCCCGACGCGGGTCAGCTTTCAGGTCACTTCGAAGATCGACAGCCGCACCATCCTGGGCGAGCAGGGGGCAGAGCAGCTGCTGGGCCAGGGCGACATGCTCTATATGGGCAACGGCGCGCGCGTCACCCGTATCCACGGTCCCTTCGTCAGCGACGAGGAGGTCGAGGAGATCGTGACCCACCTGAAATCCTTTGGGCCGCCCAGCTACAAGTCGGGCGTGGTCGAGGGCCCCGAGGACGACAAGGCCGACGACATCGACGCGGTGCTGGGCCTGGGCGGCGACGGATCGGACGATGCACTGTATGATCAGGCCGTGATGATCGTCGCCAAGGACCGCAAATGTTCCACCAGCTATATCCAGCGCAAGCTGGCCATCGGCTACAACAAGGCCGCGCGCCTGGTCGAGCAGATGGAGGAGCAGGGCGTGGTCAGCAGCGCCAACCATGTCGGCAAGCGCGAGGTGCTGGTCCCCGAGGTCTGATGACCGCGGTAGGGACCGGCCAGAACGGGATGTGGCCATGACGATCTGGCAGTTGCACATGCTGAATGCCCGCAGCGCCCTGACGCCCGTCATGGCCGAGATCCGCGCCCATGCGCGCGAGATGGTGGCGATGGCCGAGGCGCATCTGGACCTGCCCCGGTTCGACCTTGTGGTGCGGGCGGGCGACGGAGTGATCCCCGAATGGGGCATCGCGGGCCACGCCCCGGCCCCCGGCATCATCGAGATCACGCTGGACCCCGACCGGGTCGAGCCCGAGCATTTTCGCCGCACCCTGGTCCACGCACTGCATCGCCTGACGCGGTGGGATGGGCCGGGATACGGTCGGTCCCTGGGCGAGGCGCTGGTCAGCGAGGGGCTGGCGGGACATTTCGTCCAGCAGGTTCTGGGCGGGCCGCCCGACCCTTGGGATCAGACGCGGCCGGGGCTGGGCACGCTGAAGCAGGCCGCGGGGCTGTGGGCGCGCCGCGACTATGATCAAGGCGAGTGGTTCCTGGGGCGTGGGCGGATGCGCAAATGGACCGGCTATGGCATCGGGCACCGCCTGGTGGCCGAGCACCTGGCGCAGGTCGAGGGGCAGGATTCGGCATCGCTGGTCTGGCAGCCCGCGGACGAGTTCCGCGCGGCGCTGCGGCGCCTGATGGCCGCCGAGGGGATCGAGGACGCCTTTGACCCCGAAGACATCGACCGCGACGATGCCGCCGCCGAGCCGGAAGCGGCCATCGAAGATGCGTCGGTCAGCGGCGATCAGGGTGACGCTGACCCGGTGGAACAGCCTGCGACGGACAGCACCACCGCAGCGGTGGCGGATGACGAAAGCGCGCAGATTGCGTCCCGCGACGCCGGGGGGCAGGCCCCCCGGACCCCCCAGGACGGCTGAGGGTCGCACCGGCGTCGGCAGGGGGTCAGCGGCGCGGGATCAGGGCAAAGATCAGCCCCAGCACCAAGCCCGCCACGCCCCCGCCCAGATGCGCCTGCCAGGCGATCGACGGCATCAGCAGCGTCAGCGCCACGTTCAGCCCCAGGATCAGCGCCACGGCGCGCACCAGCGGGCTCATCGGGCGGTGACGGCGGCGCAAGGTGATCGCCGCATAGCCGACCAGCGCCCCCGCCAGCCCGAAGACCGCGCCCGAGGCGCCGACCATCGGCCCGGCATCGGGCTCCATCCAGGCGAAGGCCATGCCGGCGGCGATCTGGCTGAGCAGATAGGTCAGCGCCATGCGGGCCGATCCGATCATGCGCACCAGTTCTCTGCCGACGGCGGCCAGGGAGATCATGTTCATCGCCAGATGCAGCGGTCCGGAATGCAGCAGGCCGTAGGTCAGGAACATCGCGACCCCCTGACCGGGATAGAGCCCGACCCCGTCGCCCACCAGCGGCGCCCAGAAGCCGCCCAGCATCACCGAGGCCGTCCGCGCGCTGCCCAGGCCCAGCATGGGCGCGGCAAAGCAGAACGCCTCGATCATGCAGCAGGCGATGATGACCGCCCGCAGCCACAGGGGCAGGGCGGCGGGTTCGGGCCGGCGCGCGGCCGCCACCCGCGGGATCGCCACGGGGCGGTCCATGTCGGTCACGCCCCTGCGCGCGGGTCAGTCATCGGCGCGGATCTGGCGGGCCTCGTCGATCAGCATGATCGGGATGCCCGAACGGATCGGAAAGGCCAGCCCCGCCGTGCGGGACACCAGCTCCTGCGCCTGGGCATCATAGCTGAGCGTGGCGTGGGTCACCGGGCAGACCAGCGCCTCCAGCATGTGGCGGTCGAAAAGGGGGGCATCGGTCATTGCAGGCGTTCCTCGTTCTCTCCGCCGTGCAGGGCGAATTCGATCAGGCCGACCAGCAGCTCGCGACGGTCGGCCAGGGTGGGCGATTCCAGCAGCGCCTGCTTGTCGCCGGGGGTGAAGGGCAGCATCATCGACAGCGAATTAATCAACAGCTCGTCCTCCGCCTCGGCGGCGGCGTCCCAGTCCGTCGACAGCTCCTGCGTCTGCATGTAGCGGTCCAGCAGCGAAAACAGTGCCTTGCGGTCCAGCGTCGGATCCTGCTCCGGCCCGGACAGGTCGCGCCCGAACGAGGACCAGTCGACGCGGCCCTGCAGGTAGGGGGCAAAGCCCTCCTCGACCTCCTGCAGGCGGAACCGCGAGATCGCGCCAAGCGAGATCATCATCCGCCCGTCGCCGGTTTCCGAGAACGCCACGACCCGGCCCGCGCAGCCGATGGCGGACAGGCCATCGCCTTCGGGCTGGATCATCCCGATCAGGCGGTGATCGGTCTTCAGCGTGTCTTCCAGCAGCTGCAGATAACGCGGCTCGAACAGGTGCAGCGGCATGCGGGCCCGCGGCATCAGCACGGCCCCGGGCAGCGGGAACAGCGGGATGCGGTCGGGCAGGTCGAAACGCAGCGCCATCGGTCAGGCGAAGATCAGCGAGGACAGGCGGCGACGGCCTTTCTGCCCGATGGGGTCGGTGGGCTTGAGGCTGTCGAAGATCGTGATCAGCTGCGCCTTGGCGGCGCCGTCGTTCCACTCGTGGTCGCGGCGGAAGCTGTCCAGAAGGATGTCGATGGCGGCCTCCAGCTGGCCGTCGGCATGCAGTGCCTGCGCGTATTCCAGCCGTGCCTGCTGATCGGCCGGATCGGCCTCGACGCGGGCGGCCAGATCATCCAGCGGACCGGCGCTGGCGGCCTGCTGGGCCAGGGCCAGCTTGGCGCGCGCGGCCTCGACCGGGCCGGCATGGGCCAGGGGGCTTGGCACCTGCGTCAGGGTCGAGGCGGCGGCGGCATGGTCGCCCGCGGCCAGATGGGCGCGGATCAGCCCGCCCCAGGCCTCGGGGCTGTCGGGCAGCTCTCCGATGATGGCGGTGAAGGTCTCGATGGCATCGGCGGCCTCGTTGTCCTCGATCATCTGCTCGGCCGCGGCAAGGGCGTCTGCCAGACCACCGTCATCGCCCGACATCGCGGCCAGCTTGTCGACGAACTGCTTGACCTGGCTTGCGGGCACTGCGCCTTGGAAGGCATCGACCGGCTGGCCCTGGAAGAAGGCATAGACGGTCGGGATCGACTGCACGCGCAACTGGCCCGCGATCGTCTGGTTCTCGTCCACGTTGATCTTGGCCATGCGTACGCGGCCCTTGTGTCGGGCGACCTCGGCCTCCAGCGCGGGGCCCAGCGTCTTGCAGGGGCCGCACCAGGGCGCCCAGAAATCGACGATGACGGGCACTTGCATCGACGCCTCGACCACCTCGGCCATGAAGGTGGCCTCGGTCACGTCCTTGATGAAGTCGTCGGTCTTGGGCGCTTGGGCCCCCTCGAAAAGCATGGTCATCCTGGCCCCGCATGGTTCGGTTGGCGTGTTCCCCGCAATATGGGGCGCTTGGCGGCTGAACGAAAGGGCCGGTTTGCGCGTTGCGATCACGCAGGCCTCACGGCCGTGTGAAGACATGAGGGACATGACCATGACAGAGACCCCCCCGACCCGGCCGGGCCTGCCGCCTTTGTGGCTGGCCCTGCTGCCCATCGTGCTGACGCTGGGCCTTCTGGCGCTGCAGCTGTTCTATTACGGCGATTTCACCCCGCACATCCCGTTGATCTTGGGGCTGGCCATCACCGGCCTTCTGGGCGTCCTGCGCGGGCAGGGGTGGATGGACATCCGCGAGGGGGTGTTCCACGTCATCCACGTGTCCATGCCGTCGCTGTCGGTGCTGATCGTGGTGGGCATGATCATCGGGGTCTGGATCGCGTCGGGGACGGTGCCGACGCTGATCTATTACGGGCTGACGCTGCTGAACCCGCAGATCTTCCTGGTCGCGGCGATGGTGCTGTGTGCGGTCGTGTCGCTGTCCCTGGGCACCAGCTGGGGCACCGTGGGCACCGTGGGCGTGGCGCTGATGGGCATCGGCGCGGGCTTCGGCATCCCGGCCTACTGGACGGCGGGGGCGGTCGTGTCGGGGGCGTTCTTCGGCGACAAGATCTCTCCGCTGTCGGACACGACGAACCTGGCGCCGGCGGTGACGGGGGTGAACATCTTCGATCACATCCGCAACATGCTGCCCACGACCGTGCCCGCGATGCTGATCGCGCTGGTCATCTATTTCATCGCGGGGACCTGGCTGATCTCTCCGGCCGAGACCAGCATGGCGCGCATCGACGCGATCACCGACACGCTGGCCGCGCAGTTCACGCTGGGCTGGGTGCCGATGATCCCGGCGCTGGTGGTGATCGTGCTGGCCGTCACGCGCCGCCCGCCGCTGCCGTCGCTGTTCGCGGGGGTGCTGCTGGGCGGGATCATCGCGATCTTCCTGCAGGGCGCGGGGCTGCACGACGTCTTCACCTATGCCCAGTCCGGTTACGCGATCGAGACGGGCGTGGCCGACATCGACAGCCTGCTGAACGCGGGCGGCATCCAGTCGATGATGTGGACCATCTCGCTGATGCTGATCGCGCTGGGATTCGGCGGCGCGCTGGAGCGGACCGGCTGCCTGGAGGCGATCATCAACGCCATCATCAGCCGCGTCAAAAGCTTTACCGCCGTGCAAAGCAGCGCCATCGCGACCGCCTTCGCCACCAATGTGGTGGCGGGCGATCCCTATATCTCGATCGCGCTGCCGGGGCGGATGTATGCGCCGCTGTACCGCGGCATGGGCTATTCCACGCTGAACCTGTCCCGCGCGGTCGAGGAGGGGGGCACCCTGATGTCCCCGCTGATCCCGTGGAACGCGGGCGGGGCCTTCGTCATCACCGCCCTGTCGCTGGGCGTGATGGACGGCAACCTGACGAACCTGCTGTACATCCCGCTGGCCTTCGCCTGCTGGACGGCGCCGCTGATCGGTATCCTCTATGCGGTCACCGGCTGGTTCTCGCCCCAGGCGACCGATGCCGAACGCCGCGAGTGGGACCGCCAGAACGAGGACGTCCTGGACCTGGGCGATCACGCCCTGGGCGAAAACGCCTAGAGGTCGAAGCTGGCCATGACGGGGACGTGGTCGCTGGGCCCCTCCCAGCCCCGCAGGGGGCGCAGGATGCGGCTGCCATGGGCAGCGCCCGCGATGTCGGCGGTGGCCCAGATATGGTCCAGCCGCCGGCCCTTGTCGGCCGCGTCCCAGTCCTTGGCCCGATAGCTCCACCAGCTGTAGAGCAGCCCCTGCGGGATGTCCTGCCGGGTGACGTCCACCCAGCCGCCCGCGTCCTGGGCGGCCAGCAGGTGCTCGACCTCCACGGGCGTGTGGCTGACGATCTTCAGCAGCTGCTTGTGTGACCAGACGTCATCCTCGCGCGGCGCGATGTTCAGGTCGCCCACCAGGATCGACCGGGTGGGGCGGTCGGCGTGGAACACGTCGCGCATCTCCGACAGGAAATCCAGCTTCTGCCCGAATTTCAGGTTCTGGTCACGGTCGGGGATGTCGCCGCCCGCGGGGACGTACATGTTGTGGATCACCACGCCGTTCTCCAGCCGGGCGGCCACGTGCCGGGCATGGCCCAGCTGCGCGTAATCGCGGTCGCCCGCATCCTCCAGCGGCAGGCGCGACAGGATCGCCACGCCGTTGTAACCCTTCTGCCCGCGCGCCACGATATGCGTGTATCCCAGGTCCGCGAACCGGGTCAGCGGGATCTTCTCCACCGGCGACTTGCATTCCTGCAGGCACAGCACGTCGGGCGCCTCTTCCTGCAGCAGGCGGGCGACCAGACCCTCGCGCAGGCGGACCGAGTTGATGTTCCAGGTGGCGATGGTGAACATGGGGCAGGCTCCTTTGGGCGCGGACCCTAGCGGCGCGACCCCGGCCTGTCGAGGCGCAGGCTTGCCATATGATCCCCGCGCGCTATGCAAGGGGCTGTTGGGAC
The DNA here is from genome assembly GCF_028621715.1 of Paracoccus marcusii. Taxonomy (NCBI): domain Bacteria; kingdom Pseudomonadati; phylum Pseudomonadota; class Alphaproteobacteria; order Rhodobacterales; family Paracoccaceae; genus Paracoccus; species Paracoccus marcusii. The sequence continues at coordinate 718,063 of NZ_CP117466.1, read as the reverse complement.
AAGGGGGACGGCCATGAAACTGACCATCGACGAGGCGCTGACGCGCGGCGGCACAGGCCGGTTCCAGTGGCGCCTGCTGGGCATCTTCGGCCTGGTCTGGGCGGCGGACGCGATGCAGGTGATCGCGGTGGGTTTCGCCGCACCCTCGGTCGCCGCGACCTTCGGCCTGGAGCGGGTGACCGCGCTGCAGATCGGGACGGTGTTCTTCCTGGGCATGTTCGTCGGCGCCTTTGCCTTCGGCCGACTGGCCGACCGGATCGGGCGCAAATGGGTGCTGATCGGCACCGTCGCGATGGACGCGGTGTTCGGGCTGGCATCGGTGATGGCCGGCGATTTCACCTGGCTGCTGATCCTGCGGTTCCTGACCGGGGTCGCGGTGGGCGGCACTCTGCCCGTCGACTATGCGATGATGGCCGAATTCCTGCCGCCCAGGAACCGCGGCCGCTGGCTGGTCTGGCTGGAGGGGTTCTGGGCGGTGGGCACCATCGTCGTGGCCCTGACGGCCTGGGCCGCCGCCAGCATGGGGGCCGTCGCGCCGTGGCGCTGGATCTTCCTGGTCGCGGCGATGCCGGCGCTGATCGGGTTCTTCCTGCGGTTCTGGATCCCGGAATCGCCCATGTACCTGGTCCGCAAGGGCCGCCAGGCCGAGGCGCGCGCCGTCATCGACCGCGTGCTGGCCGTGAACGGCGCGATGCCGCTGCCCGCCAACGCGCATCTGCGTCCCGCACCGGTGCCGTCGGGAGGTGCCGCGTCGATCATGGCGGCCCCGCTGCGGCGCGCGACCATCGGCGTGCTGGCGGTGTGGTTCCTGGTGTCGCTGTCCTATTACGGGGTCTTTGTCTGGGTGCCGGGACAGCTGGCGACCGAAGGCTTCGGCTTCGTGCGCGGATACGGCTTCCTGGTAATCCTGGCACTGGCGCAGGTGCCCGGGTACGCGCTGGCGGCCTGGGGGGTCGAGGCGGTGGGCCGTCGCCCCACGCTGGCGGCCTTTCTGGTCCTGTCGGCCCTGGGCTGCGGCCTGTTCGCCCTGGCCAGCAGCCCCGCCCTGGTCGCAACGGCCCTGATCGTGATGAGCTTTGCGCTGCTGGGCACCTGGGGCGCGCTCTATGCGTTCACGCCGGAACTCTATCCAACGCATCTGCGCGGCACGGGCATGGGCACGGCCAGCGCGGTCGCCCGCCTGGGCGGCATCCTGGCGCCCAGCCTGCTGGCCGTCGTCTTTGCGCGCGGCTTTGGCTTGGCCATCGGCAGTTTCGCCGTGCTGCTGCTGCTGGCGGCGGCGGCCCTGCTGCTGATCCGCATCGAGACCCGCGACCGCGCCATCGGGTGACGGGGAACAAGGCGGCCCCCCGCCCGTTGCCCCGTCACATCACCGAAAGGAGTTCACATGGGCCAGCTGGTCGACGGCGTCTGGAAGGACGAATGGTATGACACCGACAGTACCGGGGGAGAGTTCAAGCGCGACACGGCCAAGTTCCGCAATTGGGTGACCTCGGACGGGCAGGCGGGGCCGACGGGCCAGGGCGGGTTCGCGGCCGAATCGGGACGCTATCACCTCTATGTCAGCCATGCCTGTCCCTGGGCGCATCGCACGATGATCTTCCGCGCGCTGAAGGGTCTGGAGGATCACATCGACATCTCGGTCGTCCACCCCGAGATGCTGAGCGAGGGATGGGAATTCCGCACCGATTTCGACGGCGCCACGGGCGACCGGCAGTTCGGCCTGGACTATCTGCGCCAGGTCTATCTGAAGGACACGCCCGACATGTCGGGACGCGTCACCGTCCCCGTCCTGTGGGACCGCCAGACCGGCCGGATCGTGTCGAACGAAAGCGCCGACATCATCCGCATGTTCAACAGCGCCTTTGACGGCGTGACCGGCAACACGGACGATTACTGGCCCCAACCCCTGCGCGCCCGCATCAAGGCGATCAACGACCGCGTCTATGACACCGTCAACAATGGCGTCTACAAGGCGGGCTTCGCCACCACCCAAGAGGCCTATGACAAGGCGGTCCATCCGCTGTTCGACAGCCTGGACGGGATCGAGGGGCTGCTGGCCGAACACCGCTATCTGACCGGCGACCGCATCACCGAGGCCGACTGGCGGCTGTTCACCACCATCGTCCGGTTCGATGCCGTCTATCACACGCATTTCAAGTGCAACCGCCGCCGCATCGTCGACTATCCGAACCTGTGGGGCTGGGCACGCGAGCTGTACCAGTGGCCGGGCGTCGCCCGGACGATCCATCCGGATCATTTCATGCGGCACTACTACTACAGCCACGACATGATCAATCCGCACCGCATCGTGCCCATCGGTCCGGACGCGGACTGGACCGCGCCGCACGGGCGCTGACCGGACGGCCGTCCAAAAAAGAAGCCCCGGCGCAGGGAACGCCGGGGCAGAACAGAGAGGGAGGGGTGTGGCCGCATCCGCCGACCACTGGGCTTCGGGGACAGAACGTCACATCAGGGCTTGGGTTCCCGGCAAAGTTGTCTGCGCAGGAACCCGCCGATGCCTCAGGCGACCAGGCGATAGCCGCCCGATTCCGTGACCAGAAGGCGCGCGTTCGACGGATCCGGCTCGATCTTCTGGCGCAGGCGATAGATGTGCGTCTCCAGCGTGTGCGTGGTCACGCCCGCGTTGTATCCCCAGACCTCGTGCAGCAGCACGTCGCGGGCCACCACCCCGTCCTGCGCGCGGTACAGGAACTTGAGGATGTTGGTCTCCTTCTCGGTCAGGCGGATCTTGCGGTCCTTGGCGTCGATCAGCATCTTCATCGACGGCTTGAACGTGTACGGCCCAAGCTGGAAGATCGCGTCCTCGGACTGTTCATGCGTGCGCAGCTGGGCGCGCAGGCGGGCCAGCAGGACCGGGAACTTGAAGGGCTTGGTGACATAGTCGTTGGCGCCCGCATCCAGGCCCAGGATCGTGTCGGCATCGGTGTCATGCCCGGTCAGCATCACGATGGGGCATTTGACGTTCAGCTTGCGCAGCTTCTTGCACAGCTCGCGCCCGTCGGTATCGGGCAGGCCGACATCCAGGACCACCAGGTCAAAGATCGCGTTCTTGGTGGCTTCGACCGCCTCGGCGCCGCTGCCGGCCTCGGTCACGTCGAAATCGTCGGTCGCGACCAGCTGTTCGGCCAAGGCCTCGCGCAGGTCTTCCTCGTCATCGACAAGCAGGATCTTCTTCAGTCCGGCCATGGTTGCCTCCTTTGCGTCATTGCGCAATGAGTTGGGCGTCGCAGCCCGGACCGTCCAGCACCATGTGCGAATCCTCACATGGAGTTGTCGGATTGGTGCGTTATGTTTCAGACTGTTTCAAGAATGCGTGGCCCCATGAGCCTGATCCCGACCCTGCCCGAGACCATCGCCCGCGCGCGCGCCGACCTGCGCATGGGCCTGCCGGTGGCGTTTGGCGACCATCTTGCGGCCGCGGTCGAGACGCTGTCGCCCGCGCGTCTGGCCGATCTGCGCGCGCTTGGCCCCGCCGTCCTGGCCCTGACCGGACGGCGGGCCGAAACGCTCAAGGCGCGCGCCTATGACGGCGATCTGGCGCGGGTTGCGCTGCCCGTGGGGGCCGATCTGGCGTGGCTGCGGGCGTTGGCCGATCCCGCAGGCGACCTGATGACCCCGATGAAGGGACCACTGACCACCCTGCGCGACGGCGATGCGGGACCCCATCGCGCGGCGCTGGCGCTGGCGAAATCGGCGCAGCTGCTGCCTGCCATGCTGATGGTCGCGGCCCCCGCGCCGCCGGGCCTGACGCGCCTGCCTCCGGGTCCGGTTCTTGCGCAGCTTGCAGCCGAGGCCGCGATGGCCCCGGTCGCGGCAGCGCGCCTGCCACTGTTGTCGGCGGAGCGGTCGCGGCTGCACATCTTCCGTCCCGATGACGGTGGAGAGGAGCATTACGCGATCGAGATCGGCGACCCGCCCCGCGATGCGCCCGTCCTGGCGCGGCTGCATTCGGCCTGTTTCACGGGCGACGTGCTGGGCAGCCTGAAATGCGATTGCGGGCCGCAGCTGAACGCCGCGCTGGCCGCGATGGGGCAGGCGGGGGCGGGGGTGCTGCTGTACCTGAACCAGGAGGGGCGGGGCATCGGGCTGGCCAACAAGATGCGCGCCTATGACCTGCAGAACCAGGGCTTTGACACGGTCGAGGCGAACCACCGCCTGGGATTCGAGGATGACGAGCGCGACTTCCGCATCGGCGCGGCGCTGCTGCGACGGTTGGGTTTCGGCGCCGTGCACCTGATGACCAACAACCCGCGCAAGGTGGCGATGATGCAGGCCCACGGCATCGCGGTCCCCGAACGGGTTCCGCTGGTCGTGCCGCGCAACCGTCACAACACCGGCTATCTGGATGTGAAGGCCGAAAAGTCGGGGCATCTGCTGTGACCGGCATGGTGCTGACCCCGCAGGGGCTGCGTTTTCTGGGCCGCGTCATTCCCTGCAGCATCGGCCGCGCCGGGATCACCCCCGCCAAGCGCGAGGGCGATCACGCCACCCCTTCGGGCCGCCATCGCATCACCGGGCTGTGGTACCGCCCGGACCGCTTGGCCCGCCCCGCGCCTTGGGCGCGGGTGATCGGGCCGGGCGATCTATGGTGTGACGATCCGGGCCATGCGGCCTATAACCAGCACGCCCGCGCGCCGGTTGCGGCCAGCCACGAACGGCTGCGCCGCGCCGACCCGCTGTACGATGTGATCCTGACGACGGACTGGAATGCGGATGCGGTTCCGGGGCGGGGATCCGCGATCTTCTTGCACCAGTGGCGCCGCCCCGGTTTCGGGACCGAAGGCTGCATCGCCTTTGCCCGCCGGGACCTGATGTGGATCGCGCGTCACGCGCCCCCGGGCACGCCGCTTTACGTGCCCTGAGCGTTCCGCGCCCCGAAGATCGCCGACCCCACGCGGACATGGGTCGCGCCATGGGCGATGGCGGTCTCGAAATCGGCGCTCATGCCCATCGACAGGCCGGGCAGGCCGTGGTCGCGCGCCAGGTCGCGCAGCAGGGTGAAATGCGGTGCCGGATCCTCGCCGTCGGGCGGGATGCACATCAGGCCCTCAGGCGACAGCGACAGCTCGGCGCACAACGCCAGGAAGCCGGGCAGCTCATCCGCCAGGATGCCGGCCTTTTGCGGCTCATCCCCGGTGTTGACCTGCACGAACAGCTGCGGGCGACGGCCCTGTTCGGCCATCTGCGCGGCCAGCTTGCGGGCCAGCGTCACGCGGTCCAGCGTGTGGATCGCGTCGAACAGCTGCACGGCGGCCCGCGCCTTGTTCGATTGCAGCGGCCCGATCATGTGGACCGACACGCCCGGATGCGCCGCGGTCCAGGCAGGCCACTTGGCCTGCGCCTCCTGGACGTAGTTCTCTCCGAAGACGGTGTGGCCCGCGGCCAGAACGCCCTCGACCCGTTCGGAAGGTTGCAGTTTGCTGACCGCGATCAGCGTGACGCTGCCCGGTGCGCGCCCTGCGGCGGATTCGGCCGCGCGGATGCGGCGGGTGATGTCGTCCAGTCCCATGATCCCACCTGACAAAAAGAAAAGAGCGGGCGCAAGGCCCGCTCTTTCCATATGACGTCTGACCGCGAGGGATCAGAAGTTGAACTGCACGCCCATGTCGGCGGTGATGTTCTCGTTGTAGCCGCGCTGAACCGAACCGGCCAGCATGGCGCCGCCCAGGTCGTACGAGCCGCCGATACCGAACGCGTTGTCGGTTTCGTTGGAATCTGCGCTGTTGTTGGCGACATAGCCGTTGATGGTGGTCAGCGGAGCAACCTCGTAGCTGCCGTACAGCGTGATGGTCTTGCCCAGGTCCGAGTCGTCGCCCAGCACTTCACCGTTGTCGATGTACAGCAGGCCGATGTCGGTCTTGTCGTTGAACGCGTATTCCGCGCCAAGCAGATACTGGTCGTTGTCGTCGATGCCTGCGCCGTTCTTCACGTAGGCTGCCGACAGCGTCACCGAGTCATTCCAGACATAGTCGGCCGAGACGCTGTATTCTTTTTCGTCATCGCCACCAAGGCCATCATAAACCTGGTCGGGATCGACGACCGAGGCGCGCAGGTTCACACCGGCGACGGCGTACTTGACCATGACGCCCATGTAGTCGTTGCGACGCTGGTTGGTCAGGTCGACCGTGTTGTCATAAGACGGGTAGCCGTCGGTGTTGAATGCGAAGAAGTCGCCGCGCGAGTTGCCGAACGAACGCGAGTAGACGCCGATTTCCGAGTTGTACAGCAGGGCAGCCGAGTCGTAGGCGGTGTTCGAGTTACCGATTTCCACGGTCAGGCCGCTGGCGGTCACGTAGACATAGCCGGGTGCGACGGTGGTTTCGTCATCGCCCTGGTCCCACTGGATGCGGATCCGGCCACCGAAGTCGACGCCCTGGTCGGTCGAGGTCGTCGCGTCGATGTTCATGCGCAGGCGCGACTGGACGATCGCCTCGCTGGCGGTGTAGACATCGCCGTCATCCGTAACGATCGCACCGCGCACGCCGTCTTCTTGGTACAGCACGCCGGTACGGCCATAACCCGAGATGGTGACGTCTGCAGCGGCGATACCCGCGGTCAGGACCAGCGCGGTCGAGGCGATAAGTGCCTTCTTCATGGTGTGTTCCCTCTTGTCTCTCTGTTGCCCAAGCCAGCTGTCCCGCCCTGGGTATGCAATTTGTTTCACTCTTTCGCGATTGTGATGCAACGGAATCACGCGTCTGCTGTTTTCTTTGCCCATTTCCGTGATGCACTTGGGCCACACCTGCCCCGACCGCCCTGTCCGGACAGGCCCCGCGTCGGGCGAACTGACGGGGTCCGCGCCTCAAGTCGCTTGTTTCGCGGCGCCGATCCGGGCTAATGCTGACCCAAAGAGATTGTACCACTGAACTGACCTCCGGGGGACTGGGATGACCTATGCACGCGCCACGCGCCTGATGATCGTCACGACGCTGTGCGCGGGCCTGGCGGCCTGCGGCAACGGCACGACGGAAAACGCGGGCCCCACCCCCGACCGCGACATGCGCCCGTCCGAGCGGGGCACCCTGATCCAGGACCTGTTCATCCGGTCGGGCAACCCGGACCAGATGGTCGGGGTGAACAAGTACCTGTGGAACGCCAGCCTGGACGTGCTGAACTTTCTCCCGGTGCAGACGGTCGATCCGTTCACCGGCGTGATCCAGACCGGCTACGGCACGCCTCCGGGCGGGGGGCGGTCCTATCGTGCGACGATCCAGATCAGCGACCCGGCGTTGGATGCGCGCAGCCTGCGCCTGGCGCTGCAGGGGCCGGGCGGCGCCGCGGTCGAGGCGGGCACCGTCCGCGCGGTCGAGGATGCCATCCTGACCCGCGCCCGCCAGCTGCGCATCCAGGACGGCCGCCTGTAAGGTCGCGTCCGCGCAGCGGGGGCCCGATCGCGGGGCATCCGGCGGTGTTTCGCGATGCCCGCGGGCGGTCGCATTCGACGGGCTCCGGTCGGCCGCATCTGGACCCGCACAGGCGGGGCGTATAGACCCTGCGGGCAACGAATGATGCCCGAGGTTCCCCATGCCCTATGATCCCGCGACAAGCGAAGCCCGTTGGCAGACGGCCTGGGCCGATGCCGACGCCTTTGCCGCCGTCCGCGACGAGCGCCCGAAATACTATGTGCTGGAGATGTTCCCCTATCCGTCGGGGCGCATCCACATGGGCCATGTGCGCAACTATGCGATGGGCGACGTGGTCGCGCGGTTCAAGCGGGCGCAGGGGTTCAGCGTGCTGCACCCGATGGGCTGGGACGCCTTCGGCATGCCCGCGGAGAACGCCGCGATGGAGCAGGGCGGTCATCCCCGCGACTGGACCTATGCCAACATCGAGACCATGCGCGAGCAGCTGAAGCCCCTGGGCCTGTCCATCGACTGGAGCCGCGAATTCGCGACCTGCGACGACGCCTATGTGGCGCAGCAGCAGGCGCTGTTCCTGGACATGCTGGACGCGGGCCTGATCACGCGCAAGTCGGCGCAGGTGAACTGGGACCCGGTCGACATGACCGTGCTGGCCAATGAACAGGTGATCGACGGCAAGGGCTGGCGGTCGGGCGCCACGGTGGAACGGCGCGAGCTGACGCAGTGGTTCTTCAGGATCAGCGATTACAGCGACGAGTTGCTGGAGGCGCTGGACGGGCTGACGGGCTGGCCCGAGAAGGTTCGCCTGATGCAGGCCAACTGGATCGGCCGGTCGCGCGGGCTGCAGTTCACGTTCCGCACGGTCGATGCGCCGGCGGGCCATGAGGCGATCGAGGTCTATACGACCCGTCCCGACACGCTGATGGGCGCCAGCTTCGTCGCGCTGTCGCCGGATCATCCCCTGGTCAAGGAGCTGGCGGCCAGCCGCCCCGAGATCGAGGCCTTCCGCGAGGAATGCCGCAGGATCGGCACGACCGAGGAAGCCATCGAGACCGCCCCCAAGCTGGGCTTCGACACCGGCCTGACCGTCGCGCATCCGCTGGACCCCGACTGGCGCCTGCCGATCTGGATCGCGAATTTCGTGTTGATGGATTACGGCACCGGCGCGATCTTCGGCAGCCCGGCGCATGACGAGCGTGACCACGAATTCGCGCGCAAGTACGGCCTGCCCATCCGCGCGACCTTTGGTCAGCCCGGCATGACGCAGGAACAGGCAGACGCACTGGTGGCGGATGCGCCCTTCGTGCCTGCCAAGACCGAACCCGTGACCTATGTCCGCGGCTTCAGCGGCGCGGCCGATCAGACCGGAGAGGCCGCCGTGGACGCCGCCATCGCCCATGCGGAAAGCGCGGGATACGGCGAGGGCGTGACCAAGTTCCGCCTGCGCGACTGGGGCATCTCGCGCCAGCGCTATTGGGGCTGCCCGATCCCGGTCCTGCATTGTGACAGCTGCGGGACCGTGCCCGAGGCGAAAGCGAACCTGCCCGTGCTGCTGCCGCAGGACGTAACCTTCGACGTGCCGGGCAATCCGCTGGACCGCCACCCGACCTGGCGTCAGGCGACCTGCCCCAAATGCGGAGGCGCGGCGCGGCGCGAGACCGACACGATGGACACCTTCGTCGATTCGTCGTGGTATTACGCGCGCTTCACCTCGCCGGGGGCGGCGACGCCGACCGACCGGGCGGATGCGAAATACTGGATGAACGTCGACCAGTATATCGGCGGCGTCGAACACGCGATCCTGCACCTGCTCTATTCGCGCTTCTTTGCCCGCGCGATGGTCAAGACGGGCCACCTGCCCGAGACGGCACGAGAGCCGTTCGACGCGCTGTTCACGCAAGGCATGGTCACGCACGAGATCTATCGCACCACCGACGACCGGGGGCGCCCGGTCTATCACCTGCCCGAGGACGTGAACGACGGGCGTCTGGCCGACGGCACCGCGGTCGAGGTGATCCCGTCCGCGAAGATGTCGAAATCCAAGAAGAACGTCGTCGATCCGGTCAGCATCGTCGAAAGTTTCGGCGCGGATACCGCACGGTGGTTCATGCTGTCGGACAGCCCGCCCGAACGCGACGTCGAATGGACCGCCGCCGGAGCGGAGGCCGCGTTCAAGTTCCTGTCCCGCGTCTGGCGCCTAGCCGACGAGGTTCCCGAAGGGGGCGACGATGCCGACCTGACGCGCACGGCGCACCGCGCCATCGCGGATGTCACCAAGGCGATCGAGGGCTTTGCCTTCAACAAGGCGGTCGCGAAACTCTATGAACTGGCCAACGCTGTAGCGAAATCGCAGGCCGGGGGCGAGGCGCGCCGCGCGGCCCTGCGGATCATGGCCCAGCTGATGGCGCCGATGGTGCCGCACCTGGCCGAAGAGGTCTGGTCGAAATCGGGCGGGCAGGGCATGGTGGTCGATGCGGGCTGGCCAAAGGCGGACCCGGCCCTGCTGGAGGACGACAGCGTGACCCTTCCGATCCAGATCAACGGCAAGCGCCGGGCCGAGATCACCGTTCCCAAGACCATGCACAAGTCCGAAATCGAGGCGCTGGTGCTGGCCGACGACACCGTGCTGCGGTTCCTGGACGGGGCGGCGGTCAAGAAGCTGATCGTGGTGCCGGGGCGGATCGTCAATGTGGTCGCCTGATCGCCGCGCGGTCCTGCTGGGGCTGCTGGCCGTCTCGGGGCTGGCGGCCTGCGGGCTGTCGCCGGTCTATGGGCCGGGCGGCGGGGGCGGCAAGCTGTTCGGCAAGGTCCGCCCGCGCGACCCGGACACGCCGCTGGACTTCGTCTTCAACCGGCGCCTGGCCGAACGGTTGGGCCCCGAGGACGCGGCAGTCTATGACCTGGATTACCGCATCAGCGCGGGCGTCGTCGCGCAGGCCATCACGCCCGATGAGGTCACGACCCGCTATTCGCTGAACGGCACCGCCGATTTCGCGCTGACCGGGCCGGGGGGTGCGGTGATCACCCAGGGACGCGTCAGCAGCTTCACGTCCTATTCCACCACCGGGACCACGATCTCGACCCTGGCGGCCGAGGGCGACGCGCGCGAGCGGTTGGCGCTGATGCTGGCCGATCAGGTGGTCACGCGCCTGCTGGCGGCCGCATCCGGCCTGCCGGACTGATCCATGCTGCTGAAGGGGGCCGAGATCGCGCGCTATCTGGCCCGCCCCGACCCCTCGCGGCCGGGGGTGCTGATCTATGGGCAGGACGCGATGCGCGTGGCGCTGAAGCGGGCCGAGGTCGTGCGCGCCCTGACCGGCGAGAAGGCCGACGAGGAGATGCGGCTGACCCGGATGCCCGGCGCGGGCCTGAAGAAGGACCCCGCCCAGCTGATCGACGCGGTGCGCGAGGTGGGGTTCTTTCCCGGCCCCCGCGTGGTCGTGGTCGAGGACACACCCGACCTGGCCACCGACGCGATCCGCGATGCGCTGACAGGCTGGCGGCAGGGGGATGCGGTGATCGTGGTCACGGCGGCAAGCCTGTCCAAGTCGTCATCCCTGCGGCGCCTGTTCGAGACGCATGGCCAGGCGGTGACCGCCCCCATCTATGACGATCCTCCCTCCGAGGACGAGATCGGCCGCTGGCTGGCGGATGCCGGCCTGCGCGAGGTGCCGCGGGACGCGATGCGCGAACTGGGTCTTCTGGCGCGCGCGCTGGACCCCGGCGATCTGCGCCAGACGGTCGAGAAGATCGGCCTGTACAAGTACCAGGACCCCGCCCCCCTGACGGTCGAGGAGATCGCCATGCTGGCGCCCGCCACGATCGAGGCCGACCTGGACGAGCTGATCCACACCGTCGCCGAACGCCGCGAGGCCGATTTCGGCCCGCTGATGCGGCGGATCGAACAGCAGGGGATCGCGCCCGTCACCCTGTGCATCGGCGCGCTGCGCCATTTCCGCACGCTGCACCTGGCCGCTGCCGACCCGGCGGGGCCGGGGGTGGCGCTGGCCCGCGCGCGCCCGCCCGTCTTCGGCCCCCGCCGCGACCGCATGACCCGCCAGGCGCAAAGCTGGGGCATGGGCCCGCTGGAGGAGGCGGTGTCGCTGCTGCTGTCGACCGACATGACGCTGCGGTCCGCCAGCCGCGCGCCGCAGATGCCGCTGGTGGAACGCGCGCTGCTGCGCCTTGCGATGAAGCCGCGGGGGCGGCGGTGACCCTTGCCCTGGTGATCGGGGCCGGACCTGCCGGGCTGATGGCGGCCGAGGCGCTGATGGCGCCCGGCCGTCAGGTGGTGGTGGTCGACGCGATGCCCACGCCCGCCCGCAAGTTCCTGATGGCCGGGAAATCCGGCCTGAACCTGACCCGCGACGAACCGCTGGCGGCCTTTGGCGCCCAGATCGCCGCGTCGGACAGGCGCGATTATCTGGCGACCGATGCGGGGGCGTTCGGCCCGCAGGCGGTGCGGGATTGGGCCCAGGGCCTGGGCATCGCTCTGTTCGCGGGATCGACGGGCCGGGTGTTTCCGGTGGGCATGAAGGCCTCGCCCCTGCTGCGGGCCTGGCTGGCGCGGCTGCGCGCGGGCGGGGTCGAGCTGCGGTCGCGCTGGCGATGGGTCGGGCTGGGCGGTGGCTTTGCCTTCGACACGCCCGACGGTCGCCGGGTGCTGCAGCCCGATGTGACGGTGCTGGCCCTGGGCGGGGCCAGCTGGCCGCGGCTGGGGTCGGATGCGACCTGGGTGCCGATCCTGGCAGAGGCCGGTGTCGCCATCGCGCCGTTTCGTCCGGCCAACATGGGGTTCCGGGTCGACTGGTCGCCCGCGATGGCGCGGCTGCACGGCGCGCCGGTCAAGGGCGTCGCGATCCGCGCAGGCGACAGCGTCAGCCGCGGCGAATGGGTCATCACCCCCGATGGGATCGAGGGCGGGGGCGTCTATGCCGTCGCGGCCCCGATCCGCGACGGGCAGGCGGCCCATGTCGATCTGGCCCCCGACCTGGACCACGCGTCCCTGGCGCGGCGCTTTGCGCAGCCGCGCGGCAAGCTGAGCCTGGGCAACTGGTTGCGCCGCATCCTGGGCGATCCGGCGCGGGTGGGCCTGCTGCTGGAATGGGGGCGCCCCCTGCCGGACAGCGCCGAGGGCTGGGCCGCGCGGGCCAAGGCGCTGCCGCTTTGCCATGTGGGGCCGATGGGGCTGGACCGGGCGATCTCGTCGGCCGGGGGCATCCGGTCGGAGGCGCTGACGTTTGAGCTTGAACTGCGCGCCCTGCCCGGCGTCTTTGCCGCCGGAGAGATGCTGGACTGGGAGGCGCCGACAGGCGGCTATCTGCTAACCACCTGCCTTGCCACGGGGCTGCGCGCGGGGCAGGCCGCAGCCCGCAGGCTCTAGCGTGCCATGGCCCGCTGATAGGCGGGGCGCTGGCGGATGCGGTCCAGGTATTCGGTCAGGCGGTGTTCGACGATCGGGAACCGCGCCGACAGCGCCCAGTCGAGGCAATGCGCCAGGATCAGGTCGGGCACGGTCATCCGCTCTCCCATCAGATAGGGGCCGTCGGACATGCGGTGGACCAGGGTCTTCTGGCTGGCCTCGAATTCCCACCGCAGGGTGTTCTTGATCGCGCCAAGTCGCATCTCCTCGGGCAGGATGAAGCTGTGGCGCGCGGCCAGCCACAATGCCGCGTCGAATTCGTCCAGCAGGAACTGGGTCAGGCTGTCCTGACGCGCCCGGTCCAGGGTGCCCGCCGGGTGGGTCAGATCGCCGTGGCGATCGGCCAGATAGGTCAGGATCGCGGTCGAATCGGTGATCGGCGTGCCGTCGTCGATCAGGACCGGAACCTTGCCTGCCGGGTTGAACTGGGCCACGCCGTCGCTGCGCGGATTGGCGGGAATGTGGTCGTAAGGCTGTCCCAGCTCCTCCAGCATCCACAGGACGCGCAGGGCGCGGGACTTGGCGGTGCCGATGACGCGGTACATGGGGATCCTCCTGGCCGTTGGACGGACAGAAGGCCCCAGCCCCCGCGCCGCGTCAAGCGCGGCGGCAGCCGACCAGCTGCTGGCGGTACATCTCGGACCGCTGGCCCACGGATCCGGCCACGCGCATCAGCCAGCTTTTCTGGCGATAGCTGCCGCGGGCAAAGCCGCTGCGGCCTTCGTGATAGGCCAGGTACTGCGACGCGGCGTCGTTCTTGGACAGGCCAAGCCGCTGCTGGCTGCCATGCATGTACCAGCCCATGAAGTCGGTCGCGTCGCGGATGCTGTCGCGCCGGGCGCGGCGGTTGCCGGTCTCGCGCTGGTACTCCTCCCAAGTGCCGTCCAGGGCCTGGGAATAGCCGAAGGCGCTGCTTTGGCGGCCGATGGGAATGACGCCAAGCGCGTATTGATGCGGGGTGCGCGCATCGCCGATGAATTTCGATTCCTGGTACAGGGTCGCCATCTGAACATGGACCGGCACGCCCCATTTGCGTTCGGTCTGGCGCATGGCGCGCAGATAGGCGGGTCGTTCCGACGTGATCGCGCACGCATTGTCCAGCTGCCGCGGCGCGCTGAAGTTCCCGCCGCCCCCGCATGAGGCGACCAGCCCGACAATGGCCAGCTTCAGTAGCCTGTTCATCCTGCCCTCGTTCTCTTGTTTTGCGGACAGTCTACGCAAATTCACCCGCCTGTGAAATCACAAAGCCGGAAGCGGGGCACCGACCGGCCGATGGATCAGCCCGATCCCTCGGGCCGCAGCAGGGCGTTCAGCGCCATCAGATCCGCGGCCCCCGCATCCAGCAACAGCGATTCCAGCGCCCGGTAATGGGCCAGGACCTGCTGTCCGGTGGGGGTGACGGTCGCGCCGCCGCCCCCCGCCCCGCCGCGCGCGCTGTCGATGACGGGGTCGGCAAAGGCGGTGTTCATCTCCTCGACCAGGGTCCAGGCGCGCTTGTAGCTCATCCCCATCTCGCGCGCGGCGGCCGAGATCGAGCCGAGCCGCCCGATCCGCGCCAGCAGCTCGGCCTTGCCCGGCCCCAGGATCAGGGGCGAGTCGTATTCCAGGCGCAGCTTGATGCGCAGCCGGGGGCCGGTCTGGGTCATGGGATCTCTCTCGTTATTCCTGCGCAACATAGCGCCTTGCGCGGAGGCATGCAATTTGCCGCGACGGCACGGTTGCGGGACGCGGGCAGCGCGCCCAGACTGTCGCCAAAGGCAAGAGGAGGCCCATCCATGTCCGCATCCGATATCGTCATCCTGTCCGGCGCGCGCACCGCCATCGGCACCTTCGGGGGCAGCCTGGCCGCGGTTCCGCCGATTCAGCTGGCCGCCACCGTCACCCGCGCCGCGCTGGATCGCGCGGGCGTCGCCCCCGACCGGATCGGGCAGGTGGTCTTCGGCCATGTGATCAACACCGAACCCCGCGACATGTACCTGTCCCGCGTGGCCATGCTGGAGGCGGGCATCCCGCACACCACGCCCGCGATGAACGTGAACCGTCTGTGCGGGTCGGGCGCGCAGGCCATCGTGTCGGCGGCGCAGGCGCTGATGCTGGGCGACGGCGATTTCGCGGTCGCGGGCGGCGCCGAGAGCATGAGCCGGGCGCCCTATGTCGTGCCCTCGGCGCGGTTCGGGGCCAAGATGGGGGACCAGGTCATGCTGGACATGATGACCGGCGCGCTGACCTGCCCGATGGGCACGGGCCACATGGGCGTCACGGCGGAGAACGTGGCCGCCGAACATGACATCACCCGCGAACAGCAGGACGCATTCGCGATGGAATCGCAGCGTCGCGCCGCGGCGGCGATCGCTGCGGGCCATTTCAAGGATCAGATCGTCCCGGTCGAGGTCAAGTCGCGCAAGGGCATGGTGGCCTTCGACACGGACGAGCACCCCAAGGACACCAGCCTGGAGAAGCTGGCGGGCCTGAAGGCCGTGTTCCAGAAGGGCGGCAGCGTGACCGCGGGCAATGCCAGCGGCATCAACGACGGCGCCGCGGCCTTGGTCCTGGCACGGGCGGATGCCGCCGAACGCGCTGGCCTGACCCCGCGGGCGCGCATCCTGGGCTATGCCGTGGCCGGCGTGCGCCCCGAGGTGATGGGCATCGGACCGGTCTCCGCGGTCGAGGCGCTGATGGCCCGCACCGGGCTGAAGGCCGGCGATTTCGACGTGATCGAATCGAACGAGGCCTTTGCCGCCCAGGCCCTGGCGGTGAACAAGGGCCTGGGGCTGGATCCGGCCCGCGTGAACCCCAATGGCGGCGCCATCGCCCTGGGCCATCCGGTCGGCGCCACCGGCGCGATCCTGATGGTCAAGGCCATCCACGAGCTGGAGCGGACGGGTGGGCGCACCGCGCTGATCACCATGTGCATCGGCGGCGGCCAGGGCATCGCCATCGCGATCCGCCGCGACTGACGCACCGTTCCGACACCGTTTGCGCAACCGGTCTGGTTTCCAGACCGGTTTTTTCTTGCTTTCCGCCGTGAACCTGTCCCGAATGATGCGGACAATTCGAGGAGGAGTTGGGGTGTCACAGGGAATAATGTTCATTGCCGCGGCCTTGCCCGTCGCGGTGGTGTTTGTGTTGCTGGTCGTCATGCGACGGTCGGCCAAGCTGTCGATGATGACCGCCTATGTGGTCACGGTGCTTCTGGCACTGTTCCTGTGGGGGGCGCCGCTGGCGCGGGTCGCGGGGGCCACGGTCAACGGGCTGGTGACGGCGGTGACGTTGCTCTACATCGTGTTCGGGGCGATCCTGCTGCTGTACACGGTGCAAGAATCGGGCGCGATCCGCACGATCCGGCGCGGGTTCATGGACATCTCGCCCGACCGGCGCATCCAGGCGATCATCATCGCATGGATGTTCGGGTCGATGATCGAGGGCGCGTCCGGGTTCGGCACGCCGGCCGCCGTGGCGGCGCCGCTGCTGCTGGCGATCGGCTTTCCGGCCATGGCCGCGGTCATGGTCACGCTGATCATCCAGTCGACGCCCGTGTCCTTCGGCGCGGTCGGCACGCCGATGCTGGTCGGCATCAACACCGGCCTGTCCAACAGCCCCGAGGTCGCTAGCGCCATCGCGCCCCTGACCCTGGCCGAATACGTGCCGGTGGTGGCCGCGCAGGTCGCGCTGGTCCATGCGCTGGTGGGCGTGCTGATCCCGCTGCTGATGGTCGGCATGCTGACGCGGTTCTTCGGCACCGAGCGGAGCTTTGCCAAGGGCTTTCGCGCGTGGAAGTTCGCGATCTTTGCCGGGCTGGCCTTCACGATGCCCTATCTGCTGGTCGCGCGCATCCTGGGACCGGAATTCCCGTCCCTGCTGGGCGGGCTGATCGGCCTGATGATCGTGGTGCCGGCCGCGCGGGCCGGTTGGTTCATGCCGTCCGACAGGTTCGACTTTCCGGCACGCGCCCAGTGGGACGAAGGCTGGCAGGGCAACATCGAACCCGACCAGGCCGAACTGGGCCCCGATGACCGCCGCATCGGCCTGCTGACGGCATGGATGCCCTATGTCATCGTCGCGGCGCTGCTGGTGCTGACGCGGACCATCGCGCCGCTGAAGGCGTGGCTGACCGGGCCGGACACCACGCTGGCGCTGCGCGACCTGTTCGGGTCGGGCATCAACGCGACCGCGCAGTTCGCCTATTCGCCGGGGACGGTGATGATCATCGCATCCCTGATCTCGGTCGCGCTGTTCCGCATGCGGGGCAGCGATTACGGCCGGGCCTGGGCGATCTCGGGCCGCACGATGCTGGCCGCGGCGCCCGCGCTGCTGCTGGCGGTGCCGATGGTGCAGGTGTTCATCAACTCGGGCTCGGAGGGCGTGGCGTCCATGCCGATCACCCTGGCCGAGGGGATGGCCGCGGCGACCGGTGCCAGCTGGCCCTTGTTCGCACCGATCGTGGGCGCATTGGGCGCGTTCATCGCGGGATCGAATACCGTGTCGAACATGATGTTCGCGCTGTTCCAGTTCTCGGCCGCGCAGGGCATCGGACTGGATCTTGCGGGGATCACCATCGTGGTGGTGCTGCAGGCCGTGGGCGGCGCTGCGGGCAACATGGTCTGCGTGCACAACGTGGTGGCCGCGTCCGCCGTCGTGGGCCTGACCGACCGCGAGGGCGACATCATCCGCAAGACGCTGATCACCATGGCGTATTACGTGGTGCAGGCGGGCCTGATCGGGATGGCGCTGATCGGCGGCGGGCTGTGGTGGCTGGCGGCGCTGATCTGGGCCGCGATCGTGGTCGGCGCGATGCGCGCCAATCGCGACCGGGCCGCGGTGCCTGTCCGCGCCTGACGCAAGGCTGACGACATCGGTGCGGGCGGTCCTTCGGGGCCGCCCGTTCTCGTTGCGCCGGGCCGCACGGCCGGACACGGTGGCGCAAACCGGACACGGGGGCGCAAAAAGGAACGGGCCGCCCAGCAAGAGGCGGCCCGCGAGATCCAAGGAGATGGTCCGGTTAGGGGCGGACGCAGGTCCGGTCCCAACCAGGGGTGGTGGCCTTTGGGGCTGCCCTCAGGCCGGGGTCCCCCCGACTGTTCCGAAACGTCTCTCCACTATCACTCTAGACACTGGACCACCTCCTTTCAAAAGATTGCTGTATAGGGACAGGCTGACACAGATCGAAATTCTGTCAATTAGCTTTCTGCCCTGTGCCCCAACAAATTGCGGACGATGATGCGGAACGGCACAAGGGCCAGTATCGCCAGACCAAGTTTGACCATCCAGTCGGCAAGTGCCAGCGAAACCCACAGCGGGCTGAACGGTCCCGCGCCAAGCAGCGGAACCGCCTCGTTGGCCCAGCCCGTGTTGGTGTCCGCGGGCAGCACGACCGCAAAGGCGATTCCGAAGAACAGCACCGTGTCCAGCGCCGACCCCAGCAGGGTCGAGACCAGCGGCGCGCGCCACCAGCGCCCGCCGCGCAGCGTGTCGAAGACCTGCACGTCGACCATCTGCGCCACCAGGAAGGCCGCCCCAGACGCGATGGCGATTCGCAGCGTGGTGGCATCCATCCCTGCGGCGATCAGCGACCAGACGACCCCGGTCACGAACCCTGCCAGCACCACGCGGCGCGCGGCGGCGGCGCCGTGGACGCGGTTCATGACGTCCGTGACCAGGAAGGCCAGCGGATAGGTGAAGGCCCCCCAGGTCAGCCAGGTGGCGACCGTGAACTGGACCAGGACGTTCGAGGCCACGACAATGGCGGCCATGGCAAGGATGCCGGGCAGAAAGCGGATCATCGGCGGGTTTCCGTTTTTGCGAAGGTTGCGGAAGAACTCGGCCCCCCGGACGGGTGGGGCAGCGCGCGCCTTACGCCCGCGCGGGCGGTCTTGTCAATTCCGCAGCGCCTGCAGGCCGGTGTCGCGCAGGCGGTATTCGACGATCTCGGTCCGCTGGACGAACAGGAAGTTGTCGTCCGAGATCATGGTGATGCGCATGCCCACGCCGTCGTCCCAGACCGAGATGCCTTCCAGGTTGTCGTATTGCAGGGGCCGCGTCTCCAGCAGGATCTGGTCGTCCTGGATCACCCCCGGCTCCAGCCGCATCCGCCGCACGCGCGAGACAAAGCCCAGGATGCCGCGGAAATCGCGCTCCAGCAGGTAGAACCAGCCGTCGGGCCCGAAATCCGCCCCCACCGCACGCCAGCGCGGATCGCGGCGGATCTGGCCGTATTCCGTCCAGGCGCCGTCGAACGACAGGATGGTGAAGGGCTGGGTTTCCGAACCCGACCGCTCGGGGACGGCGAACAGGGTGCCGTCGTCGTCGATGGCCAGCGCCTCCAGCCCCACGTTCACGCCCATGCCGGGCAGGCGGTCCGGGCGGGGGTGGGTGGTGGCGGGTGTGTCGGGGTGATCATAGGTCGCGACCCGGTCCAGCCCTTCGAAGCTGACATGGATGCGGCCGTCGGGGCCCACCGCGATGCCTTCGCTGTCGCCGGTATAGCCGGGGGGCAGGGGCTGGCCCTTGCTGTCCTTTAGGTTCGTGCGCCCGGCGACGGACATGCCGCGCACCAGGCCCTGGGCATCGCGTTCGATCCGGCCCCAGTACAGGTGCGCCCGGTCGGTCAGGGCGTGGAACCCGGTGCCGTCCGGGCTGATGTCGATCGCCGAGAAGCCGCCGAAGGTCGATTGGTCCATCGTCCAGATATAGGTGCCGACATAATCAAGAACCGCGCCTGCACGGGCAGGCGCGGTGGCAAGGATCGACCCGGCAAGGGCCAGCGTCAGGGCGCCGATGCGACGGTCGAACATTGGGCTGGCAGGTCGCTCATCCGATAGGTGCGGGGGTGGCGATAGTTGGGGTCCGGGGTCGAGGGCTTGGCGCGGCTGGGGTCGATGCGGATGTTGATCCATTCCTGCGCCTCGGCGCAGCCGTCGCCGGCCGGGATCGGGTTCGGCGTCTGGCAGATCGACCCGGCAGGGCAGTTCATGCGGACGTGGAAATGGAAGTCGTGGTTGTTGATGGGGCGGATCTTGCGCAGCCAGTCGCGGTTGCCCGTCTCCATCTGGCACATGGCGACCTTGGCGACGGGATCGACGAAGATGCGTTCGACGCGGGGATCGCGCGCGGCGGCGCGCATGATCGACATGTGCCCGCCCGTCCAGTTGCCCGACAGCGCCGTGCCGCCATTCGCGACGACCGACACGGATGACAGGTTCTCGCGCTGCTGCGGGGACAGGCCCAAGGTCGGGGGCGGCAGCATCCAGATGTCGGCATCCAGCCCCAACTGGTGGCTGGCATGGCCCGAGGTCATCGGTCCGCCGCGCGGCTGGCTGATGTCCCCAATATAGAGGCCCCGCCACCCGGCCTGCTGCGCCGCCCGCGACAGGCCCTGCAGAAAGCCGATCATCTCGGGGTGGCCCCAGTTGCGGTTGCGCGACGGGCGCATGGATTGCCAGCTGGGTCCGCTTTCGGGCATCTGCACCAGGCCCTGTGCGCAACCTTGGGAATAGTTGCCGATCGACACGGCCGGCCCGCCTGACGCCGTGCGGAACGCGCCGAAGACGTCCTTGGCCAGGGATTGGGCCGATGCGGGCAAAGCCAGGCCCATCAGGACGGCGGCGGCGGTCAGGGTCTTGCGGATCACGGGGACGTCTCTCCTTCGGGGTCCACCCACACTAGCAGAACCAGCGCGACAAGAAAGATCACGATCAGGGGAAGAAACCCGATGCGCTGATTCCCGGTCAGGTCGGTCGTCAGCGCGATCAGGAAGGGTGCCAGGAACGCCGTGGCCTTGCCCGACAGCGCGTAAAGCCCGAAACCCTCGGTTGCGCGGTCGGGGGTGGTGTGGCGCACCATCATCGTGCGGCTGGCCGCCTGCAGCGCGCCGCCCGAGCCCCCGATCACCGCCCCGCAGGCAAAGAAGATCAGATCGGGCAGGCGCAGGGTGCCCAGGACCGCATCCGGCGTGGCAATGCCCAGGACGGATGTCCGGTCCATGCCCACCAGCAGCATGCAGACCGCCATCAGCGCCAGGATGCTGGCCACGATCACCGCGCGGGGGCCGAAGGCGCGGTCCGCGCGCCCGCCCAGCCAGCTGATCACCGCCGCCGAGATGGCGCTGACCACCCCGAAGACGCCGGCCAGGAACACCGGCCAGCCCAACACCGTCCCCGCATAGACGCCCCCGAACCCGTACAGCGCGTTCAGCGCGTCGCGCGAGAACATCGACGATGCCAGCCAGGCCGCCAGGCTGCGCCGATGCCGCAGGCTGCGGATCAGCGTCCACAGGTCGCGCAGGGCGCGGCGCACCTGCACCGGCCGGCCCGGCCCCGGTTCGCGGACCCACAGGAAGAACGGGATCATGAAGACCGCGTACCAGATCGCCGTCAGGGGGCCGACGAACCGCGTGCCTTCGCGCATCGCGGGGTCCAGGCCGAACAGGGGCGGGATGCCCAGCAGCGTGCGCCCCGAGGGCGTTTCGGCGAACAGCAGCAGCATCACGGCCAGCGCCGTCACCCCGCCCAGATAGCCGAAGGCATAGCCCGACCCGGACAGGCGGCCGATCTCGTCGCGCGGGGCCAGGGCAGGCAGCATGGCATTGGTGAAGATGGTGGCGAATTCGACCCCGATCAGGCCGATGCCGAACAAGACGATGGCCTGGATCAGCGGCGGCTGGGCGGGGGTCAGGGTCCACAGCCCCGCCGCGCCCACCACGTAGAATGCCGAGAACACCCAGACCCAGGGCATCCGCCGCCCCGAACTGTCCGCGATGGCGCCCAGGACCGGGGCGGCCAGCGCGATGACCGCGCCCGCGATGGCCAGCCCGTATCCCCAAAGCGCCTGCGCCTGCGCCCCGGCCTGCGCGGCATCAAAGCCCTGGGCGATGAAATGCGTGCGCGCGACCTCGGCGAAGTAGATCGAGAAGACGAAGGTCAGCAGCAGCGTGTGATAGGGCTGGCTGGCCCAGTCAAAGAACCACCAGCCCCAGACCCGCCTGCGATCGATCGTCATGTCCGTCCCTCATGGCTTTTCCGTCATAAGGAACAGAGCCCGTCAGAGTGGCAAGTGAAGTTTCGCGTCATCCGGGATGACGGGGGGCCAGGGCCGCGTCGCATCCGCCGCGATCCAGGCCGCGATCCAGTCGGGCAGGGGCGGACTGTCGGGGGCGTGGCCCAGGGCCTCCATGACGCGGGCGGGGGCGACGATCCCCTGGGCCGAGGTCACGGCCGAGCGGATCATCACCTGGTTGCAGCATTCCGTGCCCTTCCACATGGACTGCTCCATATAGACGAAGCGCGCGTCCCAGCCTACCATGCGCGAGATCATGGTGAAGCGTTCGAACGCCCGGACACGGCGGCGATAGCGGGTCGAGTTCCCCGCCACCGTGATGCCCCAGCCATTCGCCCGCAGCACTGGCACCAGCCCGGTCCGCCGCGCCAGCGGGATGCGGCCCAGATCGAACAGGGTCAGGGTGCGGCCGTTGTTCAGCTCCCACCAGGGGTCCAGGTCCCAGGGCCAGCACATATGCGTGGACACATGCGTGCCCAGGGGGTCCAGGGCGGGGGCATTGCGGAACTTGACCAGTTCCTTGGCAAAGCGGATCAGCGGATACATGGAGGGGCCTTTCGTCAGCAGGCCTTTCGGGGGCGGGCCTTTCGTTCTGCCCCGTGGGTGGCCCGTGATCACGCGGGCGTCAAGCCGGACGCGGCGGCATCCGGTCGCGCCCCGCTTGCGTCCCGCCTTACGCGCGGCCATACAGGGCCCGAACGCGCGCGCAGCCAAGGAGACGACCATGGGAACCCTGTACGAAGCCCTGCAACTGATCCTGCAGGTCCTGTGGTTCATCATGATCGTGCACATCATCATGTCCTGGCTGATCAACTTTCAGGTGCTGAACCTGCGCCAGCCGCTGGTCGCGCAGATCTGGGACGGCCTGAACCGGCTGCTGGAGCCGATCTATCGCCCGATCCGGAACATCCTGCCCAATACCGGCGGGCTGGATCTGGCGCCGCTGGTCGTCTTCATCATCATCATCATCGCGCAGCGCGCCCTGGCGAACAACGCGGGCTTCTTCTACGGCATGTGATGTCAACGGACCTGCTGCGCCAGGTCTGGGGATTCGACGGTTTCCGCCCCGGACAGCAAGAGATCGTCGAGGCGGTGGCCGCAGGCCGCGACGTGCTGGCGATCATGCCGACGGGCGGCGGCAAGTCGCTGTGCTTCCAGCTGCCCGCGCTGATGCGCGAAGGCGTGACGGTGGTCATCTCTCCACTGATCGCGCTGATGCGCGATCAAGTGCGCGCGCTGCGCGAAGCGGGGGTCGAGGCGGGCGCACTGACCAGCGGCAACACCGAGGCCGAAACCGACGCGGTGTTTTCGGCCATCTCCGAGGGGCGGCTGAAGGTGCTGTACATGGCGCCCGAACGGCTGGCATCCGGGGGCACGGTGAACCTCTTGCGCCGGGCGGGCGTCACGGCGATCGCGGTGGACGAGGCGCATTGCGTCAGCCAGTGGGGCCATGACTTCCGCCCCGACTATCTGCGCATCGGCGATCTGAAGCGCGCGCTGGACGTGCCGCTGGCGGCGTTCACCGCCACTGCGGACGTGGAAACGCGGGCCGAGATCGTCACCCGCCTGTTCGACGGACAGGCCCCCGTGACCTTCCTGCGCGGCTTCGACCGGCCAAACATCCGGCTGGCCTTCCAGCCCAAGAACAGCCCCCGCACCCAGGTCCTGGCCTATGCCGCCGCGCGCCGGGGTCAGTCGGGCATCATCTATTGCGGCGCCCGCGCGCGGACCGAAAGCCTGGCGCAGGCGCTGCGCGAGGCGGGCCATCCGGCCATCGCCTATCATGCCGGCCTGGAGGCCGAGGCCCGGCGCGAGGCCGAGGCGCGGTTTCAGACCGAGGACGGGCTGATCGTCGTGGCGACCGTGGCCTTTGGAATGGGCATCGACAAGCCCGACATCCGTTGGGTGCTGCATGCCGACCTGCCGAAATCCATCGAGGGGTATTACCAGGAGATCGGGCGTGCGGGCCGCGACGGTGATCCGGCGGATACGCTGACCCTCTACGGTCCCGACGACATCCGCCTGCGCCGCACCCAGATCGACGAGGGCCTGGGCGACAGCGCCCGCAAGGCCGGCGATCATGCACGTCTGAACGCGCTGCTGGGTCTGGCCGAGGCGACAGGATGCCGCCGCCGCCGCCTGCTGGCCTATTTCGGCGAGGAGATGGACCGCGACTGCGGCAATTGCGACTTGTGCCAGAGCCCGCCCAAGCTGTTCGACGGGACGCTGGCGGTCCGCAAGGCGCTGTCGGCGATGGTCCGCACCGGGGAGTGGTTTGGCAGCGGCCACCTGATCGACATCCTGACCGGTACCACCACGGACAAGGTCCGCGAGCGCGGCCATGACCAGCTGCCGACCTTCGGCGTGGGGCGCGAACACGGGCGCGGGCAGTGGCAGGCGATCTTCCGGCAGATGATGGGGCTGGACCTGTGCCGCCCCGACCCCGAACGCCACGGCGCGCTGCACCTGACCGAGACCGCGCATCCGATCCTGCGCGGCGAGGAGAGCGTGACGCTGCGCGAGGACACGACCAAGGGCGCCAAGCCTGCCAACGTCCTGCGCACCCAGGTATCGGAGGAGGACGAGCCCCTTCTGTCCGCGCTGAAGGCCAAGCGGCGCGCCCTGGCCGAGGCGGCGCGCGTGCCGGCCTATGTCATCTTCCCCGACCGCACCCTGATCGAGATGGCCGAGAAGCGGCCGCAGGACCTGGACCAGATGGCGCGGGTCGGCGGCGTGGGCGCAAAGAAGCTGGACAGTTTTGGCCGCGCCTTCCTGGAGGTCATCGCGGGGGCGCAGCCCGAGATGCACCCGGCACGGCGCGCTCTGGCCGGGCGTCCCGAAGGCGCGCTGTTCGACCGGCTGATGGCCGTGCAGCTGGACCTGCAGCGCGGCCCCGACGGCACCGACAAGCCGCTGTCCTGTTCGACCGCCCAGATCAAGCGCATCGCGGAAAGCCGCCCCGCCGGCGTCGATGGACTGGCGCGCCACCTGGACGCGCCGCGCATGGAGCGGTTCGCCGACGCCTTCCGGGCCGAGATCGAGCGCGTCGAATAATTCGCGCCGCGCCTGTAACGAACAGGTGCCCTGCAGCGAACAGTCAACCGAACGTGATGCATCATTTGCGCAACCCCCTGCGTGGATCATGCGATAACGCAGGGGTACCGCCCCGTTGGGGCAGCCCGATCGGAGGACATGATGAAGCTGAACTGGTCTGACGTCACGCCGCACAGGATCTTTCTGGACCGTCGAAAATTCATGGCCGCAGGGGCCGCCGCCGTGGCCCTGCCCGGACTGGTCCGCGCGCAGACGATCAATGCACGCCCGTCCCCGCTGTCGACCGACCAGACGCCGAACACCTTCGAGGAGATCACCAACTACAACAACTTTTACGAATTCGGGACGGGCAAGGAGGATCCGGCGCGCAATGCGGGCGCGCTAACCACCGATCCCTGGTCCGTGGAGGTGGCGGGCCTGGTCGACCGCCCGGGCAGCTATGGTGTCGAGGATCTGGCCCCCGACAACGCGCTGGAGGAACGCATCTATCGCCTGCGCTGCGTCGAGGCGTGGTCGATGGTCGTTCCGTGGATCGGCGTGCCGCTGGCATCCGTGCTGGCCAAGGTCGGCGTCCAGCCCAGTGCCAAGTTCGTCGAGTTCGAGACGCTGGTGCGCCCCGAGGAGATGATCGGTCAGCAACGCGCGATCCTG